>JBGOTT010000008.1:0-34653 GCA_041476585.1 Gammaproteobacteria bacterium | reverse complement strand
GGAATACCCGTGCCTATTTGGCGGAACTAAGAATTTTATCGACCTTGTTCAGCCGCAAGCGGTAGGCGTCCGGTAGGCCGGAGCCCAGCAAGGGACGCAAATACATTCGAAACGCGTCGGTGACGTCGGTGCCGTTGGCAGCAATGAACTCGTCTTCCATGACGCGCGTTTTTCCCGCCACGGACTCTAGCGGAACCAACTGGTAATCGACCGAGTAAAAGCCGGTGCGCTTGATGGCGACGGACCCGTCGCGATCGCCCCACATGGCGTATTGCACGGCTTTTTCGCCAACCTCGCGGGCCTCGCGCTGATCGACATCCGAGACGCACCCCATGAATGAACGCTGGAGGTAGCCGAATGTGTCGCCCCGTACGCGCTTGATGTCGAGATTGTTCTTGATCTCGCGACAGAGCAGGTCGGCCAGGGCTCCGGTGCCCGAAAGCTGCACATTGCCATGGGCATCGCGCTCAACCTGACTCGCCAGTTGAGTGGTGATGGGGGTGCCCTGGCTGTCATGAATGCCTTCCGAAGCCGCGATCACACAGCGGCCGTACTTGTCATAGGCGGCCTTCACGTCCGCCAGAAATTTTTCGACGCTGAAGGTGCATTCCGGAAGATAGATCAGGTGCGGGCCATCGTCTGGAAATTTCTTCCCAAGCGCCGCCGCCGCCGTCAGAAAGCCGGCATGCCGGCCCATCACCACGGCCAAGTAGGCCCCTGTCAGTGCGGCGTTGTCCAGGTTGGCCCCCATAAAGGCCTGGGCGACAAAGCGGGCCGCCGATGGGAAGCCCGGCGTGTGGTCGTTGCCGACCAGGTCATTGTCAATGGTTTTCGGAATGTGGATACAGCGCAGCGGATAGTCGGCCCGGTGCGCTTCTTCGCTGACGATCCGCACCGTGTCGGCAGAGTCATTGCCGCCAATGTAGAAGAAGTAGCCGATGCCGTGCGCCTTGAGAACCTTGAATATCTCCTGGCAATACTTCAGGTCGGGTTTGTCGCGTGTCGAACCGAGCGCGGAGGATGGCGTGTTGGCCACCATTTCAATGTTGTGGCTGGTCTCCTGAGTGAGGTCGAGGAACTCTTCGTCGATGATGCCGGACACCCCGTGATAGGCGCCATAGACCAATCCAACGTCGCGAAACTTGCGGGCTTCCAGGACGACGCCTGCCATCGATTGATTGATGACCGCGGTCGGTCCTCCGCCCTGAGCGACTAAAACCTTCCCTTGCGGCATGATCTGGCTTTCCTTTCAGTTGATCGGACTAGATGAGCAATAGGAAAAAGCAATAGGCAAACTCATTCGCCCGCTGCGCGCTCTTGGCCATCCCGCGCGCGAGTCTCGCTTGCGCGGGGTTGGTGCGCGGTGGATTTGCCTTGGCATGGGGTGTCCTCAGCGAGGTCGGGGCATGCGCAACCTGCATTTTGACGAATGCTGCCCGAGTTCGGCCCATTCAGGCAAGCAATGCCGCGCTCAGGGGCGACAACGGGCACGCTGATCGACAGCGCGATCGTCAGCGCGGAACGCATGCGCTCGGCAGTAGTGCGCGCGCACGATCCGGGCGCGCCAAAGGACTGCGGGTCACGCTCTCGGCGAGCGTCGCCTGCTACCGCAGCGGCGAGACCATCGCGGAATTGCTCGCTCGCGCCGATGTGGCGCTGTACCGCGCAAAGAGCGCGGGCCGCGACCGCGTGGTGTCGGCCGAGGCATGAAGCTGAAGAATTGAGGGGAAAACCTGCCGGAGGCTGACCACCCCCGGCAGCCAGGGCGGTTACTTGAGGTGCTTGCTGACCAGCTTGGTCATCTCGAACATCGAGACCTGCGACTTGCCGCCAAACACGGCCTTCAGCTTGTCGTCGGCGTTGATCATGCGGCGGTTCTTCTTGTCCTGCAGCGAGTTCTTCTTGATATAGCCCCAGATCTTCTTGGTGACCTCGGTGCGCGGCATCGCGTTCGATCCGATCACCGCTCCGAGCGAAGCGCTCGGAGTCATGGGCTTCATGAAAGCTGCATTCGGCTTGCGCTTCGCGCCGGACTTTTTCTTGGGTGCGGACTTCTTCGCGGCTTTTTTCTTCGCCATCTTCATTTCTCCTCTGAACGGACCTAGGGGGTTCCGGATCTTTGTACATCGACCCGCTGTCATGCAGCGGATGCGACAAGATGCCGAAACTCTCTGTGCATGTCAACGCCCACGAGAGAGAAAACGACAAATCGTCCGCGCGGCGCTGCAAACGGACAACAGCCGGAGGCGCAGCAGATCACGCCCGCTGCGCATCGAGCCAGACGCCGAGGCCCTGGGCATTGAGCCGGTACAGGTCCGCAGCCATGCGCTGCGGCTGGTCCACCCTGCCGAAGTGCATGACGTAAATGGCTTTCGGCTCCAGCGCGAGCATCCGGTCGACCGAGCGGTGCAGCGCCGGCGGATCGAAATGCACCGGAGTGGTGGTCGGAAACGCGAACTGCCGGCCGTCCAGATCCAGTTCGCGATAGGACAGCCCGAAGGTATCGCTGGCGAAGATATGGCCGCTTGCGGAATCGCGCACCACCACATGGTGCAGCGCATGGCCCGGAGCGTCGTAAAAGCTGAGCTCGCGTCCCGCGAGCCGGATCGACCCGCCGTCCTGCGCCGTTTCGATCCGCTCGGCGGGTACCGGCAGGATATCCCCGTACATCCGGCGGGTCTCGGCTTCGCCGTACACGCCGATCGTCGCCTCGATCAGCTTCGCGGGATCGACGGTGTGCCTAGCACCGAGAGGGTGCACGGTGAGCCGGGCATTGGGGCAGCGGCGCATGAATTCCCCCGCCCCGCCGGCGTGGTCGAGGTGGATGTGGGTCAACACGATCCAGTCGACATGCTCCGGCGGCACGCAATGACTTGCGGCGGTGTCGATGATCGCCGCGCGGCCCTGCTCGACCACGACATGCACCGCGCTCTGCAGCGGCCGGATGAGGAGCGAATCGACCGCGCTGATGCCGTGGGTGTAGTCGATGACGCCTTGCATATCAGGGGCGATTCTAGCGACAGCGGTAGAATCGCGCCTGCCATGAACATCGCCGATCTGCGCAGGGAATACGTCCTCGCCGGGCTCACGGAGTCCGACGCCGACACCGATCCGCTCCGCCAGTTCGAGCGTTGGTTCCACGAGGCGGTGGCGGCAGAGCTGGCGCTGCCCAATGCAATGACGCTGGCCACCACTGGCGAGGACGGGCGGCCGGACGCGCGCATCGTTCTGCTCAAGGGGCTCGAACAGGGCGGATTCGTGTTCTTCACCAATTATGCAAGCCGCAAGGGGCGCGAGCTGGCGCGCGACGCGCGCGCCTGCCTGCTGTTCCTCTGGCACCAGCTCGAGCGCCAGGTGCGCATCGAAGGGCGTGCCGAGAAAGTGGACGCAGGCGAGTCCGATGCCTATTTCGCCAGCCGCCCGCTCGGCGCGCGACTCTCGGCCTGGGCCTCGGCGCAGAGCGCGCCGGTGGATGATCGCCCCACGCTGGAGAAATCGCTCCAGGCGATGCGCGAGCGCCATGGCGAGGCGCCGCCGCGCCCGCCGCACTGGGGCGGCTACCGCGTGCTTCCCGAGGCGATCGAGTTCTGGCAGGGCCGCGAGAACCGCCTGCACGACCGCCTGCTGTACCGGCGCGCAGGCGGAGGCTGGACGCGTTCCCGGCTCGCACCGTGAGCGCGGCGCCTCAGGCCGCGGACGACGCCTTCGCGCCGGTCCTCGCTTTCCTGAGACGCGCGAATCTTGCACAAATGCATGAGCAGCCGCGCGCGGAGCCGCTCACCGGCGGAGTTTCCTCGGACATCTGGAAGGTCGAACTGCGCGCGCAGACGCTCTGCGTCAAGCGCGCGTTGCCGCGGCTGCGGGTGGCGCAGCTCTGGGAAGCGCCGGTCGAGCGCAACCGCTACGAACGCATCTGGCTGGAAACGGTTTGCGCGATCGTGCCGGGCGGTGCGCCGCGCGTGCTGGCGCACGACGACGCAGGCTACTTCGCGATGGAATACCTGGACCCTGCGCGGTACCCGCTGTGGAAAGCCGAGCTCGCCGCCGGGCGCGCCGAACCGTCCTTCGCGCGGCAGGTCGGCGAGCGTCTCGCCCGCATTCATTGCGCAACCGCGGGAGATTCGGCGATCGCGCAGCAGTTCGCCACCGACGCCAGTTTCCATGCCATCCGCCTCGAGCCCTACCTGCTCGCCACGGCCCGGCGCCACCCGGATCTCGCCGCACGGCTCTCCGCGCTGGCCGATCGGACGGCCGCGACCCGATTCTGCCTGGTGCATGGCGACGTGAGCCCCAAGAACCTGCTGGTCGGACCGCAAGGCCCGGTATTCCTCGACGCTGAATGCGCCTGGTATGGCGATCCGGCCTTCGACGCGGCGTTCTGCCTCAACCATCTGCTGCTCAAATGCCTGTGGGTCCCCGCGGCGCGCGCTGCCTTGCTCGCCTGCTTCGATGCGTTCGCGGCAAGTTATCTCGCAGGCGCGGGTTGGGAGCCGCGCGCGGAGCTCGAGGCGCGCGTTGCCTCTCTGCTGCCCGGACTGCTGCTCGCACGGGTGGATGGCAAGTCGCCGGTGGAGTACCTGACGGGTGAAGACGACATCGATCGGGTGCGGGCCGCGGCGCGCACGCTGCTGCTCTCTCCACCCGCAACCCTCTCGGAGGTCCGCGAAACGTGGCAGCGATCGTAGAGCTTCGCGGCAGGCGGGTGTGGGACTCGCGCGGCAGGCCCACCGTAGAGGCCGAGATCGCGCTCGACGACGGCGCGATCGGGCGCGCAATTGCGCCCGCCGGAGCGTCCACCGGCTCGGGCGAGGCGCGCGACAAGCGGGACGGCGGCAAGTCGTTGCGCGGCCTGGACGTGCGGCACGCGGTGCACGCCGTGGACGGAGAGATCCGCATTGCGCTCCTCGGCAAGGACGCGGCGGCGCAACGCGAGATCGACGATGCGCTGATCGCGCTCGACGGCACGCCCGACAAGAGCCGCCTGGGCGGCAACGCGCTGGTGGCCGTATCGCTTGCCTGCCTGCACGCGGCCGCCGCATCGGCACGCCAGCCGCTGTGGCGCCATCTCGCCGGCGACAGGCGCGTTGCGTTGCCGGTGCCCGAGATCCAGATTTACGGCGGCGGCGCGCACGCGCGCGGGCGAGTGGATATCCAGGATTATCTCGTGGTCTGTCCGGGCGCGGGCAGCTTTGCCGAGGCGCTGGAATGGACCGCCGAGGTGTATTACGCGGCCGGAGGCCGGCTGGCGAAGAAGGGCGCGCTTGGCGGCGTCGCCGACGAAGGCGGCTACTGGCCCGCGTTCAAGTCGAACGAGGAAGGCGTCGCGGAGCTGGTCGCTTCGATCGAGGATGCGGGCTTCAAGCCTGGCGAGGACGTCGCGATTGCGCTCGATGTCGCCGCGACGCAGTTCTACCGCGGCGGGCGCTACCACCTCGCCCTCGAGAACCGGAACTTGAGCGCCGAGCAGCTTGCGCTGATGCTCGCGCGCTGGATCGATGCCTACCCGATCGTCTCGGTCGAGGACCCCTTCGCCGAGAACGACACGGCGGCAATGCAATCCTTCACCAGGCAGGTCGGCGACAAGGTGCAGGTGGTGGGCGACGATTTCCTCGTCACCAGCGCGGCCCGCGTGCGAGCGGCGGCAGCGCAGGGCGCATGCAACGCGGTGCTGATCAAACCCAACCAGGTCGGCACGGTGAGCGAAACCCACGATGCCGTGCTGGCGGCGCGGGCCGCGGGCTACGGCACCATCGCCTCGGCGCGTTCGGGCGAGTCGGAGGACACGTCCATCGTGCACCTGGCCGTTGGCTGGGGCGTGCCCGAGCTCAAGGTCGGCAGCTTCTCGCGCTCGGAACGCATGGCGAAATGGAATGAAGGCCTGCGCATCGAGCAATCACTGGGTGCGGGTGCGCTGCCCTACCCCGCCCGCCGGCTGTTCAAGCGATACCTGCGTTGATGCGCATCCTGTTCCGTTTCGATGCCAGCCCCGCGCTGATCGACAAGGCGGTCAGGCTCGCATGGCCGTTCCAGCTGAGGGTCTGCCCGGAAAGCGAGGACCGCGATTTCGAACGCGAGCTGGTGGAGGCCCAGGCGCTCTGGCACGTCCTGAAGCCCGTGACCGCCGCGCAGATTGCGCTTGCGCCGAACCTCAAGCTGATCCAGAAGATCGGCACCGGCGTGAACACCATCGACCTCGAAGCCGCGAAAGCGCGCGACATCGCAGTGTGCAACCTGCCCGGCGCCAACAGCCGCGCGGTGGCCGAGATGGCGCTGCTCCTGATGCTCGCCTGCCTGCGGCGGCTGCGCGAGCTCGACGCGAACGTGCGCCGCGAAGGCGGCTGGCTCGAGAGCTGGGCCATGCAGGACGGATTCGGCGAACTCGGTGGAAGAACCGTCGGGCTGGTCGGTTTCGGCGCGGTGCCCCGCTTGCTCGCGCCATGGCTGGCGGCGCTCGGCGCGAAGGTCGTTTATGCGAGCCGCACGGCCAAGGCAGGCGCACCCTTCCCGCGCGTCGGCCTCGAGGAACTGCTAGCGCGGAGCGACATCGTTTCGCTGCACGTGGCGCTCACGCCGGAAACGAATTCGCTGTTCGACGCCAGGGCAATTCGCGCCATGAAACCCGGCGCGATCCTCGTCAACACCGCGCGCGGCGCGCTGCTGGACGAAACCGCGCTCGCCGCGGCGTTGCGCGAAGGCCGGCTCGCCGCCGCCGCGCTCGACGTCTTCGGCGAGGAACCGCCGCGTCCGGACCATCCTCTTCTTACGCTGCCGAACGTGGTGGTCTCGCCCCACCTCGCATGGCTCACGCAGGAGATGTTCGACCGCTGTCTCGCGCTGGCGCTCGAGAACTGCCGGCGCGTGAAGGAAGGCCTGCCGCTGCTCAATCGCGTGGCGTAGCTTTGCAATGAGCGAAACGACCCCGGGCTTGCGGCGCGAGAGGTGGCGCAGGCTGCTATGGGTATTCGCAGCAAGCGCCGCGATCGGCGGCGTATTTGGAATGTTTCTCGGGCTTACCGGGCTTACCTCCGGCGTCTACGGGCCGCGCACGCTGCTGATCGGCGCGCTCGTCGGCGTGGTCCAGGCAACGCTGACGGCGGGAAGCATCGTCGCCTGCGAGATTTCCCTCCGCGATTCGCCGTACCTGCGCCGGTTGCGTGCCGCGCCGTTTCTGGTGGTCGTGCTGCTGAAGACCGTCGTTTACGCTGCCATCATCCTTGCCATCCAGGAGGCCGACCCGGGACAACGCCTGATCGGACTGCTCGTCGGCGTGAACCTCGCCGATCGGGAAGCGGCGCCATCGCTGCCGTCGGTCACGATCACGTTCGGGCTGGTCGTGACGCTCGCATTCGTCCTCACGCTCCAGGTAGCGCAACTGGTGGGTGGCCGCAACTTGCGCAATCTCGTGCTCGGGCGCTACCGGCGGCCGCGCGAGGAACGCAGGTTTATTCTGTTCGTGGACGTGGTCGGCTCGACCGCGCTCGCGGAACGTCTCGGGGCGCTTGGAGCGCATCGTTTCCTGAGCGGCGTATTCGCCGCTTTTGCCGAGCCGATCGCCGCATGCCGCGGCGAGATCTACCAGTATGTCGGCGACGAGATCGTCGTCACCTGGGAAGAAACGGACGGCGTCGTGGATGGACGGCCGCTGCGCTGCTTCTTCGCCATGCGGGCCGCGCTCGCGGCGCGCGCGGAGTTACGCGGGGCGCTGCACCTGGGACCGGTGATCGCCGGCGAGGTCGGCGTGCAACGCCGCGCGATCGTCTATCACGGCGATGTCATGAACACCGCGTCACGCCTCGAGCAGGCCACGCGCGAGCTCGGTCACCGCTTCATCGTCTCGGCCGAGGCGGTTGCCGCGCTCGGCGCCGTGCCGGGCATCGCCTATCGCGACCTCGGGGTACTTGCGTTGCGCGGTCGCCAGAGCGAGATCCGCGCCTGGGCCGCACAGCTGGCGTAGCATTCACCGGAAACAACACGGGGGGAGGCATGGAACGGATCGCATTGCTCGTGGCAGCGGCGCGCGCCGCAGGCGCGCCGCACGGCCGCATCACCGATAACCGCACGCATTCGTGCCGTTCTAGCAGCTACCGCATCATCATGAGTGCCGCCCAAAGAACGATCAGGTCGCCACGCACGAGCAAGAAAAGCTTCTCAAAAGTCACGCGAGCGTCAGACCATCCGGGCGCAACCGGTAAACCCGGTCCGTCGTCGCCGCAGCAGCCTCGGAGTGCGTGACCAGGATCCCGGCTGCGCCGTGCCGTTTCACCTGGGTGCGCAGCAGCGCAAGGACCTGGCGCGCGTTTTCCTGGTCGAGGTTGCCGGTCGGCTCGTCCGCAAGCACCAGGCGCGGCTGGCCAACCAGCGCGCGCGCGATCGCCACGCGCTGCAATTCGCCTCCGGAGAGTTCCCGCGGCATACTCGCTTCGCGGCCACTCAGTCCCACGGAATCAAGCGCTGCCGCGGCAAGCGGTTCCGAATCCGAAGGCGCCTGCCCGCGCAGCAACAGCGGCAGGCTCACGTTCTGCAGCAGCGTCAGGTGCGCGAGCAGGTGAAACGCCTGGAACACGAAGCCGAACCGGTCGCGGCGCAGCAGCGTCAGCGTGTCATCCGACAGTTGCGTGAGTTCCGCGTCATCGAACTTGATGCTGCCCTCGTCGGCGGGCTCGAGGCCGGCGATCAGGTTGAGCAGCGTGGATTTGCCGATACCGGATTCGCCGATGATGGCGACGTACTCGCCCGCGTCCAGCGCGAGCGCGACGTTGGCGAACACCTGGCGCGTGCCGAAACGCTTTCCAACTCCCGTCAGTCGAAGCATGATCCGGCGCGGCAGAATTTACTCAGGAACGCCTGCCGCCCGCATGCCTTCGGCACTGCGGTTCCTGTATGCCTTGTCCTTGAATGGATTCATACTCCGGTATCGCGAGATGGATAAGCCCGGCGCAAGTTCCAGCAGGCGCGGGACAAGCATCTTGGCTTCGTCGAGCCTTCCGAGGGACACCAGGCTCCTGATCATCACCCCGTAGCCGCCCACATAATTGGGGCTCTCGCGGGTCGCGCGTTGGCCCGCCACAAGCGCTTCCTCGTACCTGCCAGCAACGAGGTGGGCGTGACCGATTCCAGAAATCAGGGCGCCCATGCCCGGTTCGCGTGGGCTGACACGCATGGCTCGTGTGAAGTGCTCGATTGCAGCATCCGCCTCGCCGACCAGCATCCTGATCGTCTCCGCGGCAAACAGGACGATAAACAGGTTCGGGGCCAGGCTCAGGGCGTGTTCGATGGCGTGCAATGACGAAGAACGACTGCATGCGCGAGAGCGCCGTGATGATGTCTTCGACGATGCCGTCGGCGAAGTATTCCTGCTCCGCATCTCCGCTCATATTGGCGAAGGGAAGTACCGCAATCGACGGAAGCGCTGCAATCGACGCGTTTGCCGGCAGTGCGAGCTCCGGTTGACCGGCCGATGTGCGGGGGCCCGAATTCTCCGCATCAACGCGGAACGCGCGCACCGGGTGGGGGATGTTCTTCACCTGCTGTTCGCCCTGATCGATGAATCCCGCAGCCACCTTGCCACGGACAGCACCCTGTACCGCGTCCGAGACCGTGATTCCGCCCGGCTCGGCCAGCCCCTCCAACCGGGCTGCGATATTGACGCCGTCGCCGTAAACTGTGCCGTCGGTTTTTTCCATGATGTCACCGAGATGGACACCGATGCGAAAGCGCATTTTGCGGTCTTCGGCGACGTCTTCCGCCATAGCGGCGAGGACTTTCTGTACCGCAAGCGCGGCGGCAACCGCGCCGGTCGCAGTTTCGAATACCGCGAGCACCGAATCTCCCGCCATATCGATGACCCGGCCCTGGTTGGCATCGATATGTTCGCGAAACGCGGCGCGCGCGGAATCGAGCGCAGCTACGGTTGCCCGTTCGCCTCCAGCCATCAGGCGCGAATAGCCGGCCACGTCGGCAGCAAGAATCGCTGCGAGTCGCTGTTTGACAGAAGACTCACGCAATGAAGTCAGCCTCCCCGGAAGTGCGCCGCCTGCGGATGTTACCTTCGATCCATGGTCCGAAGCGGGCCAAGTCGGAAGTGCGTAACAGACTCAATCGTATCGAGTGATAAAATGCGCCTGCTTTCCTCACGGACGGGTCAGCAAATTGGATTTGAAACTTCCCCCTGAACTTGACGCCGCGCTGGCTCGCGAGGCGCGTCGCACCCACAAACCGAAAGCGGCGCTGCTCCGACTAGCGGTCGAGGCATACCTCGAAGAACTCGCGGGTGCGCGCGCGGTCGAGTTGGCTCGCAGCCAGGGCGGGAAGCCCGTTCCTTGGGCCGAGGTCAAGCGCCGGCATGGCTTGGCGGGTTGAGTTTCTGCCAGCGGCCGACAAGGCCTTCGCGAAGTTCGATCGCAGCAGCAGAGGCAAGCTCACGTTCTGCACCAGGGTCAGGTGCGCAAGCACGTGAAACGCCTGGAAAACGAAGCCGAACCGGTCGCGGCGCAGCAGCGTCAGCGTGTCATCTGATAGTTGCGTGAGCTCCGCTTCGTCGAACAGGATGCTGCCGGCATCGGCGGGCTCGAGGCCCGCGATCACCTGCCGCGCGCCAAACCGCTTCCCCACGCCGGTCAATTGCAGCATATTCACGACCATTGTGCGCCGCGCGACCGCGCTGCCGCAATATCGACGCGTCGCGGTATCCTTGTCCGGCGGAACCGGGTTTCCGGTTCCTGCCTAGCGCCATGAACCAGCCGACTCCGAACCCCGTCCCCCCCGATTCCGGGTTGCTCGCGTTCCTGCGCTCCACACCACCCTTCGACCAGCTGCCCGAGGCCGTTCTCGGCAAGCTCAGCGACCGCTCGACACGCGTGAAGCTTGCCGCCGGGCAGACGCTGTTCAAATGGGGGGAGATCGGTGACTGTATGTACCTGGTGATCCGCGGCCGGCTGCTGGGGAGCGAGGTAACCGAGGGTGGAACACGCACGGCGACGATGGAATTCGGCGCCGGCAAGCTGGTCGGCGTGATGCAGATGCTGATTGGAGGCCGGCGCCCCGCAACGGTTCGTGCCGTGGCGGACACGGAGCTGGTGCGGCTGGAGAAAACCTCCTTCGAGCAACTGGCGAGGGAGACGCCGCAGCTCGTCCTGGCGCTCGGCGACCTGGTCCGCAGGGGTCTGCGCGAAGAGCAGCTCGCGCACGTGCTGTACAGCGTGTTCGGCGAATTGAACGAAATGTCGCTGCAGCGCATCGGGAGCGAGCTGGATTGGGTCGAGTTGCGACCCGGGCAAAGGCTGTTCGAGCAGGGCGATCCCGGCGACTGCATGTACCTCGTCGTCAGCGGCCGCCTGATTGGCGTGCGCGAAAACGGCGCGGAGCGCCACGTCATCGCCGAGATCGGGCGCGGCGAGAGCATCGGCGAGATGGGATTCTTCACCGGCGAGCCGAGATCGCTCGGCATCTACGCGCGCCGCACCAGCCATCTGGTGCGCTTTCTGAAGCCGGTGTTCGACCGGCTCAGCCTGGTGCATCCCCGGGCGATGCTCTATATCGCCCAGATGCTGATCCGGCGGCTGCAGCGGGCCGCGGGCTATACGCGCGAATTGTTCGAACGCAGCAACATCGTGGTGGTGCCGATCAGCCCCGGCGTGCAGGCCACCGAGTTCACCGAACGCCTGGTCGAGGCGCTGCACGTTCACGGCAGCGCGCTCTACGTCAGCTCGGCGCGCCTGGACGAGTTCATCGGCGTACCGGGCTTCGCGCAGACGCTGCCGGACAGCCCGCTCGACCTGGCGCTGGACGCCGGGCTCGACGACCGGGAATCGGGTTACCGCCACTCGGTGTACGAGTGCGACCTGGGCGACACGGCCTGGACGCGGCGCTGCATCGAGCGCGCCGACCGCGTTCTGCTGCTTGGCGACGCCACAGCCGATCCTGCCGTGTCGCCGATGGAGCGGGACCTGCTCGGCGCGCAACCGGACCTCAGCGCCGCTCGCAGGACGCTGGTCCTGCTGCACCCGGAAACGACCGACTTCCCCTCCGGGACGCGTGATTGGCTCGCGCCGCGCATGCTCGAGGGGCATCACCATCTGCGCCGGGGCCGGCGCGCCGATTTCGCGCGGCTGGCGCGGTTTCTCACCGGCAATGCGGTCGGCGTGGTGCTGGGCGGAGGCGGCGCGCGCGGCTTCGCCCATCTCGGCGTGATCCGCGCGCTGCGCGAGACCGGCATCCCGATCGACCTGATCGGCGGGACCTCGATGGGGGCGCTGATCGCGGCGCAGCCCGCGATGGGCTGGGACGACGCGACCATGCGCACGGCCAACCGCAGCTCCTTCGTCGACACAAAACCGGTCATCCTGCGCGACTACACCATGCCGGTGTATTCGCTGGTCGACTCCCGCAGGCTCGACCAGAACCTGATCGCTTCCTACGGGGACACCCGTATCGAGGACTTCTGGATGCGGTACTTCTGCGTCTCGAGCAACCTGACCCGCGCCGAGTCGATGGTGCATCGGCAGGGCCCGGTATGGAAGGCGATTCGCGCCAGCATCGCGCTGCCGAGCGTATTCCAGCCGGTGGTGGAGGGAACCGATCTGCTGGTGGACGGCGGCGTGCTCAATAACCTTCCCGGCGACGTGATGCGCCAGCTCGGCGGCGGCTGGGTGATCGCGGTGGACGTGAGCCTGGCCCGCGACCTCGAGGTCCGCGCGGCGCTGCCTTCCCCGTGGAAGGTGGCCCTCAACTGGATGAATCCGTTCGCCAAGCCGATCGATCTGCCGAACATCGTGATCCTGATGATGCGCACCACGCTGCTCGCCAGCGTGCAGAAGACGGAGATTGTGAAAAAGCTGGTCGATCTCTACATCCAGCCGCCCGTCAGCCGCTTCGGGCTGATGCAGTTCAGGGCGCTCGACGCAATTGCCGAGGCGGGCTATCGGCACGCCAAGCCGATCCTCGAGGACTGGATCCGGCAGCGCCCCGAGCTGCTGTCCCAGACGCCGCAGCAGACCGGCACCGGCCGATAGGCACGATCGGCCACCTTGCGCGCCGTCTCGGGCGAGGGCACGTCGTAGCTCGCCATCAGGTCGCGCGCGCCTACACGCCGAGGTGCTGCGCGTGAGCGGGCACTGGGTCTCGCCCGCCGAGGTGGAAGCGGCGCTGATCAGCCATCCCGCGGTGCTGGAGGCGGCAGTAGTGGGCAAGGAGGATAACGACGGACTGATCAAGCCGCAGGCCTTCGACGTGTTGCGCGAGGGCATCCCAGCGTCCGAGGCTCTGGCCGTGGAGTTGAAGGCGCACGTCAAGACCACCATTGCGCCCTACCAATACCCACGCTGGATAGAGTTCCAGGACACGCTCCCCAAGACGGCGACCGGCAAGATCCAGCGCTACAAGCTGCGAGGATGAGATCTCACCCGACCAGGGAGTGGCGGCGTATGCTTGAACAACCTAACCAGAACCGCCGGCTATTCTGCGGGCGGCGTTACGTTTTCTCCGGAATGCCGTAGCTCGCGAGCAGATTGTCCACCACCTTGTGGTAGTGGTTCCACGGCGCCTCGCGGAAGCTGTGGTTGCGGATGATGAACGAGGCCCCGGCGTAGAACTTCTCGTACTGCAGTTGGCGCCCCGCGAACTCCGAGCCGACCAGGTCCCAGGCAAGCTTGTACAGCTTCATGCGCTCGACCGCGCCCATCTGCGGCGTCTGCCAGTATTTCTCGAACTGTGTCCTGAGCTTCGCATCGTGCATCACGCTGATGTCGGCCGGCATCTGGAACACGCTGCCGCCGCACAACTCGCGCAGGATATCGATCAGCGCCGAGTGCCCCTCGGTGCACCAGTTGAGCGCCGCGTACATGTAGCGGCGGTTGAAGGTCCTCCAGCCCGCGGGCCAGTCCTCGGCGTCCTGGATCTGGCCGGCGATCATGCCTCCCAGGGTCGCTTCCAGCGCCGCGAGGCGGCCGAGCGTCTCGCGCACAGCGGGAATCTGGTCGGCGCCGGAGGCCTGCGAGACCCGGCTTGCCAGCCCGACCAGCAGCTGCATCTTGGCGTGAAAACGCACGTTCGACTGGTGATTGCCATAGCAGTGCGCGGGCGTCTTGATATAGATATCGCGCGCCAGCACCGCGTCGTTGTGCACGAACACCTTTTCCCAGGGGACACTCACGTTTTCGCACATCACCATGCTGTCGGTCTCGTCGAAGCGCCAGGCGAGCGGACCGTCGAATTCGCTGGTCGCGTCCCGCTCGAAAGGTTTGCGCGACCAGAGCGTCAGGCCCGGTGCGTTCACCGGCACCGCGCAGGTGATCGACTCGGCCAACTGGTCGGGCGCGAGCGGGATCAGGTTGCCGATCCAGATCTCGTTTGCGAACACCGCGCCGGTGGCGAGCATCTTCATGCCGCTGATCACGACGCCGTCGTCATCCTCGCGCACCACCCGCAGCGTCGGGATGGGGAGGTTCTGCTTGAAGTAGAACTCCGGATTGCGCGCCGCCTGCGGCGGGATCACGGCGTAGGCCGCGAACACGTCGTGGGTGCGCATGTGCTCGTAATAGCGCGTCAGATTGTCGGCGTATCTGCCGAACACCGAGGGTTGCGTGGCCATTCCGGTGACGAAGCTGGTGACATGGTCGGGCGACCGCCCGAGCAAGCCGTAGCTCATCATTGCGATGCGCTGGTGCGCGCCGAGACGTTTTTCGAGGTCCTCGCGGGTCCTGGCGCGCAGGAAATACGCGCTGTAGCGCTCGCCGCCCTCCTCGAAGCTCATCGCCTCGCGTTCTGCGGGGTCGGCCTTCATGTCGTAGATCGCCGCGATCGAGCGTGCGGCATTGCGAAACGCCGGGTGCGCGGTGACGTCGGTCACCTTCTCCGAGCCGATGTAGACCACGCGGCCGTCGCGCAGCGACTCGAGATGCTCGGCCCCGGTCTTCAGCATTCCGGCCTCACGGCTTCTTCCCGCCGCTGGTCTCGTAATAATGGATCTCGTGCATCACGCAGCCGCCGCGGCTGGTGAACGGGCCGTGATGTACCCCCGGCGGACGGCATGCGTAGGTGGGCGCGAAACACTGCTGGCCGCCCTTGCCCTGCGCGTCGTTGCCGACCACCAGGTCGCCCTGCACCAGGTAGACCTCTTCCCAGTGGTCGTGCACGAAGGGCGCGGTCGAGAAGGCACCCGGCTCGATCTTGAGCAGGCGCGTGCGGCTGCCGCGTTTGTTCACCTCGTCGATATCCGAGGCCAGTATCTTCTGGTAGAAGCCCGGCGGATAGCCCTCCGGCGGCACCCAGCCGGAACTCAGGTCGACATTGACGAATTCGAGGTGCGATTTGGGTTTGGTCATGGGTTCCTCCGCATTGACCTGTTGTGTTATTTTCGCTGAAGCGGGGCGAATTTGACAGGAGACCAGGTGGATAGCGGCGAACTGCGGCGCGCCTTGGCCTTGCTCGAGCAGGGCGACTGGCAGGCAGCGCACAAGATCGTGCAGCAGGACGAGGACTCGCCGCTCGCCTGCTGGGCGCACGGCATCGTTCACATGCTGGAAGGCGACACGGCAAACGCGCGTTACTGGTACCGGGAGGCGAAACGAGAGTTTCCACAGCCCGCATCGTTTGATGCGGAGTTGCGCGCGCTGCGCAAAGCGCTGGTTGACGGATGAAGTCCCTTGCCGCCTACGGGATCCGAACCTTTACGACCGTCCTCAGCACCGCAACCAATCCTTGCCGGAAGGTGATCACCAGCACGATCATCAGGACTCCGTAGACCAGAACATTGAGCCGTCCGAGAGGCCGCACGATCTCATCGAGGACCGTGAACAAGACACCCCCGAGCACGGGTCCGACCAGCGTACCCATCCCTCCCAGAAGCAGCGTGACCAGCACCACGATATCCACGCTGACGAGCGCATACACCGTGGGATTGATGAACCCGCCGTAATAGGCATAGATGGCGCCGACCGCGCCGATGAGAGCCGAGCCGACGGCGGCGGCAAGAACCTTGTACATCGTGACGTCGATGCCGGCCAACTCGGCGGCGAACTCGTCATCCGCGATCGCGCGAAACGCGGTCCCGGCCCGCGAGCGCATCAGCAAGTGATAAAGGATGAGGCAAACCATGAGCAGGCCGAGAATTACGTAGTAGCTCCCCAACCCGGGCTCCAGCACGCCCGGCCCCAGGCCCTTCGTCTCGATGCCGGTTTCGCCGTTCGTCAACTCGCGCAACCCGAGGATGAGATTCTGGAAGATCATGGAAAAGACCAGCGTCACGATCCCGACGAAGATTACGCCGAGCCCCCGGCGCACCGAGACGTAGCTGAACACGCCTCCCAGGATGGCGGCAGATACGATCCCGACAGGGATGGTCACCCATGGGGACAAAGACATTTTCATGACCAGCACCACCGAGATGTAGGCGGAGGAGCCGGCCAGCGCGCCGACGCACAAGAAGAGCTGGCGCGTGTGCCCGAAGATGATGTTGAACGCGACGGCATAGGCCATGTAGATCAGCATCAGCGTGGCGATCCTCAAATAGTAGGCGCTGCCGCCCAGCCCCAGCGGCACCAGAGCCAGCACCACGGCGACAAGGAGCAGCGTTACATAGTCGGCGAGGTGTCGGTTGGTGCTCATGTCCGGTGCGCGAACAACCCTTCGGGCCGCAACAGGATCGTGAACACGGCGGTCCCCAGCAGGATGATCAGCGTCAGATATGCACCGACATAGTAGCTCGCGAAGGCGTTGACGATGCCGAGCAGCACGCCGGCTGCCAGCGTTCCATTGATGCTGCGCACGCCTCCTACCACCGCAACGATCAGCGCGAAACTCGTGAGTTCGTTGCCCATTTCGGTGCCCAGGGAGGAAAACAGCCCTTGGGCGACACCTCCCAGCCCGGCCAACATGGCGCTCAAGGTCACGATGAGAGTGCGGATCCTTCCCGGATTGATCCCGCACAGCCCGGCGCCCACCTCGTTCTGGATGATCGAACGGATGACTTTCCCCAACAGGGTTCCTTTCAGGAAAGCGAACAACAGGGCAAAGGCGAGGATCGCGATGAAAGCCGCGACCGCGCTCGCCGTTCGGATCGTGACTCCCGCCACCTCGAAGGACGGCGTGGGAAGATTGAGAGTAAGCGAAATGTTTGCATGCTTGTAGTCGAGATAACCATTCACCACGAAGGAAAGCCCCAGAGTGATCAGCAACCCGAGGAGCAGCCGCTCTTCACCTGCGGAACGGTACGCGGGGAGCAGCAGCGTTCTGTCCACCAGCAGGCCAAAAACGCCCGCACTCAGGATGCCGAGCGCGCAGGCCAACAGCGGGTTCACCCCCGCCTCGACAAACAGGGCGGTCGCGATTCCGCCCACCACGGCGAACTGCCCGTGCGCCAGGTTCAGCACGCCTCCGAGCCCGAAGATCAGGGTGATTCCCACCGCCATCAGGGACAGCTGCAGCCCCTGGACGATTCCGTCGAAAAGAATGGCAATCACGATTCAGGCCATTCCCAGGTAAGTCCTCTGGATCTCCGGGTCTCCGAGCAGATCTTTCGAATTTCCCGACAGGCGTATCGCCCCGTTTTCGAGCACGTAGGCCCTCTCGGTAAACGCCAGGGCGTGAGGGATCTGCTGTTCGGCCAGTAGAATGGTCAACCCCTCGCTCTTGAGCCGGGAAAGCTGCCGGTACATCTCGCTCACAAAAAGCGGAGCGAGCCCGGTGGAAGGCTCGTCGAGCAGCAAAATCTTGGGCTTCGCCATCAACCCCCTGCCGACCGCCAGCATCTGCTGCTCGCCTCCGCTGAGGGTGCCCGCCATCTGTCTCTTGCGCTCCTCCAGCCGCGGGAATACGTGCAGGACGAACTGCAGACGCTCCGCGCGCGAGTTGTAGTTCGTGTATGCGCCAAGCTCGAGGTTTTCCAGCACGGTCATCTGGGGGAAAAGCTCCCGTTCCGCCGGAACATAGACGATACCCCGCTTTACGATCTCGTAATGGCGAAGACCGTCGACCCTGGCGCCCTCATACAGGATCCTGCCCCTGCGGGGTGAGAGCATTCCAGCGATCGCCTTGAACAGCGTGGTCTTTCCCGCGCCGTTGGGACCGATGACCGCCACTGCCTCGCCTTGTCGCACCTCGAGGCTCACATCCCTCACCACGGGCATGTCCCCGTAAGCGACCTCGACCTCCTCCGCTCCGATCAGTGCGCTCACACGGCACGGCCCAGGTATGCGTCGATCACACCCTGATCGCGAGCCACTTCGGCGGGGGTTCCCACCGCGATCAGCTCGCCGAAGTTGAGCACCAATACCCGCTCGGCGACCCCCATGATGGCCTTCATTACGTGCTCCACCCAGATGATGGTCAGGCCCAGTTCATCACGCATCCGACGGATCAGGCCCATCGCCCGTTCCATCTCGGAGGGATTGAGGCCGCTCATGGCTTCGTCGAGCAGCAGGAGCTCCGGTCCCATTGCCAAGGCTCGCGCGAGCTCCAGCATGCGCCTTTCCTGCAGGGTGAGACCCTCCACCGCCAAGTCCTTCTTGTCGAGCAGCCCCACGAGATCCAGAAAGAACTCGATCCCGTCCCGGTCCGGGGATGCCTTATCGTTTCGATCTCTCCCGCCAAAGGTGGAGCCGATCGCCACGTTCTCCAGGACAGTCATGCTGGCAAACGAGCGGGGGGTCTGGAGCACCCTTGCGACCCCCCGCTGCGCGATCTCATGGGGCCTCAGCCCCGTCACATCGCGGCCCTGAAACAGCACCCTGCCTTCGCTCGGGCTGAAAATTCCGTTGATGAGGTTCAACAGGGTCGACTTTCCGGCCCCGTTCGGGCCGATGAGCCCGAGAATTTCTCCTCTCGCCACCGTAAAGCTGACATCCTTCAGCGCGGGCAGGCCTCCGAAATATTTTGTAAGTCTCTCGCCTTCGAGAACCTCCTCAGTCCTTCGGGACATAGGGTTCAACCGCGGGAGTGCGGAAGATGATCTTTGGAACCCACGTGGCCCCGACGTTGACCTTCCCGGGATTTCCCTTCTCGTAGGTATAGAGGATCGGCTTTGCCCCTTTCATCTCACCCCACTCGGTGTACGCAAGCGGCCACGCGTAGCCAGGCTGGTCATAGCTTCCTTTCCGGATCGCATCGGCGACGACCTTCGGGTCGGTGGACTTGGTACTCGCGATCGCGGCCGCCACCATCTTGACCATGACGTATCCGGAGAATGCGTTGTTGTCCAGCAGGCGCTTGTAGGTCGCATTGAATTTTTCCGCGAGCTGCTTGTAGGCCTGATTTTCGAAGTCGACACAGCTATAGTCGACATACCGCTCGAACATCAGATCCCCGACCCTCTGCACCATGAACTCCGTGGGGTACCAGGGCCCGATGATCTGCGCCTTCATCCCCAGTTCGATCGCCTGCCTGGTGATCGTGGGAACTCCCGGGGGGTGACCGGTGGCGATGATGAGTTCAGGGTCCAAACCCTGGAGCTTCCTGAGGTACGGCGTGAAATCCTTCTCGGGTACGGGAGCCACCTCCATCTGGAGCTTCACGCCCGCCATCGGCTTGATCAGGGTTTCGACCGCCTCCCGGAGCGAATGCCCCCAGGCGTAGTCGGCGACGATCACGCCGACCCGGGTGATTCTCTTCTCCTGGATCATGGCGGCGATGGACGCCATGTTTTCCGGTGCCGCCGGCAGGCAGGTGCGGAACGTGTACCGGCTGCCTTTCTTGAGGATCTCATGCGAGCCCGACATGGTCAGGAAGTAGGGGACCTGCAGGGACTCCGCCTGCCGCGAGACAGCGAGCCCGACGTCGCTCGAGATCATACCCCCCGCCGCGACGATGCCTTCCCGCTCGACCATGTACTTGAACGCCGTGATCCCTTCATTAGGGTTGTTCTTGTCGTCGCGCTCGACCATCTCGAACATCCTGCCGAGCGCGCCCCCCTTTGCGTTCAACTCTTCCATCGCCATCTTCATGCCGTCGCGTACCTGGATCCCCCAGATCGTGAAGGGTCCGCTCAACGACGATACAAATCCGAACTTGATGGTTCCCTGCGCTTGTGCTCCTCCGGATAATGCGACCGCCCCCAGCACGATGAAGCTCAGCAATCCGATCCATTTCTTGGTCATTTGTTTCCGCCTCCTTCAAGCAGAACGACCACTCTAGTCAGCCAAATACTCCCGGTCAAGGCCGCAAGAGCAGGGCACCCTCAGCCGCTCTTGCCGTAATCCAGCTCCGGCCGGAGCGAAACGGCCTCTCCGAGATTCCACAGCGCCCAGTGCAGCTCCATGTCGGCGCTGCGCAGGATCGCTTCGATTTGCGGCGAGTCGCATCCGCTCATCGCTGAAAAAACGAGTTTGCGCGCTTCCTTGATGCGCGCGACACGGTCTTCGTATCCCATGATCCCTCTCCTCAGCGGTCCAGCGTCCGACGAAACTCTTTTGGCCGCTGGTCCACGATGCGCTTGGTCTTCAGTTCATACCTGGGCAGACTACCCGGCTCCACCGGCTTGACTTCAAGGCGCACGTGCAACGCCTCGTGGATGCGATCGGCTGCCTCTCTGGCGGCCTTCTCCCAAAGCTCGGGATTCCCCGCGATCGTCTTTTCCGGCTCGAAGCGCACGGTCATGACATCGTTGTCACCCTCGCGCGTGAACACAAGCTCGTAGTGCATGCTGACCCCCGGAACCTCCGCGAGCAGGTTTTCCACCGCCGTCTGGTAGACGTTGGTGCCGCGCACCGTGACCATGAAATCGGTCCGGCCGAGGACCGCGCCTTCGAACTTCGCCCAGGTCCGCCCGCAGGAGCACGTGGAGCGGCGGCACACCAGATCGTGCGTGCGGTAGTTGAGGAGCGGTTGCGCGGTATTCGAGTAACTCGTCACGATGTTCTCGCCGATCTCGCCTTCGACCACTTCCTTGCCCGTTTTCGGGTCGAGCTGCCAGGCGAAGACGTTCATCTCGTTCAGGTGCACGCCGTCGCCGTTCGGGCACCCTGGCGCCATGGCGTCGATTTCGGCAATGCCGAGCAGCTCGCCCGCTTTTGCGCCCCATGCGCGCTCGAGCTGCGCGCGCATCGCGGGCAACGCCGTCGGGCCGGGTTCGCCGGCATGGTAGGTGAACTTGATCGACGATTTGGCGAGATCCACGCCCATGTCGGCCGCCACCGCCGCCATGCGCAGCGCGAACGTCGGGGTTGAAATCAGCACCGTCGGCTTGAGCCTCAGGATCGCCTGGATGTGGCCCTTGGTGTCGAGTCCGCCGCCGGAGATGACGCGGCAGCCGAGCCGGCGCGCCCCCCAATACGCGCTCCAGAACCCGGCAAAATTTCCCCACCCGAACGCGAAATAAAAGCTGTCGCCGGGCCGGATTCCGAGGCCCCAGTAGCCATACACCCACGACTCGCCGTACCTCACCGTGTCGTACATCGAGAATGGAATTCCCAGCGGCAAGCCGGTCGTTCCCGAAGTCTCGCTATGGTGGGTGATGAACTCCTGCGGCAGCGCCAGCGTCGGCCCGTAGGGAGGCTGCTCCTGTTGAAGTTGAATGAATTCGCTCTTGTCGGTGAGCGGGACTTTGTGCTTGAAGTCCTCCAGCGTGCGGATATCCTCCGGCTTCACTCCGGCCGCGTCGAATTTCCCGCGGTAGAACGGGCTGAAGTCATGCGCGTACCGCACCACGGCGCGCAGCCGGTGCAGGTGCAGCGCATCGAGCCGCTCGCGCGGCATCGTTTCGGTGGCCTGGTTCCAGAAACGGCTTTCGCGGGCCTCCCGGCCCAGCACCGACGGCTGAACGTACGGCATTGCGCACCCCTCCTTCGATTTCGCGGGACTTCGATCAGTCAATGGATCAACCGGCCCTGTTCCGGATCGGGCACTCGCAAGCCGAGCCTTTCGATCTGCGGATCGATGTCCTTGCGCCACATCTGGCGCAGCTCTTCGTTTCCCCAGCGGCGGATGCCGTGGGCGATCGCCAGCTCGCTGAAGCTGGAAGTGGCCGAGCCGAACGTATCGAGCGCGTGCGGGTACCACTTGTCGATCGTTTTCTGCGCTTCGGCCGGACCCGCCCGGCACTGATTCTGATAGTGGGCATCGCGCACCAGGTCCCTGATCCGCCGGGCGCCAAAGGAAGCGTGAAACTTCTCTTCGCCCACCATGGTGGTCATCTCGCGCGCGAGCGGCGCGTAGCTGCAGTTTTCCATGGCGCGCAGGTGATACCAGGCGACCAGGTCCATGCAGAAGCAGAAACCGACCACGTCGACCCAGCTTTCCATCGGCACGTTGAAAGCGGCGATCGGGTGCTGCCCCATGCGCAGCGTCAAGAGCTTTTCGGCCATTTCCGCGCCGTCCTTGCCGAACTGGCGCAGCATGCGGCAGTCGATGAAGCCCTGGTGCGCCTCGTCCGCGGCGATCTGCGCCTGGATGAAGCGGTCCTCGGCGGTGGGGCCCTGGTTGATCCAGCGCTGGTGCTGTTCCACCGATGCGAACTCGGTGGAGGCGAGCGCGTAGACGATCTTGAGCAGCGTCGAGCGGTACTCCTCGGTCATCTGCTCCGGCGTTTCGACTTTTCGCATGCCGGTCAACGAACCCCACTGCACCGAACGCGACACGCGCATGGCTGCTCTCCTATTTGATTGACCGCGCGACAACGCGCTCGCCGATCCAGCGGCGCTGCGACTGGTAACCCGGGACGGGTTCTGCGGACGCCTCGGCCCGGAGCATGCCGGCAAGCCGCCCTTCCTTTGCCGGCGTGTTCTCGGCAATGGAATCGAGCGCGTCCTTGAGCATCGGCTCGTAATCGGCGCCGACGGGACAGACGTCGGCGCAGCGCCTGCAGCCGTTGATCGCGCCCGCGCCGCGCAGGATGCTCTGCCAGAGGTTGAACGTCGCCTCGGAGCGCAGCAGCTCCTTTTTCTTTTCCGGCGAATCGGCCTCGATGAGTGCCTCGATCTGATCGGTGAGCCTGGCGAAGCCGTAGGGCGACCGGTAGGTGTCGCAGGTCTCCCAGTCACGGTCCCAATGTTTCACGACGTCGCCCGGGCAGGACTTGAGGCAGCGGCCGCACGACGGCCCGAGGCAGAGCGAGTGCTCCATCTTCGCGTCGCATTCGACCTCGACCGAGCACAGCACCGCGGTCAGGATCACTCGCGGCCCAAATTCCGGCGTGAGCAGTTGCAGGTTGAGGCCCAGAGTGCCGAGGCCCGCCTCAACCGCCGCGTGCGGCAGCGACAGCAGCGTGCCCAGGTGCTCGCGCGGATTGCCCCGGTAACGCCATGGATCGACGTGCGTGGGCGGAACGATGATCGCCGGGTAGCCCGCGTCCTCGAGCCAGTAGACGAGATCGAGCGACGCCGCCTCGAGCGTCGTCAGCGCAAGCTCGTCATTGTAGTACTTGTGGCGATCGCCCCAGGCAGTGATCCGCGTGACCCCCGCCGAAAAACGCTTGGCGAGCACGATCACGCGGCCGCCGTCGAGCTCGGTGATGTCGGAGGGGCGCCGCGGATTCGCCGGATCGGGGGGATGGGCTTCAATCGCGGCGCCGTCGGCGATGCCTACCAGATCGGCGCCGAGCGAGCGCGCCTTGTCCTTGATCTGCGCAGCGGTCAGGGGTTTCCTGAAGATGTCGACCATGTCAGCGCTTCTCCGGCTCCGTTTCGGCACGCTGCTTCTGCAGCTGCTTGAACGCCCGCATCTGCCTGGCGACGATGCCCTGATAGCCCTCGGCCCCTACCCAGCGCCGGTTCCATGCCGACAACCCGGGGAGCTCGCCGCCGTCGCCCCGCTCGTGCGTTGCGCGGTCGTCCTTGTACTGCTTCGCGAGCGCAACCTTCTCCGGCGTCTTCTCGGGAATGACCTTCTGGATGTCGGCGAGGTGCGCGTGATAATCGTTTCCGACCGGGCACACCGCGAGGCATCGGGGGCAGTCGCCGAACGAGCCCACGACGCGCAGCAGCCCTTGCCAGAAACCGAAAAAATCGCGGGAACGGAAAACCTCGGGCGCAGTCCCGGGCCGCGCGAACAGCCGCTCGAAAATGCCGAGCATGGTGGCAAAGCCGAACTCCTGCGCCACGGAGGCGCATCCGCGCTTGTCGATGCCCCAGTGCAGCACCGCGTCGGCCGGGCAGGAATGCAGGCAGCGGCTGCAGGATTCGCCGATGCAGACCTGCTCGGTGATGCGCTCGTCGGGCTCGAGCTCGAGCTCGGTGAGGATGCCGGTGAGATAGACGCGCGGCCCGAACTCGGGCGTGAGGATGTTGACCTCGAGCCCGAGCGTACCAAGGCCGGCCTCGACGCCGAGGTGCCGCGTCGACAGCCGCCCGTAGCTCGCGCGCTTGTAGGTCCAATCGGTCTCCTGCGCGGCGGTGACAAGCGTCGGGTGCCCGGCACGCTCCAGCTCCTCCGACAGGCGATAGGCCACTTTGTCCATCCTGCGCATCACCAGCATGTCGAGATACTGCACCGGCGTATTGGTCTTGCAGCGGAAAGCCCCTGCGGGGATACGCTGCGCGACGACGATAACGCTCTTGCAGTACCGGGAGATGCGTTCCGGCGTCTGCGGCCAGCGCGGGTCGGGCGGAAAGGCATTCAGCGTCGCGGCGCTCGCGATGCCGACGAGGTCGGCGCCCAGTTCCTTCGCCCTGCGTTTCACCCAGGCGGCGTCGGGCGGGCTCGCGGACCGCGGGCTGCGCGTCCCTGGTGCAGAAGTATTCACGGAAGCAGTCATTGCGCCACGCACGCCTTTCGAATCAGGCTCTCAGTCTGCCGGCAGGGCTCGCCCGCCGCTGCAATTCATCAGGATTGCGACACATTCTACTGTTGAATCGCCGCGGCGCCTTCGGGCGAGCGACGCCATATAGAACGACCGAGCGCAATGCGCGCACCAGGCACGGGCCGTTCAGCGACGGCGCCCTTCGGTACCACTCCAGAAATGCCCCGTCGTGATTCGCCATGAGGATTGCCGCGAGTTCGCGCGCAGGAACGTCCGTGCGGAGCTCGCCTGATTTCTGCCCCGACCGGATCAAGACCTCGACGTACCTGTGCAGCCGCCGGTAGATAGCGTCGATGCATCGCGTGATCCTGTCGCGGCGGTGGCTGAATTCGAGGGACATGAGGATCAACAGGAATACGTCGTCGCGTCGGCTCACCCCGAGCTTTGCCTGGTTGTGCAGGAAGGCGACGATCCGGTCGATCGCGGACGCGCCCGCCTGCGCGGCCACCCGAATCGCGTCATCCACCACCACGGTCCGCACGCGCTTCAGCAGCTCCATCAGGACCGCCTCCTTGCTGCCGAAATAGAAGTACACCGCCCCTTTGCTCAAACGCGCCGCCGTCGCGATCTGATCGAGCGTGGTCGAGCGGTAGCCCTGCGACACGAACAACCGCAGCGCCACAGCGAGCAGTTTTTCAACGCTGATCCGCCGCTGCTCGGTCTTTTTCTTCATTGCCTGCCTTCCCGGCGCCGGAGACATCCACTTCGACGAGCTCTCCAACCACGCGCACCGCAAGCGGCCTCAGGTCGCATTCCGGGCGGTGGACGCGGCTGACGTGCTTTCCGGTCCTGACCTCGAACTCCCAGAGATGTTTCGCGCAGATCAGGACGTCGGCCTCGAGCTTGCCCAGGCTCAGGGGATGGCCTTCATGCGGGCACCTGTCCTCGTAGGCAAGCAGTTCTTCGTCCACCTTGAGCACAATCAGATTCAGGCCGGCGACACGCGCCTTGTTGATCCTGCCCTCGTGCACCTCGGGCGCTGTTGCGACAGGCCGCCAATCGGCCATGCTTGATTCTCGCGCCATTGCATTCGTTCTGCGCGCAGCCGTCCCGGCTAACGACCCTTGAACTCCGGCCGCCTTTTTTCGACGAAGGCCTTGGCGCCCTCCAGATGGTCTTCGGTCTTCTTGAGAATGCTCTGTCCCAGCCGCTCGATGTTCCGGCCGGTGTCCGGGTCCACATTGACGCAGGCGTTGAGCACCAGCTTCGCCAGGCCGAGCGCGAGCGGCGCCTTGCTGGCCAACTGCCTTGCCAGCTCCATCGCGCGCGGCATCAGCTGATCCGCGGGCACCGCTTCCTCGATCAACCCCATGGCAAGGGCGCGCGGCGCTGCAATCATCTCCCCCGTCATGACCAGGCGCTTCGCCTTTGCGATGCCAACCAGTTTGACCAGGCGCGAGCAGCCGCCGGAGCCGGGAATCAGGCCGACATTGGATTCCGGGAAGCCCAGTTTCGCGCTCTCGGCAGCGATCCGGAAATCGCATGACAGCGCGAGCTCGAGCCCTCCGCCGGCGGCCACGCCGTTAATGGCGGCGATCACCGGGACCTCGATCGCTTCCAGCTCGTCGAAAACATTGTGGATGTTGCGCGCCGCGCGGCGGAAACTGCGCGTGCCGACTTCGGCGAGCCCTTGCATCCCGCGCACGTCCTCTCCGGCGGAGAACGCGCGGCCTTCGCCGGTGATCACCAGAACGCGCAGCGAATCGTCTGCCACCAGATCGCGCACGGCGTCGCGCATCTCGCCGCGCATCTTCTGGTTCCAGGAGTTCAGCGTATCCGTGCGATTGAGCGTGAGAACGGCAATCCCGGCGTCGGCCTGAAGCTTCAGGAACTCGTAAGTCATACGGCAACGCCTACCTGCCCGCGAACCTGGCCGGGCGCTTTTCCAGGAACGCCTTCAATCCTTCGGCTACGTCCTCCGACGCGAACAGCTGATTCTGATGCGCCCGCTCGATGGCCAATCCTTCGCTCAAGCCCGCTTCGAGCCCGAAGTTGACGGAGAGCTTGATATAGCCCTGCGCCATGCTCGGACCCGCGGCCAGCTTGCGTGCGCGGTCCATCACCTCGCCCCAGAAACCCTCTTCCGCAAAAACCCTGTCAACGATGCCCCACTGTAGTGCCTCCTCGGGCGGCAGCGTTTCTCCGGTCACCATGAGATGAAGCGCGCGGCTTTTCTGGATCAGGCGCGGCAGCCTTTGCGTGCCGCCCATCCCCGGCGACAGGCCCAGATTGACTTCGCCGAGGCCCAGGCGGTACTTGCCGGCGCTGGCAAAGCGGAAATCGCATGCCAGCGCGAACTCCAGGCCGCCGCCGATGCAGTGTCCCGAGATCGCCGCGATGAACAGCTTGGGCGTCCGGGTGATCATGTCCACCGTCTCGTGCGCGACGGTCAGGAAGTTCGCGAATCCGGCGCGCCCGGCGCCCTGCAGCGTGGAGATGTCGGCGCCTGCGCAGAAGAACTTCGGCAACGCGCTGCGCATCACCGCCAACCGGACCGCGCCGTCGTCGCGGACGCGCTGGACGGCGTCGATCAGTTCCTTCAGCATCCCCATGTCGTAGGCATTGGCCGGCCCGCGGTTGAGGGAAATCAGGGCGATGCCGTCTTCAATCGCGAAGTCGATGGCCATAATAACCTCTCATTGTTGAAGCCTTTTTCTAAAGGAAGCGCCGGTTGGCGAGGTTGTCGGGCACCTCGAGGCCGAGCTTCTTGATCTCGGGCACGGCTTCCGCGATGTAGCGCTGACGCAACTCTTCGTTGGTGTGCATCTTGATGCCCCACTTCACGTACACCGGCGAATTGACCGAACTCGAGCGCCCGAACATGTCGAGCGCCGCGGGCCACCATTTTCTCAACCGATCGTGCGCCGCGGCCTTGCCTTCGGGCGTCGCGCAGATCTCCGTCAGGTGCAGGAATCCGGCCTTGGTGTGGAACTCCTCATCGGCCTCGAGCCGGGGCGACACCCGCGCCAGCGGCTCGTAGGGGCTACCGGTCCACTCGATGCCGACATAAAGACCGACGCGGTCGATCAGGGCATGGAACCAGGCGAGATCGATCCAGTCCTCGAGCGGGATATGAAAGGCGTATTGCTTGATCGGCATGTCCTGGCACGGATCGACGCCGAGCCCTTCGAGAAGATCCGCGACGATCTGGCCGTGGGCAACCTCCTGCCGGACGATCTCCGCCTCGATTTCCATCGCGCGCCCGTGCGGGGCAAAGCGCAGCCCGGCGTTGGCGATGTTGGCAAGAATTTTCCGGTATTCAGGGTTGCCGTTGTTCTCGAGATGCTCGTTGAGCAGCAACTTGACGAGCATTTGCCGGAACTCGTCCGGCATGTCGGGGTCGTCGCGTTTGAAGATTCGCTGCTCGGCGGCAAGCGGGTTCGCCATGGATGCGGTCCTTTCGGCATTGAACATACTGTCTGGATAGTATCTTCGGGGCCTTCTGCCGTCAAACTGCCCGGCCTCCCCCTGTTGCGGTCGAGCGGCTGAGCCGGCCCAGTGTTGCGCCAATATCAATCGCACGTGCCCGGGGCTGTTCGGCCTGCCCGTCCCGTGGCATGATTTCCATATTCGCAAGGAGAAGGCAATGAACGCAGGCGAGGCCAAGCTCGCGCATCTTTTTCAACCGGGACGCATCGGCAAGCTGCACAGCCCCAACCGGATCAAGTACGGCGCCTGCTGCGTCTCGAACTACAACACGCGCGATGGCCGCATTACGCCGCGCGAACTCGCACGCACGCGCGTCATCGCCTCCACCGGCTGCGGCATCATCACCAACCAGGGCGCCTACCCGGACCCGCGCGGCGAAGGCAAGGCGTATTTCCGGCAGGTGGCCCTGTTCGACGACAGTTTCCTGCCGCAGTTCGAGACCATCGCGGGCCACATCCGCGACGCCGGCGCCATCGGCATCCAGCAGATCCTGCACGCCGGGCGCTATGGCGGCATCGATCTGGGTTACTGCATCCAGCCTTCGGTCGTGCCGCAGACGCTGCCGCATTTCCGGCCGCCGCGCGCGCTCACCAAGGAGCAGATCCGGCAGACGATCCGCGAGCACGCCGAAGCCGCGCAGCGGGCGGTACGGGCCGGGTTTCACGGCACCGAAATCACCAGCTTCATGGGCTATCTGCTTGCGAACTTCAACTCGAAATTCACCAACCGCCGCAGCGACGAATACGGCGGCTCGCTGGAAAACCGCGGGCGCTTCATGCGCGAGCTGATCGACGCGATCAAGCAGGCGACGCCCGAGCATCCGCTGGTGGTCCGGCTCAACGGCGCGGAGCTGATGGATCGCTGGGGCGGCAACAGCGAAGAAGAGTGCTTCGAACTGATGCAGCAGGCCGCGCACGCGGGCGTGGACATGATCAGCGTGACGGTCGGCTGGCAGGAGGCGCCCGAATCGTCGATCGGCCGCGACATCCCGCCGGGGCACTGGAACCGGCTTGCAGCGAAGGCAAAACGCCTGCTGCCCGATGTGCCGATCGCATTCGGCGTTCGCCTGCCCGATCCGGTGATGGCAAACGAATGCGTGAGCCGCGGCGAATTCGATTTCTGGGAAGTCTGCCGGCCGCTGCTCGCCGACCCGGAGTTGATCCACAAGGCGCGCGAAGACCGGCTGCACGAGGCGCGGCGCTGCATCGGCTCGCTCAACTGCCTGTCGCGCCTGTTTCGCGATCTGCCCTACAGCTGCACGATGAACCCGATGCTGGGGCACGAAGTCGAACCCGAGTACCACGTGCGGCATGCCGCGGTGCAGAAGAACGTGATGGTGATCGGCGCCGGCCCGGCCGGCATGGAATGCGCGATCACCGCAGCGCAACGCGGCCACGGCGTCACCGTTTTCGAGCGGGGAACGCGGATCGGCGGCAGTCTGCTTGGCTATGCCGCGCACGACCTCGCGCGCCCGGACGACCTCGCGAGCGTGGTCCGCCACTACGAGGTGATGGCGGCGAAGCACGGCGTGCGCATCGAGCTCGGCGTCGACGTCAATCCGAAATTCATGCGCAGCCGCCTGCACGAGTTCGACGCGGCAGTGGTCGCCGCCGGCGCCCGCATCGACATGCCGGCGTGGCGCGGAATCGACGGCCACGAGCGGCTGCGCGACGCGCTCGCCGTCGCGCGCGGGGAGGTCGAATGCGGATCGCGCGTCGTCGTTCTGGGCGGCGGCAAGATCGGTCTCACGCTGGCCGAGTCGCTCAGGAAGGGCGGGCGCGAGGTCACGATCATCGAAGCCGAGCGGCGCATCGCGGCTGACGTGATGCCCTCGTTCAAATGGCGGCACAGCGCCTGGATCGAGGAGCTCGGCATTGCCGTGCACACCTCATCGCGAGTCACCCGCATCGCGGCCGACGGCGTCGAGATCGCCGGCGAAAAGGGCGCAACCAAGCTCGTCGCTGCGGACACCGTGATCGCCGCCGCGCCGCGGCTTGCGAACCAGGCGCTGTTCCACGAACTCGAGTGGATGGTCGACGAACTGCACGGCATCGGCGACGCACTGATCGCGCGCGGACTCGACGCTGCGATCAGCGAAGGCTACCGGCTTGGCTGCCGCATCTGAGGCGCAGCGCCTGCAGCGACGCCCATGACGGCCGCCGTTTGCGTACTCACCGATACCGTGCGCTGGCGTGCCGCGCTCAGCGGTGCTGGCGGGCTGTTCGCGCCGCTTGCGCCGGGAGCGCGGATCGGCCTGGTCGCCGAGGCCGCGGTGCTGCCCGGCGGCCCGCCCGACGCGCCGATGCTCGTCTGGGAAAAGCGCGCCACCGGAATCGACGTGCGCGAAAGCGAGTTCGGCTCGTTCGAAGCGGCCGACGTCGATGTGCTGATCGCCGTCGACGCGCGGGCGCAGGCTGAGCTCGACGGCGCGCTCGCCGGCGACGTCATTGCCGCGATGCGCGGACTGCTGCGCACCGGGCACCTGCTGTTCTTCGCCCGCCGCCCGCTTCGCGCGCTCGAGGACGCCGGTTACCAGGGCCTGCTCGAAGAAATGGGTTTTGCCTACCTTGGGGCGTGCCGCTGATGATCTTCACCAATCCCGCAGGCGCCCCCGAACTCGCGTGCGACGAATGCGCCTGCCGCTGGTTCGACCGTCAGAACAACCGCTGCTACGAGTGCGGCGCGCCGGTATCGGACGCCGCGGTTGCGGAGTTCGAGTCGGCGCTGGAGGCGTTCGCGGCGGCGAGCCGCGGCTGACGCATGCCGTCATTCCCGCGCAAGAACGTCACCCCCGAGCACTTTAGTCGGGGGCGGGAATCCAGCGTCGATCATGCGGGCGCCGGCGCGGGCCCGCCGGCCGCGCGGCGCACGGGCGGCGAGCGGTCGTCCATCAGCCACTGCAGCGTGAACGCGGTGAGTCCGATCACGATCAGCGCGCCCCAGCCGAAGTTGTACGAGCCGGTCATGTCGAACACCAGGCCGCCCATCCAGGCGCCGAAGAACGAACCGACCTGGTGGCTCAGGAACACCACGCCGTAGAGCGTGTTGAAGTGCGTGAGGCCGAACACGCGGCCGATGATGCCCGTGACGAGCGGCGCGACGCCGAGCCACAGGAAGCCCATCGCGGCGGCGAACACCAGCGTGGACGCCGCCGTGATCGGCACCAGCAGAAAGATCGCGATGAACAGCGTGCGAAGCAGGTAGATCATCGCCAGCAGGTGCTTCTGGCTGTAGCGCGCGCCGAGCAAACCGAAGATGTAGGTGCCGACGGTATTGAACAGCCCGATCAGCGCCAGCGCGCTCGCGCCCACGCCCGGCGCCACGCCGCACAACTGCAGGTAGGCCGGCAGGTGGGTGGTGATGAACACCAGCTGGAAGCCGCAGGCGAAGAAGGCGAGCGTCATGAACAGGTAACCGCGATGCCCCGCCGCGTCGCGCAGCGCTTCGCCGAGCGGCCGCTGCGCCGCCACCGCGGCGGCGGTCGGCTGTGCGCCCAGCGTATTCGCGAGCCCCTTGATCGGCAGCGCGAGCAGCATCATCGAGGCGGCGATCGAGGCGAACACCACCAGCGCGGCCTGCCAGCCGTAGCCGTTGATCAGCATCTGCCCGAGCGGGGCCAGCGCCATCGTGCCGAGCGAGCCCGCGGCCGCCACCAGGCCGACCGTCTGGCTGCGCTTTTCCAGCGGCGCGGCGCGCGTGACCACGCCGATCAGCACCCCGAATCCCGTGCCGGCGGTGCCGATCCCCAGCAGGAAGCCCGCCACCTCGAGGCCGACCGAGCCGCGCGAATAAACCATGAGCAACAGGCCGAGCGCGTAGAGCAGCGCGGTGCCCATCAGCACCGGCCGCGGGCCGTGCTTGTCCGCGAGCGCGCCGACGAAGGGCTGCGACAGCCCCCAGACGATGTTCTGCAGCGCGATCGCGAAACCGAAGCTGGCCGCCGAAACGCCCAGGTCGAGCGTCATCGGGCGCATGAACAGGCCCAGGCTCTGGCGCAGCCCCATGCAGATCGAAATAGTCATGCCGCTCAGGATGAGCAGCAGGATCATGGAGCGGCGATGGGCGGTCATGCCATGTACACCGAATAGTGCATCGTTACTGGTTTTTGCTTACTATCTCTCTTCCGCGAACAATACACCGATCTGTGTAATCGTAGAATGCCGTTTCACAAAACTCCCAATGCAACCGAGCGCATCCTCGCGGCGGCGGATAAATTGTTCTATACGCAGGGGATTCGCGCCGTCGGCGTGGATGCCATCGCGTTGGAGGCGGGCGTCAGCAAGCGCACGCTGTACAACCATTACCCGTCCAAGGATGCGCTGATCGCCGCCTACCTTACCGCGCGCTTCCGGCACATCGCGCCTTCGGATGCACCCGCGGCGGAGCAGATCCTCGGGGTGTTCGACCGGCTCGAGAAGGTGTTCGCCAGCACCGGCTTTCGCGGCTGCCCGTTCGTCAACGCGGTGGCCGAGCTCGGCGATCCGAAGCACGCCGCGAGCGCGATCGCGGTGCAGTTCAAGGAACAGCGGCGGCAGTGGTTTCGCTCGCTGCTCGAAAGCCTCGGGGTCAGGGACCCGGAGGGGCTGTCCATGCAGTTGCAGATCCTGGTGGATGGTGCGATCGCCACTGTGCTGGTGCGGGGGGATGCGGCGGTCGCTCGGTCGGCGCGTGCGGCGGCGGAGACGTTGCTGCGGGCCGCGGGGGCACTGCCGAAACAGCGGGCGGCCTGATCTCCAATTTGCGGATTGGAGGTAAGACCGGCAAGTCCACACCTAGCGATGCGGTCGTGTCGCGTCAATAGGTTCTGGGAATTTGATTTCCAGTTTCTTCAGCAGCTCGTCGTGCGTAGGCAGCTCGACCTTGATCGTCCCCTTATCGCCAAAGATTCGGACCATCAGGGCTGGCATTGCGACGGCAGCAGCACGAAGCGCAGGCTCTGTATGTTGCAAGTGGTCGTTAATTCCTCCTACGAACGATTCGACTTTGGCGACGAGAGCAAACCCACCCACCTTGTTCAATTGCTCTATTGGTGCACCCTTGGACGGATCGATGTCCGAGTCGGACAGCTTGACCTGAAGCTCCCAATTCGCTTCACGATGCGCTTCCAGCTGCTTGAAGAAGTCGTGGCATTTCATCTGCGCCGTGATCAGCTTTTCGATGACTGCTGCTCCATCCTCGTGCTCAAGCAAGAACACCAACGACGGAAGGTCAAACTTTACGTCGGCAAAGGTGAAGTGCAGCGCCTTCACTTTCATCCAGAGCGGACTGTGTGGCTGCAAGCTGTCGAAGTAATTTTGATACTCAACAAGGTACGTACGGGCTTGCAGAAAGTCATTCGCCAATTGCGCAAGGGTTAAGGTTGCCATGTTGCCAGCCGCCTTATGGTCGCGAACGGTGTTCCGATCATCCTTGCGAAGTGCAAAGTAGAATGCCAAGCCCGCGCCGACGAATGAACCGATAAGGGTCTTGACCACATCGGATACAAAGGTCGGTGTTAACTTGCTGGCGACGTAGACATACGCATCGCCAATTGCCTGCGCCGTCTGTTGCAGTTCTCCCGCCATCGGTCCTTCCCTCAAAGAACTGCCACAGGATACGCCCTGACCCTGCGCGGATAACTGCAGACCAGCATCGTAGAATCCCGACTGGGATGCAAACCCGGGTTGACGCCGTAGAAAGGCGAAGAAACGCCTTACATCTGAGCGGCGCGCTTCGCCGCTTCGAGCTTCTCAATCGCCGCGTGGCGCTCGATCAAGCGCCGGGCGCGCACCACCACCGGCACGTCGATCATCTTGCCGTCGATAGCGAACGAGGCGCGACCCGCGGCCTCGGCCCTCGCGTTCTCCCCGACCACCCTATTGGCGTAGGCGACTTCGTCCGTCGAAGGCGTGTATCCCTGATTCACGATCGGCACCTGTCCCGGATGGATGCAGCTCGCTCCGAGGAAGCCGAACTGGCGCGAGCGCGTAACCATGCTGCGGAACGCATCCAGGTCGCCGAAGCTCGCCACGCTCGCGATGAAGCCGAACGGCATGATGCCCGCGCTACGCGCTGCGAAAATCATCTGCTGTTTCGGCAGCAGCAGCGTCTCCTCCGTAGGCTCCATGCCGGCCTCCAGCGCGAAATCCTCGCCGCCGATGTCCATCGCCGCGTTGCGCTCGACGGCCGCGGCGATTTCGGGCATCCGGAAATACGCCCGGGGCGTTTCGATCATCGCGAGGAAGCGCGTGTGCCCGTGCGGCAGTCCGCGCTTCGCCTCCAGCTCCGAGACCAGCTCGTCCAGCAGGCGCAGATGTCCGGGCCCCTCTACCTTGGTCACCGCTAACCCGTTCACGTCCGGGCCGACCGCGGCCTCGATGTCGCGCACCGCCGTCGCAAGCGGTCGGTTGATGCGCACGATGACGTCCGCACCGCCGCGCCGCACGCGCGCCGCCGCCGCGGGAACCAGCATGCGCGCCCGATCTTTCTCCGATGCAGGCACGCTGTCCTCGAGGTCGAGC
>JBGOTT010000007.1:0-34704 GCA_041476585.1 Gammaproteobacteria bacterium | reverse complement strand
TTCAACGTTCCGATCATGCAGCCCGACGCGGCCGAGCGGGCGCTGGAGACCGGGCGAAGCATGATACGGCGCTTCGCTCCGGTCGCGCTGCGCTGGCGGGCCGAGCATGGCCTGTCGGTCGGCATCGGCATCGGCATCGAGGCCGGCGAAGTGGTGGTCGGCAATGTCGGTTCGCCGACCTTCATGAGCTACACCATCATCGGCGACGCGGTCAACGTCGCGGCGCGGCTGATGCAGATGGCGGCGCCGGGCGAAATCCTGATCGGCCCGGGGGCGTTCGTGTCGCTCAAGGCGCTGCTCGGGGATGCCGCCGCGAGCGATCGCCGCGAGGTGTCGCTGCGCGGCAAGGCCGAGCCGGTGGAAGTCTTCGCGATCCGGGTGCCGCCGCAGTAGACGCTCGATGCGCATCCTGATCATCGACGACGACGAGGACCTGCGCAACCTGCTGCAACGCCATCTCGTGCAGGAATGGCCGGATACCCAGGTCGATCAATATGACCCACTCAGGCGCGACATGCCGGACGCGGATTTTCCGCTCGGCAGCTACGATGTGGTGATCCTGGATTACATGCTCGGCCGCGGCGACGGGCTGGAATGGCTGCGCGAGTTCAAGCAGCGCGCGGATTGCCCACCGGTCATCTTCCTCACCGGCGCCGGCAACGAGGTGATCGCGGTGCGCGCCATGAAATACGGCGCGAACGACTACCTGCGCAAGCAGGAACTGACCGGCAAGCGCCTGCTCAACTCGGTGCGCGACGCGGCGGGAAAATCGATCGAGGCCGCGCAGCAGCCCGAGGCTGCCGCGCGCCAGGCGGGGCACACGCTTGGCGCCCGCCTGCAGGTCCCAGGCATCCGCATCCTGCGCCTGATCGGGGAGGGCGGGATGTCGCGCGTGTATCTTGCGTCGCGCGAATCGAGCGACGAGCCGCTGGTGGTCAAGGCGCTGCGGCTGGAGGTGACCCGGGAAGCGAACGCGCTGGAGCGCTTCCTCGAGGAATACAAACTGATCGAGCGCATCAACAGCCGCCACGTCGCGCACATCTACGGGCACGGCGTGTCGGCCGACCACGCCTATCTGGTAATGGAATTCTTTGACGGCGGCGACCTGAAGAAGCGGCTCGGCGGCCGGGCGCTACCGCCCGACCAGGCACTGAAGATCTTCCGCCAACTGATGTACGCGCTCGGCGACATCCACGAGCACGGCGTGCTGCACCGCGACCTCAAGCCGGAGAACCTGATGTTCCGCGCCGACGGCAGCCTGGCGGTCGTCGATTTCGGCATCGCCAAGCACATCGATTCGGTCGATCGCACCAGCCACGGCGAGGTGCTGGGCACGCCGCGCTACATGAGCCCGGAGCAGGTGCGCGGCACGCCGGTCGACCTGCGTACCGACATCTACAGCGCCGGAGTGCTGCTCTACCAGATGCTGACGGGCACGCACCTGTTCGATGGCGAAACCGCGGTCGAGCTGGCGCTCCACCATCTCAACACGGTGCCGCCGCCGCTGCCCGAGCGGCTCGCGATCTACCAGCGCCTGCTCGACCGGTTGCTGCAAAAGGAGCGCGATGCGCGTTTCCGCAACGCCGACGAAGTGATCGGTTTCATCGAGCGGAGGTACTTCCAGGACGCACCGGAGAGCGCCGCGCCGCCCGCGGCAGGATAGCGGCGTTCCTTCCTAGGGCAATGCGCTCCAGATCGAGCGCAGCTGGTCGGGCAGGTCCTTCGGGGAAAACGGCTTGGAAATCACGCCGGCCGCGCCGAGCGCGGCCAGTTCCGCGGTCTCGCGCTGCTGCGCGCGCGCGGTGATGAACACCACGGGGCAATCACGGGTTTCGGGCAGCTCGCGCATCTTCCTGAACAGCGTGGGCCCGTCCATGCCCGGCATCATCCAGTCGAGCATCACCAGTTCGGGACCGAACTGCTTGATCGCCTCGATCGCCTGCAGCGGGTCGCTGACGACCTGCACCGTCATCTTGCCGATGCGCTCGAGCGACAGGCGCACGATGCGCTGGATGTCTTCGTCGTCTTCCACGTAGAGCACGCGATTCAGGGGAGCCGAGGGCATGGTCTGTTCCGGAATGGTTCGATCAGTCCGCCCGGTGCTTGGGCAGTTCGAAGAAGAACATCGTGCCGCCTCCCTGCCGGTCTGCGAATCCGATCCGCCCGCCCATCGTTTCGATCAGGCGCTTGCAGATCGCGAGCCCCAGGCCGGTGCCGCCTTTCTGGCGCGTGTCGGTGGAATCGGCCTGCGCGAAGCGCGCGAAGATGCGGTTGCGGAAATTCTCCGGGATGCCGGTGCCGCGGTCGTTCACCGCCACGCGCACCTCGCCGCCCAGGTCGTGCATCTCGATGGTCACGGCTTCGCCCGCGGGCGAGAACTTGGCGGCATTGGAAATCAGGTTGGTCATCACCTGCAGAATGCGTTTCACGTCGACGTTCACGCGAACGTTGGGCAGGTCCGCCGACAGCACCAGCCTGACGTTGAAGCGCTCGGCGAACGCCTGGTTCAGATTCACCGCCTCCTGCAGCAGGGTGTGCAGGGCGCGCGGTTCGGGGAACAGCGTCAGCTTGCCCGACTCGATCCTCTCGATGTCGAGGACGTCGTTGATCAGGTCGAGCAGGCGCTGGCCGTTGCGCTCGGCGACCTGGGCCAGTTCTGCGACGTCCTTTTCCAGTTCGCCGAACGCGCCGCTGTTGATCAGCTGCAGCGAACCGAGAATCGAAGTGAGCGGCGTGCGCAACTCGTGCGACAAGGTCGAGGTGAATTCCTGCTTCATGCGCTCCGCCTCGAGTTGCTGCGTGATATCGCGTCCCTGCACGATCACCGACAGCACGCGGTTTGCCGGACTGACCAGAGGCGTGATGCTCCATTCGCACACCAGTTCCGCCCCGTCGCGCCTGACATTGTGGTAGCGAAACGCGACGACCGGCTTGCTGGAACGCATGAAGCCGGACCATTTCGCCAGCACGTCGGCGTGCACCTCGACCGGAAACAGGAAGTCGGTGCCTTTCTTGCCGATCATTTCGGCGGCCGAGTAGCCGAACAGGTTCTCGGCGGCGGGATTTGCGGTCAGCACCACGCCGTTCCAGTCGAATTCGAAGATCGGGATCGGCGAGCGTTCCGCGAACAGCGCCAGCTTGCGGCCCGAGGCCTCGACCTGGCGGCGCGCCTCCTCGAGCTCTGCCAGGTGCTGCTCGAGCTGCAGGTTGAGCGTGGTGTAGTCCTGCGTGAGGCGTCCGTAGGACTGCCGCAGGCGGAAGCCCGAGACGAAGACCTGGTTCAAACGGTAGGCGACGGCGACGTTGATCGCGAGCAGGATCGGAATCATCAGCGCCAGCTCGGAGAACAGCCGCGTGCCGTAGGTGAACAGCACCGCCTCGAAGGGCACGATCACGCCGAAAGCGAACAGCGCGAATACCCACCACACCGCCGAGAATAGCGGCAGGCCACCCGCAGTCATGGTGGCGAGGACGAACGCGAGGAACACCCTCTGTTCGTCGCTGATCGAAGGGAAGAACACGGCCGCGGCGAATCCCCAGCTGACGCCTTCGGCCAGCGCACCGATCGAGAACCAGCGCAGCCACCGCTTCGGGTCCGGTTCGCGCGCCGCATCGCGGCTGTACGCCCGCACCAGCATGAAGCGCGACGCGGCGACCAGTAGGGCGATGCATGCCCAGAAGATCACCAGCTCGCGCGAATGAGGCGCGTAGAGTTCGTAGACGACGAGCGACGCGACGAGCAGCGCGCCCCCGATGCCGATCGGCGCCTGGCGGTAGAGCAGCTCGACCTGGTCGGCGAGCACCCGGCGCGCATCGCTTGCATCGTGCAAGGCGCCGGGCGCCTGCGGGACGGCGTCGGATGGCGTGGTCGGAATTGCGGACATGTGGCGGCGCGCGGAATTATAGAGGCTAGGCGAACAGCCCGTGCAGGAACCAGCCCGAAGCCTCGCGGTAGACCCACACGCGCGCGCCGCGCGCGGTGCGTGCGACGAAGTAATCGCGCCTTACGTCGTGCCCGTCCCACCAGCCGCTTGCGATGCGCTCGGGGCCGGCATCGAGCGCGAGCGGCCCGGCGAGCCAGGGTGTGCCGCCGCGCTCGGCGAGCGGGTGCGGCGGCTGCACCAGCCACAGCGGCCGGGAAGGGCGGCTCGCGTCCGGACGCCGCAGTTCTCCTGCAGCAGCTCCGTTCTGTCCTGAAGCGGGTTCCGCCTCGCGAAACGCAAGCTCCGGGCGATGGTCGGGGATGAGTTGCAGGCCGCAGACCGCGGCCTCGCCCAGCCTTGCGCGCAATCGCTCGATCAGCTGCGCGCGCGACTCGGCCGAGCCTTCGGATTTTCCGAACAGCGAGAACAGCCGCGGCGCGAGTTGCGCCGAGGATTCGAGCGCAACACCAAGCTCGGTCACCCGCCCGGGGAGCTCGATCCGCGCAAGCCGCTCGCGCGCAAGGGCGAGCAGGTGCTGCGCGTCGCGGCTGGGCACCGAGAGCTTCAGCCCGATGCGCGTCGCGGGATGGTCTTCGTGCCCGAGCGCGAGCGCGAACGCGGTCGCGCCCAGGTTGCGCGTGGCGAGCAGCCCGCACAGCTCGCCCAGCATGCGCTGCAGTCCGAAGCCGAGGCCTTCGACGGTCTCGGCGGGTGCGGGCAGCGCGAGTTTCCCGGCGTAGCGCTCGGGCGGCGTAAATGGCGGCTGCGGATCGGGCATTTCGCCGAGCGCGCGGCGCAACTGATCGACGAGCGCCGGGCCGAAACGGCGCGCCAGGCCGTCCGCAGGCAGCGCCAGGCACTCGCCGAGCGTGCGCAGGCCGAGCGCGGCGAGCGCGGCGATCGTCTCGGAGGAGACATCGAGGCAGCCGAGCGGCAGCCGGTTGATCTGCGTGCGCATGGCCTCGCAGGTATCGAGCGCCAGCTCGAAGCCGGCATGCGCCAGCAGCTCGGCGGCGGCGGGGGCCGGAGCGCAGGCGAGCAGCGCCTCGTAACCCAGTTCTTTGAGGCCGGTGCGCACGCGCGCAAGCAGCGCGTCGAGCCCGCCAAACAGCTTCAACCCGCCGCCGATCTCGGCGAGCAGCGCGCAGCGCTGCGCGCGCAGGCTCACCAGCGGCGTGAACTGGCCGGCCCAGAGCGCCGCGCCTTCCAGCGCGCGGCGCTCGGCACCGGCGTCGTGCGGCCGCACGGCGAGTTGCGGAGCGAGCGTGCAGGCGGCGGACACCGGCATGCCGGTGGCGACTCCGGCGCGCGCGGCGCAAGCATTGGCGATCAGGATCTCGCCGCGCTCCCGGCGGGTGGCGACGGCGAAAGGCGTGCTGGCTTGCGCAGCACCCGGAAACACCTCGAGCGCCAGCGCCGGGAAATGCACGGCGAGCCAGAGCATGCAAAAACTACCTGGTGCGAAGATCGAGCGGGAGGGGCGCGCACTCGCCGCCGCCGCGGCGCTTCGTGATGGTGAGCAGCGACTTTCCATCCCGCGCGGCGAGGCGCAGGCGCAGCGCCGCGGGCGTGGCGTGTCGCATCGCCTGGGCGGCGGGGAAGTACACGCCCATGGCGCGGCCTGTTTCGGCCGCGAGCGAGAGCTTTCTCAAGCTGCGCTCGTTCGGCGCGGGCAGCCAGGCGAGCATCGCGCTTGCGGCGCCGGAGCGCAGCGTCTGCTCGGCAGCCCACAGCGTCTCCTGCGGCCGGGTTGGGCGGATCAGCACGATGCGCGCGAGGTCGATGCCGAGGTTGGCGAGCGCCGGCGCGTAGAGAAAGTGCGGCGGGGCGACGAATGCGATCCAGCGTTCGTCTTCGACCGACAGGCGCGCGAGCGCCGGTCCGAACAGCGAGACTTCGCCGATGCCTTCGTCTTCGGCGATCAGTTCGGTGAGCGCGCCGCCCGGCCAGCCGCCGCCGGGCAGCAGGCGGTCGAGCTGCGCGAAGCCGGTCGGCACGCTGGGCCGCGCGACCGCAGCGGGTGCGCCGCCGCGCCAGACGAGCGGCGAGCGCTCGAGCAGCGACTGCAGGGCCGCAGCCATTGCCGCCGGTCCACGGCGCTAGAAAGATCTGCCGTTGCGGATCACGCCGACGGCGACGCCTTCGATCGAGAACTCTTCCGAGCGCTGATCGACCTCGATCGGCTCGAAGTCCGGGTTCTCCGGCAGCAATTGCACGCTGTTGCCGCGCCGGCGCAGGCGTTTCACCGTGACTTCATCGGCCAGGCGCGCCACCACGATCTGGCCGCTGCGCACGTCGTGCGTCTTGTGCACGGCGAGCAGGTCGCCTTCCAGGATGCCGGCGTCGCGCATCGACAGGCCGCGCACGCGCAACAGGTAATCGGCGTGCGGCGTGAACAGGTTCGGGTCGACGGCGTAGCGCCCCTGCACGTGCTCCTCGGCGAGGATCGGGGAGCCGGCCGCGACGCGGCCGATCACCGGCAGCTCCATCACCCGCCCCAGGCTGCGCCCGGCGCGCTCCTTCACGCGCAGGCCGCGCGACGAACCCGCGGAGATCTCCAGCGCGCCTTTTTTCTCCAGCGCGCGCAGGTGCTGCTCGGCGGCGTTCACCGAGCGGAACCCCATCCTTTCGGCGATTTCGGCGCGCGTCGGCGGAAAGCCCGAGGCCTCGGTGAGGTCGCGGACCAGCTTCAGGATTTCGGTCTGGCGTTCGGTCAGGTCGTCCATACTGTGTCTCCCATGCTGTGCCTCCTTACACTGGAAGTATATCCAGTATGGATGGAATTGCAAGCAGGGGGACTTATACTTGATGAACCCCGTGTCCGAAAACCAGGAGCCCGCCCATGCCCGACCCCCAAATGGTTGACCCGCACGACGTCGTGATGACCGGCGAAAACTCGTTCATCCGGCTCTCGGACGATGGCGGCAAGACCATCGCGGACCGCGTCAGCCACTGGCGCGTGCTGTGGTCGAGCGCCGGACAGGGGCACGCGCTGTTCATCGAAAGCCCGCTCACCGGCAAGGGGCCGCGGGTCTACGCCGACAACGCGGGCGTCGCGCGCTTCCTGCAACGTACCATCGAAGTCCTGCTGCACAAGCCCTTCGCCGCCGAGTCGCTGCCCGTCATCGACGCCGAATTCGAGCGCACCGGCAACTCGCTCAGCACGGTCGAAGAGCGCGTCATTTCGGACGAGGACGAGATCGTCCTGAGCTGGTGGGACCTGATGGCGCCGTTCGTGCTCACCGTGCCGCCGGGAGCGATGGACCGGCCGATCGGCGTCTACAGCACCTTCCTGCCCGCGCGCGGCGCACAGCTTTCGGTAAATGGCGAGGCTGCCGCCGCGAAGGTGTTCATGCAGGACCGCTTCGGCAAGCCGGGATCGAGTTGCTGCCTGGCGTGGTCGGAAACGTGGACGAAGCCGCGGGGGTGAATCCGAAATGACGAGCTACGTAGAAGGCACACTGATTGCGGGCGAGAAAATCCTCCACCAGGGACGCGTGAGCTGGTGGGCGGTCTGGCATCTGCTCCTCGCAGGCGTGGTGCTGCTCCCCGTCGCCATCGGCCTGGTGTTTCTCGTCTGGGCCTGGATACGGGTGAAATCGACGGAGCTTGCGATCACCAACAAGCGCGTCATCGCCAAGTTCGGCTTCATCAGCCGCAACACCATCGAGATCGCGATCCGGAAGGTCGAGAGCATCCAGGTGCAGCAGTCGCTCCTCGGACGCATGCTGGATTTCGGCACGCTGATCGTTTCGGGTACGGGCACGTCGCACGCGCCCATCCCGTCGATCTCGGATCCGATGGCGTTCCGCCGCGCCTTTCTCGAGGCCCAGGAAGGGTCGATCAGGACGCGCGGAACCTGAGTCCTGCCTCAATGGCTACCGGCCTGCGCGCGCACGGTACTCGGCGATCTTCTTTTCGAGATCGCCGTATTCCTCGCAGGGAATCAGGCAGATCCTGCGAAGCGCCGCGAGGTGCTCTTCCGCCTTGGCAAGGTTCTTCACCATGAGGTAAGTCTCGCCGAGGTATTCGTGCGCTCCGCGATGCCGGGGATTGAGCTGCAGCGCGCGCGAATAGTGCTTGAACGCGAGCGTCAGCTCGCCCGTGTTGCGGTAGGCGTAGCCGAGGAAGTTCTGGATGTCGGCGTTCCGGGTATCGCGCAGCGCCGCGGACGAGAGCAGCCGGATCGCGGTCGCCCAGTCTTTCGCCTCGATCGCCTTCTTGCCGCGGGCGTAGTCCGGCTCGAGACGCGATTCTTCCGGCTCTTCCTCGCGCGGGTCGGCGAGCGCCGCTCCCGGTGCAAGGACTGCGCCGACGGCGCACAGCGCGGTGGCAAGCGCCGCGCGCCGCATGCGTTCTCTCGTCACTTGCTCGCGACAGACTGCTTCATCTCCAGCAATTCGGCCCGATCGCCATCCGCCGTCCGGGTGAGACGCGCGAACTGGCGGGCATAGGCCGTCGCCTTCTTGTTCTCGCTCGCTGCCTCGGCCGCCTTGGCGGCGCCGTAGTAGCCGCGCAGCCGGTTGGGCGCGTTCTTCATCGAGACCTCGTACTCCTTCAGTGCCGCTGCGGGCTGACCGTGCTCGCGCAGCATGTCGCCGAGCAACTCGCGCATCGGATAGAGCCGGTTCTCCATCGCGACGTGCTTCGCGCTGCTGTCCTCGAGGTCGGCAGCGGCGCGCATGAATTTGAGCGCTTCGTCCTTGTTCCCGTGGCCCTGCGCGACCCAGGCCTGGGCGCCCAGAATCTGTACCTCGATCTGTTCGGCCCAGTAGGACTGCTTCGCCTTGTCCAGCCCTTCGCGCAGATCTTTCAGCTTTTCGACATCGGCCTGCGCGGCGGCTATGTCGCCGCTGCGTGCCGCGCCCAGCGCGCGTGCGAAATGCGTGATCGCCTCCGCGGCCGGGAAAGGGGTGCCCAGCGGCTGGAGCTGCGCCGCGCCCTTCCAGTCCTGCCGCTCGAGCATGTAGCGCGCAGGCACCGCGCTGCGCGCGGTGTTGCCCGCCGAGATCGGGCCGATGACCTTTTTGACGGCGGCGCTTTCATCCACCAGCGCCTTTGCCTTCGCGTCCTGCCCGAGCTGCAGGTAGGCGTATTGCATGAAGTCGTATGAGTGCGGCACGCCCGCGAGCACGCCGTCGAGCTTGGCCGTGGCGGCGTATTCATTCGCCACCTTGACCGCACTGAGGTTCGACGCAATCGACTCCTGCCACATGCCGACCATCGAATAGATGTGCGAAGGCATGTGCTGGGCGTGCGGCGCCGACGGCGCGATCTTTGCATACTTGTTCGCGGCTGGCACACCCTGTCTGGCGATCGGCGCAAAGTCGTAGCTGTGGATGAGGTAGTGCGTGATGCCCGGATGGTCAGGATACTTCTTGTCGAGCGGTTCGAGGATCTTTATCGCCTTGAGCAACGGATCCATACTCTTGTGGTCGAAGCTCTCGTTGAGCGCCAGCGCATGGAAGACCTTCGCCTCGACGTCCTTCGGGTACTTCGCGGCCAGCGCCTCCATCGCTTTCTCGTAGTTCCTCGTGCGCGTGTCCTGGTCGACCTTGTCGAAGTCCATGTAGAACTCCTTGATTGCCGCGAGCCAATCGCGCTCGCGCTCTGTTTTGGCCCCGATCGCCTCGCCCTTTTCGACCGCTTCGAGCCCGCGCTTCAGCGTCGCGGCGTCCCACGGGCCGACCAGAGGGTTCGGGCGAATGCTGACCGCGAGGCCCCAATAGGCGATCGCGCAGCCCGGGTCCGTCTCGGGGATCGCCGTGAAGGCCTTGATCGTCTCGGGAAAGTAAAACGAGTGCAGCATGCCGAGGGCACGCTCGAACTGCTTCTGCGCCTCCGGCGTGCAGGACGTCTTGAACAACACCCGGCCGAGCTTTTCCTTCTTCGGCTGCGCGTCGTCGCTGTGCGCGAGAACGCCGGCGGATGCGAACGCGAACAGTGATGCAACGAGTGCAGCAATGCGATTTGGTTTCATGACGACCTCCCCAAGTATCAGATTCAGTCTACTCCGGTCCTGACTCCGCAAGTTAGCCGGCGATCGATGCTGCTAGTTTGAGTATCTGTTTCAAGAACGTCAGGCGAACTTCTCACAACTGCGCGGTACTCGAGTCATGTTCATTCTGGCCCTTCCGGGTGTAAATTCGTTCCCCGACGGGGATGGCAGGCCTTTCCGCCTGGCGATCCCGGCGCTTACGCCGCCGCGCTACGATCAAAAGGGGGATCGGATGAACAGGCGCAACACGGTACTCGCACTCCTTGCGCTTGGCGCTGCGCCGCTTGCTGCCGAGACGCAGCAGGCTGGTGCGTTGTACAGGATCGGGTTCCTTGGAGGTGGGTGGCCTTCGTCATCCAAGGCCCAAGTGGAAGGACTTCGCCAGGGACTGCAAGAACTGGGCTACGTAGAAGGCCGGAATTTCATCCTCGACTTCCGTTGGGGAGCGGGCAGAAACGACCGACTGGCTGAGTTGGCCGCCGAACTCGTTCGAGCGAACGTCAACGTCATCGTGACGGCGGGGGAGCCGGCGATCCGGGCCGCCAAACAAGCGACCACGACTATTCCCATCGTGATGGGTGCTGTAGGAGATCCGGTCGGCGCGGGGTTCGCTGCGAGCCTCGCTCGACCCGGCGGTAACATCACGGGGGTTTCCAATCTCGCCGTGGAGATGACGGGGAAGTGGTTGGAGCTTCTCCGCGAGACGGTCCCAAGGATTTCGTACGTGGCCGTGCTTTGGAATCCGGCGAATCCGACCCATCACGCTTTCTGGAAAGAGGCGCAAGCAGCAGCGCGGACGATGGGCGTCAAGGTGTTGGGCATCGAGTTCAGCAGCCCGGATGACTTCGAGAGGGGCTTCACAGCCATGGCGCTCGAGCGGGTCGATGGGCTCCTGGTACTTCCCGATCCGGTCACCGGCTCGAATCGCGCGAGACTGGCGGAGCTTATGGCCAAGCGCCGGCTTCCCGGGATCGCCCTGTTCAGGGAGAGCGCCGAGGCGGGGTTCCTCTTGTCCTATGGGGTGAACGCGTTCAATAACCACCGGCGCGCCGCCGTCTACGTAGACAGGATTTTCAAAGGGGCCAAGCCCGGCGAGTTGCCCATCGAGCAAGGGACCAAGTTCGAGCTGGTCATCAACCTCAAAACCGCGAAAGCCCTCGGCCTCACCATTCCGCAATCTCTGCTGCTGCGCGCGGATGAGATAATCCAGTAACGAAACGATGGCGACATGGCAATCCTGATGGACGATCGGCATGTGGCCCAGAGAATCCTGGATCACATCGAGAACGGCACCACTGATCTCGGCCAGGACGTCTGGCGAGAGCCGGTGGACAACTACCGTTCGAACGAACGCATGGCTGCGGAAATCGAACGCGTTTTGCGCCGATCTGCGACGCCGTTCTGTCCTTCCGCCGCGTTGCCGGATGCCGGGTCCTACGTGGCGCGGGACGCCGCGGGTACACCGATCGTTGCCGTGCGCGCGCACGACGGCAAGGTCCGGGCGTTCCGCAACGTCTGCCGCCACCGCGGCATGCAGCTGGCGAGGGGTTCGGGATGCGCCAAGGCGTTTGTGTGCGGTTACCACGGCTGGACTTACCAACTCGACGGAAAGCTGCGTCACGTTCCGCATGAGCACGGTTTTCCGGGCCTCGACAAGAACCTTCACGGCCTGGTGCCGGTGAGCGCCGAGGAGCGGCTCGGACTGGTGTTCGTCACGCAGGACGAGCCTCGCCTCGACGACGATTCGCTGGATGAGTTGCCGGATCTGATTTCGCCCGAGCAGCAGCTCTTCGCCACCAGCGAACGGGTCACGCAAGCAAACTGGAAAATCCTGCTCGAGGGCTTCATCGAGGGCTATCACATCCGCCCCACGCACAGCGAGACCTTCTATCCGTACGGCTTCGACAATCTCAACGTCGTGGAAACCTTCGGCCGCAACAGCCGCGTCACCTATCCGTTCCGGCGGATCGGCAAGCTGGCTGCGCTGCCTCCCGATGAACGCCGGGTCGATGGGCTGCTGACGTACGTCTATCACCTGTTCCCGAACGCGCTGATCACGGTGCTGTCGCGTCACACCAACGTGGTGGTCCTCGAGCCGCTCACGCTGGAGAGCACGAAGGCGATCACCTATTCGCTTACCAACCGCGGCAGCGATCGGGTCGAGATGCGCAAACAGGCCGAGCGCGACGCCGAGTTCGTCAGCCAGACCGGGGCAGCCGAAGATCGCGCAGTCGTGTGCGCCATCCAGCGCGGCATCGCGAGCGGCGCGAATGAGTCGTTCACGTTCGGACGCTTCGAAAGTGCGATCGTCAACTTCCACCGCTCGCTCGGTGCGGCGCTACAGCGGACGAATTAACTCCGCGCCCTCGTTGCGCGCATTGCTCACGGCCTTGCTGACCGCGTACGTCGCCATCCGCTCCGCCGGGTAGGAGCGGATGAAGCCTTTGAGCCTCGCCGCATCCTGGTTGCGCGGATCGAGCCAGGCGGCGTAGTCCTCGCGCGGCACGATCACCGGCATGCGGTCGTGTATCTCGCGCATCAGTTCGTTCGGCTCCGTGGTGATCAGGCTGACCGTGCGCAGCGGGCCATCGGGCCCGTACCATAGCTCGGTGATCCCCGCGAGTCCGAACAGTTCGTCTCCCTTCGGATGGATGTAGTACGGCTGCTTCTTCCCGGCAATTGTCTTCCATTCGTAGAAACCGCTCGCCGGCACCAGGCAGCGCCAGTGCCTGAACGCGGAACGAAACGACGGTTTTTCGGCCACCGTCTCGCCCCGGGCGTTCGCCAGCTTGTTGCCGATGGCAGGGTCCTTCGCCCATTGCGGAATCAGGCCCCAACGGTACAGTTCCGCGCTGCGGCCGCGGTCCTTGTCCTCGCGGACGATCAGCACGTCGCTGCTCGGTGCGATGTTGTACTCGGGCTTTAACTCCGGCACGCCGGAGAGTCCGAACTGGAGCTTGATCACATCCGGGTGAGTGTGTAAGGCGTAGCGGCCGCACATGGGCTATCGTGCTGTTTCTCGATGGTTCGGAATTGGAAAGGAATTGCGATGAAACGGTTCATTTTTCTGTTTGGGGTTTCCGTTTGCAGCTTCGCGCATGCGCAGCAACCTCCCGCTCTGCCTCCTGCACCGGGCGTCGTGACGCAGCCGGGTATATCCGTCCTGCGTCCCGAATATGAGCCGCCCGGTACGCCCCCGGGTGCTCCGACCGTTGCGGTCGCGCCAAACGAGCTGAGGGATCTGATCCGCGCCCAGAGCGAAGCCATCAGGGTATTGTCGGGCAAAGTCGATTCGCTGGACGACCGGTTGCGCAGGATCGAAAGCAAGCTGCGCTGATGGCCGCACATCAAGGGGATTATCGCATCGCGGGTAGAATTCCCCGATGATCATCCGCTCGCTGCTCGACACCGACCTGTACAAGTTCACGATGATGCAGGTCGTGCTGCACCACTTCCCGGGCGCGCAGGTGGAATACGCGTTCAAGTGCCGCAGCGAAGGCGTGGATCTCACGCCCTATCTCGGGGAGATCCGCCGCGAGGTCGGCGCGCTGGAGGGCCTGCAATTCCGCACCGAAGAGCTCGACTATCTGCGCTCGTTCCGTTTCATCAAGTCGGATTTCGTCGACTTCCTCGGGCTGTTCAAGTTCAACGACAAGTACATCCGCATCGAACTCGACGCCGCGGAGCAGGGCGGGATCGGCATCGTCATCCGCGGCCCCTGGCTGCACACCATCCTGTTCGAGATCCCGGTGCTGGCGATCTTCAGCGAGGTGTATTTCCGCAATACCCGGCCGCGGCCGGACCTCGACGAGGGGCGCAGGCGCCTGGCAGCGAAGATCGCAATGGTGCGCGAGGTCGGGCCGGAGCTGGAGTTCAAGATTTCCGATTTCGGCACGCGGCGGCGCTTCTCGCTCGCCTGGCACGAGGAGGTGATCCGCACGCTCAAGCGCGAGGTGCCGCAGTACTTCGCCGGGACCTCGAACGTGTGGCTGGCGATGCTCAACAACCTCACGCCGCTCGGCACGCTGGCGCACGAGTACATGCAGGCCTGCCAGGCGCTGGGGCCCCGGCTGCGGGACTCGCAGACCTTCGCGTTCGACATCTGGGCGAAGGAATACCGCGGCGACCTCGGCATCGCGCTGTCGGACACCTACGGCATGGACGCCTTCCTGCGCGACTTCGACATGTTCCTGTGCAAGCTGTTCGACGGCGTGCGCCACGACTCGGCCGATCCGTTCGAGTGGGGCGAGCGGATGATCGCGCACTATGCGAAAAACAGGGTGGACCCGCGCACCAAGACGCTGATCTTCTCCGACCAGCTGACGGTCCCGCTCGCCATCAGGCTCGCGCGGCACTTCAACGGCCGCGCCAAGACCTCGTTCGGCATCGGCACCAACCTCACCAACGACCTCGGCTACGAGCCGATCAACATCGTCATCAAGATGACCGAATGCAACGGCCAGCCGGTGGCGAAGATCTCCGATTCGCCCGGCAAAACGGTGAGCAAGGACGCGCGCTATCTGGCGTATCTTCGCCAGGTGTTCGGCCTGCATACGGCGGCGTAGGAACCGCCATGCCGGTGGCGAAGGACGCGGCGCGGTGGCGGCGCACGGCGCTCGCGGTGCTGGCCACGGTGTTCGCGCTGAACCTGTTCGCGCGCGGCAGCGGCGAGACCTACGCCGTGTTCCTGCTGCCGCTGGAGCGCGAATTCGGCTGGTCGCGTTCGCAGCTCACCAGCGTGTACGCGCTCTACCTGGTGATCGGCGCCCTGCTTGCGCCGCTGGTGGGCCTGCTGTTCGACCGCCTCGGGCCGCGCGTCGTGTATACGGCCGGGTTGTGCTGCCTGTCGGCGGCCTTCCTGCTGGCCGGGACGCTTGCGGAACTCTGGCAGTTCTACGCCTACGTCGGCGTGCTGATCGGCGTCGGGGTGGCGCTGAACGGAATGGTGCCGGCCTCGGCGCTGCTGTCGCGGTGGTACCGCGCCCGCCTGTCGAGCGCGATCGGCATCGCGTTCGCGGCCATGGGCTGCGGCTCGCTCGTGTTCGTGCCGCTGTCGCAAGGGTTGATCGGCTACTTCGACTGGCGCGGCACCTATCGCGTGCTGGGTCTTGCGTTGCTCGCGATCGTGCCGCTGGCCGCGTTCGCGGTCCCGTGGAAGCGTTATGTGCTTGGCAATCCGGACTACCGGGCGGGGGTGCGCGCCCGGGACGGCGGGGGCGGATGGACCCTCGCGGCGGCGCTGCGCACCCGGCTGTACTGGGGACTGGTGGCGATCTTCTTCTTCACCTCGGTGGGGATGTATACGGTGCTGCCGCAGAGCGTGGTGTATTTCATCGACAGCGGATTTTCCCCGCTGACGGCGGCAACCGCGTACGGATTCACCGGCATGCTGTCGGTGGCCAGCGTCTCGAGCAGCGGGCTGCTGGCCGAGCGTTTCGGCTACCGGCAGACCGTCACGGTCAGCTTCGTCGGCTCGGGACTCGGGATCGCGACGCTGTTTGCGCTTTCGTATGCACCCCACGGTGCGCTGCTGGCGACCTATGTGCTGGTATTCGGCCTGTGCATGGGGGTGCGCGGCCCGATCATTTCGTCGATCTGCACGCGCGAGTTCTCCGGCGCCCAGGTGGCGACGATCTACGGCGCGCTGTATTCGACCAACGCTCTGGGCGCGGCCGTCGGTTCGATGACGGGGGGCGTGCTGCACGACCTGACCGGCGGTTATCGCGCCGGGTTCGTGTTCGCGCTGTGTTCGATCTTCCTCGCGGCGCTGCCGATGTGGGTCGTGCGCGGATTGCGCGCGTTCAAATGAGCAGGGCGCGTTAACGCTCCAGGTCCGCGCGGAAATCCGGGTGCGCGATCGCAATCATGCGCTCGGCGCGCTTCGAAAGCGGCAGACCGCGCAGGTCGGCCGCGCCCCATTCGGTCACGAACACGCCGGCCTCGGAGCGCGGCGTCGCGACCGGCCCGGAGAGCCTCGCGACGATGCGCGAGGCCTTCGCGCCGACGCTCGAGGGCAGGCAGATGAGCGATACGCCGCCGCGCGAGAGGTTCGCCGCGCGCACGAAATCGAGCTGGCCGCCGATCGCGCCCACGTAACTTGCGCCGGTGGTCTCCGCGTTGACCTGTCCGGTCAGATCGACCTCGACCGCCGAGTTGACCGCAACGAAGCGCTCGATGCGCGCGAGCACGCCGGGATGGTGCGTGTATTCGCTGGAGCGCAGATGCACGCGCGGATTGAGGTGCGCGTGGTCGAACAGCGTCCGGGTGCCCATCAGCACGCAGCCCACGCTGACGCCGCGGTCGATCGACTTGCGCGCATTGGTGATCACGCCTTGCTCCGAGAGGCGCGCGATACCGTCGCACAGCAGGCCGCTGTGCACCCCCAGGTCGCGCCGGTCCGCGAGCGCGGCGAGGATCGCGTCGGGCAGCGACCCGAGCCCGAACTCGAGGGTTGCGCCATCGGGGATGAACTGCGCCGCATGCTGCGCGATCCGCCGCTCGGTTTCGCCCGGTGCGCCGTAGGGCGGCGCCACCGGCGGGCGCGAACTCTCGGTCGTCAGCGCGAAGTCCTCCGCGCGCATCAGCCGCTCGGTCGTGGTCCACGGAACCTGATGGTTGATCTCCGCAACCACGCTGCGCGCACATTCGATCGCGGGCGCCAGGTATTCCACGTCCAGCCCCAGGCTGTACTCGCCGCGCGCGTTCGGCGGGCTCACCTGCAGCAGCACCACGTCGCTCTTGATTTTTCCGGCCCGGATCAGCGGCCCGATCTGCGAATACGGATAGGGACAGATGTCGAGCACGCCCGCATCGGCGAGCTTGCGGTTGTGCCCTGCGCCGCAGTAGGCGGTGAGGCGAATGCAGTCTGCGTGTTCCGCCCTGATCGTGCCCGACCAGTTCACCCCCATGAAGACCTCGATCGGGCCGAGCGCCGCGCGCTGGGCGACGAGCGCCTCGACCAGCGTCAGCGGTTCGGCGCAGGCCTGGCCCCAGATCACCCCGTCGCCGGGACGGATGATTTCCGAGAGGTCGAGATTCGCTGCGTCGACGATGCGCGGCATCGGGTGATGCTAACATCGCGCCCCGTTTTCTTTGATCGGTGCACTCGTGCCCAGGCTGGACGGTGCTGCTTCCGGTTGTCAGGCCATCGTCTTACGTCTTCGTCGCCGCCGAGTCGATCCATCAGGTTGATCCAGATCAACGAGCGGACAGGCGGCGGAGCCTAGATTCCCCGTCGGCGGGCGGCAGCGGATAGGCTGCCACACCGCACCGAACGAGGAGGAGGTCCCGATGCCGAGCGCGCTGTTTTCCCCCATCAACCTGCGCGGGCTGGCCCTCGCGAACCGCATCGTAGTATCGCCGATGTGCCAGTACAACTCGGACAACGGCTCGGCGAACGACTGGCACCTGATGCACCTCGGCCAGTTCTCGCTCGGCGCCGGGGCGCTGGTGATGACCGAGGCCACCAACGTCAGCATGGCCGGCCGCATCTCGCTCAAATGCGCAACGCTGTGCAGCGACGACAACGAGGCCGCGCTCAAGCGGGTCATCGACTTCTGTAGGAAATACGGGGTCGCAAAGCACGGCATCCAGCTCGGCCACGCCGGGCGCAAAGGTTCGACTCAGCCGCCGGCGATGGGCGGCAAACCGCTCGCGCCCGGGGAAGGCGCATGGGAGACCGTCGCGCCCTCTGCAGTTCCATTCGCACCCGACTGGCACACGCCGCGCGCGCTTTCCAAGGCGGAGATCGGGCAGGTCAAGGCTGATTTCGCAGCGTCGGTGCAGCGCGCGGCACGCGTCGGCTACGACCTGGTCGAGCTTCACGCCGGCCACGGATACCTGCTGCACCAGTTCCTGTCGCCGATCTCCAACCGGCGCACCGATGAATACGGCGGCAGTCTCGGGAACCGCATGCGGATGGTTCTCGAGACGTTTGCGGCGATGCGCGCCGCGTGGCCGGCCGACAAGCCGATGGGCGCACGCGTTTCCGCGACCGACTGGGTGGAGGGCGGCTGGACGCCGGAGGAAACGGTGGCGCTGGCGCGAGAGTTGAAGCGGCTCGGCTGCGACTATCTGGATGTGTCCTCGGGCGCGCTGGATCCGCGCCAGCAGATCCCGCTCGCGCCCGGCTACCAGGTGCCGTTTGCGGAGAAGGTGAGGCGCGAGGCCGGATTGCCGGTGATGTCGGTGGGCCTGATCACCGGCGCGCGCCAGGCCGAGGACATCGTCGCCTCGGGCAAGGCCGATTTCGTCTGCCTCGCGCGCGGCGCGATGTGGGATCCGCGCTGGGCTTGGCACGCCGCGGAGGAACTGGGCGCCGAGGCGGCGTACGCGCCGAAGACCATGCCCTGCCATCCTTCCATGCGGCCGCAGGTGTTCCCGAACCGGCTCAAGCCCGCCGCGTGAGGCTATCCGGGCCGGCGACGCTCGGAGGGGCGCTTTACGGGCGACACGCCCGTTTCGCTGAATTCGAAATGCAGGATCAGTTGTTCGCGCACCGGGCCCGACAGACGCAGCTTCACCGCCCACTCCCCGGTCATCTCGAGCTCGAGCCGGGCGCGGTACTCTCCGGGCTTCTCTCCAGGCGCGGCTTTCACCGGCTTCAGGTTGTGCGCCATCGGCATCGAGGGCATGTCCGCGCCGACCGTGACCGCGGCTCCCGTGAGCGGCTGGCCGCCCCGCGTGAGGCGAATGATGCAGTCGTAGGTCAGCAGGCCCTTGGCCGGTTTGCAGTCGAGGTCCGCCCGGGGGCGCTGTGCCAGCGCCGGCACTGAAGCAAGGAGCAGGGCTGCAAAGAGGATAGTTCTCATGTGTGCCTGAACGCGCGGAAGCGCAAACGGTGGACGAAGCGCTCGTCGAGAAGGCCGCGCGGCCGGACCACCAGAAGCAGCGCGACCAGCCCGCCGAACACGATCATGCGATAGCCCTGGAACACGCGGCTGCCCTCCAGCACGCCGATGTCGATCAGCACGCCGAACAGCGGCCCGAACACCGTGCCGAGCCCGCCGATCAGCGCATACGCCAGGCTGTGCACGCCGAGCATGATGTCGAAGTTGCGCGGTTCGATGTAGGTGTTGTGGTGCGCGTACAGCGCGCCGCCGAGCGCCGCGAACGCGCCGGCAGCCGCGGCGATGCCGAGCTTGAAGCGCTCGACGCGGATCCCGAGCATGCGCGCGAGTTCCGGGTCTTCGCCGAGCATGCGCAACGTTGCTCCGAGCCGCGAGCGCTCCACCACGATGAACGCCGTGACCGCCAGCGCCAGCAGCGCCCAGACGATCACGAGGAAATCCGCCGGCTCGATGCCCGCCTCGAACACCCAGCGGATGCTGCGAAAGCCCTGCGTGCCGTCCGGCCCGACCAGTTCGCCGTCGATTTCGCGCTGGAAGTGGATCAGCTCGAACAGGATGCGCAGCATTTCGGCAGCGGCGAGCGTCGCCATCGCGAAATACAGCCCGCGCAGGCGCAGCGTGGGCAGACCGACCAGGAATGCCGCTGCCGCGCCGGCGGCCATCGCGATGACGGCCGCAACCGGAAGCGGAATGCCATACATCGCGGTGGCGATTCCGGCAACGTATGCGCCGACGCCGAAGAATCCCTGCTGGCCGAACGACATCTCGCCGGCGATCAGCAGCAGGTAGGCCGACAGTGCGATGAACGAGACGAGCCCGATGTTGGTCAATACGCCGATCGCGTAATCGCTCATGCGCGGGTCTCGGCGTGCCGGGCGCGCCACAGCCCGAACGGGCGCAGCGCGAGAAGCGCGAACAGCAGCAGGTAGGCGAGCAGGTCGCGCGACTGCGGCCCGAGGAACCATTGGCTGTGGGCCTCCAGCACGCCCAGCAGCAGACCGCCGACGATCGCGCCCGGCAGCGATCCGAGGCCGCCGATCATCATCGCAAGCAGTCCCTTCAACGTCGACCACATGCCGAGCATCGGCGTGATCTGGGTGTGCGTGGACACGATCAGGTAGCCCGCCAGGCCGCCGATCGAGGAGGCCAGCAGGAAAACCTGCATCAGGATGCGCGGCACGTTGATGCCCGCGAGCTGCGCCGCAACCGGGGCATCGATGACCGCGCGGACCGCGAGGCCGAAGCGCGACCGGTAAAGCAGGCGCTGCAGGCCGAAACCGATGGCGAGCGCGCAACCGAGCATCACCAGCGCCTCGATAGGCAAGGTTAGCGGGCCGAAGGAGATCGGATCGGCGCTGAGCATCGGCGGGAAATCGTACAGGTGCTTCGGCATCACCAGCGTCACGAGCTCCTCGAACTGCATCCACAGCGCGAAGCTCGCGACCATCGCGGCGATCGCCGAGCCGTTCCGGTGCGGTGCGAAGCACAGCCGCTCGACATAGGCGCCTGCGAGCGCGGCGCCGGCGATGGTGATCAGCGCGAGCGCAAGGACGCCGGCCTGGAAATTCAGATGCACCCAGGTTGCGCAATACGCGCCGAACATGATCGCCGGGCCGTAGGAAAGGTTGACCCTGCGCAGCACGCCGAAGATCAGCGTGAATCCGACGGCGAGCAGCGCATAGGCCGATCCCATGGCCAGCCCATCGAGGGTGTTCTGCAGCAGGTCAAACAACATACTGTCGCCCCCGCGAAAGCGGGGGCCCAGAGCTGGATTCCCGCGTACGCGGGAATGACGATTGCACCGTCAACTCTTCGCCGAACCGAGGTAGGCCCTGCGGATCACTTCATCCTCCGCCAGCGCTCCGGGCGTGCCGCTGAAGCTGACCTTGCCCTGTTCCATCAGGTAGAAGTGCTGCGCCACCTTCAGCGCCAAGTGCGCGTTCTGCTCGACCAGGAAGATCGTCGCGCCGTCCTTGTGCAGCTCCGCGATGATGCGGAAGATCTCCTCGACCACCAGCGGAGCGAGGCCGAGCGACGGCTCGTCCATCAACAGCAGTTTCGGCCGCGACATCAGCGCGCGCGCCACCGCCAGCATCTGCTGCTCGCCGCCCGAAAGCGTGCCCGCGAGCTGCGCCGAGCGCTCCTTCAGGCGCGGGAAACGCTCGAACATGCGTTCGCCGTCGGCGGCGATCTCCGCCCGGTCGTTGCGCTGATAGGCGCCGGCCTGCAGGTTGTCGATCACCGTCATCGCGGGGAACACCAGCCGGTTCTCGGGCACCAGCGCGACGCCCTGCGCGACGATGGCGTGCGGCGCGCGGCCCGCGATCTCGCTGCCGGAAAATCGGATCGAGCCGCGCTTCGGGCGCAGGATTCCGGCGGTCGTCATCATCAGCGTGGTCTTGCCGGCGCCATTGGGCCCGAGCAGGCAGGTGATCGAACCGTGTTCGACCGACAGGCTCACGCCTTTCAGGGCCTCGATCTTGCCGTAGGAAGTGACGAGATCGCTGATTTCGAGCAGTACGCTCACGCGGCTTCTCCACCCAGGTAAGCTTTACGCACGGCGGCGTCGGCCTGGATTTCCGCAGGCGTCCCTTCGGCGATCTTCTGGCCGAAGTTGAGCACCGCGATCCGGTCGGTGACGCCCATCACCAGTTCCATGACGTGCTCGACCAGCAGCACGGTGACGCCCTGCTCGCGTATCTTCAGGATCCGGTCGCGCAACAGCCCGATCTCTTCGCTGTTCATTCCGGCGGCCGGCTCATCGAGCAGCACCAGTTTCGGCCGGGTCGCGAGCGCGCGAGCGAGTTCCAGGCGCCGCTGCTCGCCGAACGCGAGGTTGGCGGCGAGTTCGTCGGCCTTGCGCGCGAGGCCCGAGAATTCCAGCAGCTGCACGATTTCGTCGCGCACACCGCCCTGGCCACCGAGCCAGCGCGACAAGAAGCCGCGCCTGGCGCGGTCGGCGGGGGAGTTCTGGGCCACCCACAGGTTCTGCCAGACGGTGAGCTGCCCGAACAGGCGGATGTTCTGGAACGTGCGCGCGACGCCGCGGCCCAGGCGCAGGTGCGTAGGCAGCGTGCCGAAGTCCCGTCCGTCGAACACGATGCTGCCGGAGGTGGGCGGAAACAATCCGGTGATCACGTTCACCGTGGTGCTCTTGCCTGAGCCGTTCGGGCCGATCAGGCCGAAGATCTGCCCCTGTTGCACCGACAGGTCGAGGCTGTCGACCGCGCGCACGCCGCCGAAGTGGCGCGAGACGCCATTGAGCTCAAGCAGCGCCACGCCTGCCTCCGAACAATCGCCTGATCCACAGCAGCGTAGGCGCGTCGAGAAAGCCCTTCGGGCGCACGTTCATCGCCAGCACGATCAGCGCGCCGAACAGCAGGTTGCGCCAGTCGCCGAGGAATCGCAGGCCCTCGACCAGGAAACCCTGCACGAAGATCGCGGCGACCACGGTGCCGAACACGCTGCCCAGGCCGCCCAGGATCGGGTAGGCGAGCGCGAACGTCGCGAGCAGGATGCCGAAGCTCGCGTGCTCGATGTGCGTGGTGTAGTGCGCGTAGATGCCGCCGCCCAGGCCGGCGATCGCGCCGCCGATGGTCATCGCGCTGACCTTCACCGCGGTGAGGTTGATGCCGACCGACTGCGCGGCGAGCTCGTCCTCACCGACGGCGCGCAGCACCGCGCCGTAGCGCGAGCGGTCGAACCACCACAACAGCCCCATCGCAAGCGCGACCAAGGTCCAGATGAACAGCATCACGTCCATCGTGGTCCAGCCGTGCTCGGGGAAGTAGCGGATCTGGCGGAAGCCTTCGCCGCCGAGGGGTCCCAGCTTCACGCCGCCCTTGGCCACCTGGTAGTCGAAGTTGAAGAAGAACAGCCGCACGGCCTCGCCGAACGCGAGCGTCGCGATCACCAGCATCAGGCCTTTCACGCGCAGCGCCGGAAAGCCCACCGCGCAGGCGACTACCGCGCCGAACAGCGAACTCACCGCGAGCGCAGGCAGGATCGCCCAGCCGGCGATCACGGTGAGCATCCCGGCAACATAGGCGCCGACCGCGAAGAAGCCCGCCTGCGCGAGGCTCACCTGCCCGGTCAGCAGCACGATGTAGGCCGACAGCCCGAGCAGCGTATGCACGCCGATGATCTGCGCCAGTCCGAAGTAGAAGTCCATCTAGTACGTCATCCCCGCGCAGGCGGGGATGACGATGTGTTTAATCAATCGCGTCCTCCCCTGGGCGCGAACAGCCCGCCGGGGCGGAACACCAGAAACACGAACAGGAGCAGCATCACGTACAGGTCGCGTTCGGTCACGCCGCGGAACTGCTGCAGCACGCTTTCGAAGCCGCCGACCAGCAGGCCTGCAATGATCGCGCCGGGGATGCTGCCCAAGCCCCCGATCACGGTCACGATCAGGCCCTTGGTCGTGAGCGGCGTGGTCAGCAGCGGCGAGAGGGTGCCGACCGACGCTCCGATCATCGCGCCGGCGATCCCGCCGAGCAGGCCGGTGACGATGAAGGTCAGCGCGTTCACGCGCGCGACGCGGATGCCGCAAAGTTGGGCGGCCACCGCCTGCTGCGACACCGCGCGCGTGGCGAGGCCGAGCCGGGTCCTGTAGAGGAGCGCGAGCAGCCCGGCCATGCAGACTATGCTCACGGCGAACACCATCAGCAGGTCCCCGCGCAGCGTGAACTCGCCGAAGCGCAGCATCACGTCGTCGAACAGCGCCGGGTAGTTGAGCGGCATGCCGTCGGTCTCGTGGACGATGATCTCGTCGATCAACAGCAGCATGCCCACCGTGGCCATCAGCGCCGCCAGCGGGTTGGAGATCGGGATGAAATGAAAGCAGGCGAGGTAGACGAACAACCCGATCACGCCGCCGGCGAGGAAGGCGCAGAAGAACACCACCAGCGCCGGGGCGCCGGCGGCAAGCTTGAGCACCAGCAGCCCGCAGTACGCGCCGCCGACCGAGGCCGCCGCATAGGAGAGGTTCAGCTTGTGCATCACGCCGAACACCAGCGTGAAGCCGATCCCGATCAGCGCATAGGTCGCGCCGAACAGGATGCCGTCGGATAGCGATTGGAGAAAATCAAGCATGGGAAAAGAAAGGGGGGCTCCGGCAAAATGCCTCCGCCCCCCTTCAGATCCCCCCGCTTATGCGGGGTTCTCCATCAAAGCGGGTTGTACAGCACCGTCCAGTTGCCGCCCTTCGCCTGCACGAACAGGTAGGGTTTGTCGGCTTCGCGGTCCTCGGTGCGCTTGGTGTCGCCCATCAGACCATGCGTGAGCTTGAGTTTCGCCAGCCCGTCGCGGATCTTGCGGCGGTCCGCCTGCACGTCCTTCGGGTTGCCGGAGATCTTCTCGGACTCCATGACCTGCTTGAGGATGAACATGTTCTCCCACGCGGCCATGCTGTGCAGGTCCGCGTTTCCCTTGAACTTCGCGGTCGCCTCGGAGGCGGCTTTGCCTTCTTTGGTCACGGGCGCGAACGAGGTGGGGATGATCATGCCCTCGGCCTGCTTGGCGCAGCCCTGCAGCGTCTCGAGCGACGACGAACTGGTGAGGCCGACCAGCAGCTTCGGCTTCACGCCCTGGCGCTGCATTTCCTTCAGCACGCCGCAGGTGGAGAACGGGTGGGCGGAAATCGCGACGATGTCGGCGTTCGCCTTCTTCATCTCGCGCACCTGGGTGGCGAAGTTGGTGTCGGCGATCAGCCACTTGGTCTCGCCTGCGATCGAATAGCCGTTGGCCACGGCGCGGTCCTTCATCACCACGTACCAGGTGGCGCGCGAATGGGCGAAGTCCTCCTCGACCCCGCCGAATACGGTCTTCATCTCGGGGTGCTGCTGCTTCAGCCAGTAGAACAGCGACGAATACATCGTCATCTCGTTCGGCACGTTTCTGAATGCCCACTCGGAGATCTTCGCCAGACCGACCTTGATCGCGACATCGGTGAACACCGGGAACTGCAGGCCCGAGTCGCTCGCGTCGCCTGCTTTCTTCTGCAGGATGCCGAACAGCGGCTCGGCGACGTTGGAGCAGGTCGGGCCGATCGCCACCACTGCATCGCTGCCGGCGATGCGGCGAATCACCGAGATACCCTGCTCCGCGTTGCAGCCGTCGTCAAGGAAATCGACCGCGATCTTCGCCTTCGATCCGTCGGCGAGCTTCACGCCGCCGGCCTTGTTGATCTGGTCGGCCGCGGCGAGCATCGCGGCCTCGCTGTTGATGCCGAAGGAGCGCACCACGCTGGTTTTGGCGCCGAAGCCCGAGATCTTGATGGTCTTGTCCTGTGCGAGCGCGCCGGAACCGGTGAACGCGGTGGCTGCGAATGCCGCGGCGACCGCGAGCGATATTTTATTCATTGGCCTCCTCCTTTGAAGGTCTGTCTGGTAGATTTCTGATGGACAGGCGGAGGAGTGTAAAGGAGGAGTCGGAAATGGCAAAGGCCGCAAAGAAAAAAGCGAACAAATCCGCTGCGCCGAAAAAGAATGTTGCGGTGCAGAAGAAGGCGTCGCACGGCATCTGGGCGAGCCTCAAACCGGGCGCGGCGAATTTCACGCCGCTCTCGCCGATCAGTTTCCTCGCGCGCGCGGCGGAAATTCATCCGGACCGCGCGGCGGTGATTCACGGTCAGCACAAGACCACCTACGCGAAGTTCTACGAGCGCGCGCGGCGGCTTGCCTCGGCGCTCAGTCAACGCGGCGTGAAGAAGGACGACGTGGTCTCGGCGATGCTGCCCAACGTGCCCGCGATGCTCGATGCGCACTACGGCGTGCCGATGGCCGGCGCGGTGCTCAATGCCATCAACACGCGGCTCGACGCCGACACCATCGCCTACATCCTCGCGCATGGCGAGGCGAAGGTGCTGATCACCGACCGGATGTACGCGGGCGTGGTCGGGCCGGCGTTGAAGCAGCTTAAGCGCAAGCTCCTCGTCATCGACGTCGACGATCCGCTCTATGCCGGGCCGGGCGAGCGCTTGGGCGAGATCGAATACGAAGCCTTCCTTAAGACCGGCGATCCGAAGTTCGAGTGGAAGCTGCCGGCGAACGAATGCGACCCGATCGCGCTCAACTACACCTCGGGCACCACCGGGCGGCCGAAAGGCGTGGTGTACCACCATCGCGGCACCTTTCTCGAAGCGATGGGCAACATCACCGCCTGGGCGATGCCCGCGAAACCCGTGTACCTGTGGACGCTGCCGCTGTTTCACTGCAACGGCTGGTGCTACCCGTGGTCGGTGGTCGCGATGTGCGGCACGCACGTGTGCCTGCGCGCGGTCGACCCGGCGCTGATCTTTCCGATGATCGTAGAGCACGGCGTCACCCACATGTGCGGCGCGCCTACGGTGCTGTCGATGCTGATCTCGGCGCCCGAGGAACAGCGGCGGAAGTTTCCGCATTCGGTGCACATCATGACCGGCGGCTCGCCGCCGCCTGCGAAAGTGATCCAGGCGATGGAGAAGCTGGGCTTCCAGGTCCTGCACATCTATGGCATGACCGAGCTGCAGGGACCCTCGACGTCATGCGAACCGCAGGACGAGTGGGCTTCGCTGTCGATGGAGGACCGGGCGGTGAAGATGGCGCAGCAGGGCGTTCGCTACCAGGTGGTGGAGGGGCACATCGTCGGCGATTCGGAGACCTGCAAGCCGGTGCCGCAGGACGGGCTGACGATGGGGGAGATTTTGATCCAGGGCAACACCGTGATGCTCGGGTATCTGAAGGACGAGAAATCGACCGCGGAGACCTTCCGCGGCGGCTGGATGCACACCGGGGATCTTGCCGTGTGGCATCCGTCGAATTACATCGAGATCAAGGACCGGAAGAAGGACATCATCATTTCGGGCGGGGAGAACATTTCTTCGGTGGAGGTGGAGATCGCGTTGTACAAGCATCCGTCGACGTTGCTCGCCGCGGTGGTGGCGAAGCCCGATGAGAAGTGGGGGGAGACGCCTTGCGCTTTCGTGCAGTTGAAGCCTGGGGCGGAGGCTACGGAGGCTGAATATATTGAGTGGTGCCGGAATAATCTGGCGCGGTTCAAGGTGCCCAGGAAGGTGGTGTTCGGGGTGATTCCGACGACGGCCACGGGGAAGATTCAGAAGTATGTGTTGCGGGAGAGGGCGAAGGGGGTGTAGGGGTGAGCGTGCCTGAATCGCAAGGGCGACGCCGGCAGAAGGCCAAGACCACCGACACGGGCGCGAATCTCGGCTTCGAAGCCAACCCGCCGCACTTTCACGTGCGCTACGAAGCCTACCGCGCAATCATCGGGATCGCACCGCTCGAACTTCGGGAGGGACAGCTTCCGCCGCGTGTTCTCGGACTCGTCATGGAGTGGGGAGAGATTCATCAGGCAGAACTGGCCGAGAACTGGACGACTCTTGCGAAAGAAGCTATTTTCAAGCGCATCGATCCATTGGTGTGAGAGCAATGAACATGATCTGGGTAACCGACGCCAAACCAGTTGCGGACTTCCGTCTGTGGGTCCGGTTCTCGGACGGCATCGAAGGTGAGATCGATCTGAAGGAGTTCGTGAATTCGGACCCCCGCCCCATCGTGGTGGCACTTCGTGATCGCGAGGCTTTTTCCGCGATTCGCGTGGAGATGGACACGGTCGTATGGGCTAACGGCTTCGATCTCGCACCCGAATTCCTCTACGCGCGAGCGAAGGCGCACGCATCGGCTTGAGCACCTCGGGTACCCGGCCTCGGTCTCTCAAAGATCTGATCGTGAGCGTCACCAAACAAGTCGTCGCGGACAAGAAACCGGCCGCCCGGAATTCGCGTTGAAGGTCGCGCCGCTGCGAATGGGTGGTCTTGTGCACGGGAGGACGCATGTTTGAACTGATCACTTTGCCATTTGGCGCCAAGATGCTCTTCAACACGGTGAAGCTGAATCCCGGCGTCACGTTCGAGCAGGTTGAGCTCGCCGTCGGCGAGATGTGCAACGTCGTCAAGGAAACCTACGGCGGCGACAAGGGCGGCTTCATCGCCGGCCAGGTCTTCAAGTTCTCAGGCTTCGTGTCCGAGGAGGGCTCTCTCGGCGAAACCGCTCCCGCGGACGAGCATTACGCCATCGTCACTTACTGGCGCTCGTTCGAGGCGCACGAAAAATCACACGCCGACGAGATCTTCACTTCCAAGTTCGAGGAGCTTGCAAAGATGTGCTCCGAGACCAAGGAATTGGGCTACGACATGCTGTGGCAGGGCGCGCCGGAAGGCATATAGTGCCCGCTCCAAGGACCCAGGCATGAAGCGAATCCTGCTCAGCTCCCTGTTCGCCGCCGCGCTGATCCTGCCGCAGGCGGCCCAAGCCCAAACCTACCCCGCCAAACCCATCCGCTTCATCATGCCGTACCCCCCGGGCGGCAGCTCGGAGATCCTCGCGCGCCCGATCGCGAACGAGATGACCAAGAGCCTCGGCCAGCCGGTGCTGATCGACTACAAGCCGGGCGCCGGCTCGACGATCGGCGCCGATGTCGTCGCCAAATCAGCGCCCGACGGCTACACGATCATCATGCTGCTCACGGCGCACGCGATCAACGCGTCGCTGATGCCGAATCTTCCGTATGACACCGTCAAGGATTTCTCCTCCATCACGCTCGCCGCGACCTTGCCGCTGGTGGTAGTGGTGAACTCGCAGGCGCAGATCCAGACGATCCAGGACCTGATCAATGCCGCGAAAGCGAATCCGGGCAGGCTCAACTACGGCTCCGCCGGCGCGGGAAACACCAGCCACCTCGCGGTCGAGTACTTCAAGACGGTGGTCGGCATCGACCTCACGCACGTGCCCTACAAGGGCAGCGGGCCGGCGGTCACGGGTCTGATGGGCCGCGAAGTCGACCTGATGTTCGACAGCCTGTCGTCCTCCCTCGCGCAGATCCAGGGCGGGCGGTTCCGCGCGATCGGGGTTTCGACCGCCAAGCGCTCGCACGTGCTGCCCAACGTGCCGACGATTCAGGAATCCGGCGTGCCCGGATTCGACATCTCCGCCTGGTACGGAATTTTCGCTGCAGCCAACACGCCGCCCGCGATCATCCAGAAGCTGAACGCCGAATTCATCAAGGCGATGGCCGTGCCCGAGGCGAAGAAAGCGATCGAGGCGGTGGGTTACCAGATCGTCGGCTCAACGCCCGCACAGCTCGACGCGCACGTGAAGAGCGAGATGGTGCGCTGGGCGAAGGTGGTGAAGGATTCCGGCGCGAAGATCAACTGACGCCGGCTCGGTCAGCGCGCGGGCACCGTCACCGTGAGTTCCCGGTAAATGCCGCCGCCTGCGACGCTGCCTTCCACACGGCCTTCGCCTTTCATTCGCCGTATGCAGTACTGGCGATCCTCTGCCGGCAGCCGTTCGCAGCGATCGATCAGGTTTCGTTCGTACTGGGCCTGGCGGTCGTCGAGGCCCCCGCGCCGCGCCTCCTGCAGCGCGGCGCCGGCTTCACGCAGGCAGGTCGCGCGGTCCTGGTTCGACTCGCCGCTCAGGCATGCAGCGCGGTCGCTCTGGTAGCGCGCGCGAGCGTCGGACGGATCGCCGCGGCCCGCGGCAACGGCCACGGTGGCGCACAACAAGCTGCCAACGGCAACAATACGGATAGTCGTAGTAAGAAATGTCATGATGGTCTCCTTTTCAAGGCTTGGATCAATGGCCGACATCCATTGTCCGGAACCGCGGGATACTGTCTGTGCGTTGGCGCACATCCGTCCCGAGAGCTAGAATACTTCGGCCGAAACCTCCCCGGCATCAATTTCCACTTTCCCAGGAGCGACCATGTCCCTGCGAATCAACGACACAGCCCCCAATTTCGCCGCCAAGACCACCCGAGGCACGATCAATTTCCACGACTGGACCCGCCTGCGCGTGGTCAAGCAGCCGCGTTGAATCCCGGATGATCAGGCGCAAGCAGCGCATTGCGCTGCGCGACCTCGCGCAATTGACCGGCGACGACGCCGACACCGCGGCGAAGAACCGGATCGGCGGCCGCGACCTCAACATCTTCCGGGTGCTGATGAACCACCCGAAGCTGGTCAAGCGCTGGACCGTGTTTGCCGGCCACGTGCTGCAGAAGCAGACCCTGCCGTTGCGCGAGCGCGAACTGCTGATCCTGCGCATCGGCTGGCTGAACCAGTCCGAGTACGAATGGGCGCAGCACGTCGAGATCGCCAAGCGCGGCGGCATCACCGAAGCGGAGATCGAGCGCGTCAAACAGGGACCCGGGGCGGGCTGGAACGCGCACGAGGCCGCGCTGCTGCAGGCGGCCGACGACCTGTTCGAAAATTCCGTGGTCTCCGACCGGACCTGGGCGGCGCTGCAGGCGAACTATTCGACCGAGCAGATGATCGACGTGGTGTTCACCATCGGTCAGTACAACCTCGTTTCCTGGGCGCTCAACAGCTTCGGCGTGCCGCTCGACGACTTCCTGCCGGGCGCCAGGGCCTGAGGCGGAAGATTGGAGTAGGAGTGCAATGCTCAAATTGTTCTACGCCGTCAACACCTGCGCGCTTGCTTCGCACATCGCGCTGGAGGAGGCGGGTGCGCAGTACGAAACCGTCCGGCTGAGCTTCCCCAACGAGGACCAGCGCAAGCCGGAATACCTGGCGATCAATCCCAAAGCGCGGGTGCCGTCCCTGGTCACCGGCGGCGGAGTGCTGACCGAAACGCCTGCGATCCTCGCCTTCATCGCGCAGAGTTTCCCGAAGGCGAAGCTTGCGCCGCTGCAGGATCCCTTCGCGTTCGCGCGCGTCCAGGCCTTCAACAGCTACCTGTGTTCCACCGTCCACGTCGCCCACGCGCACCGCATGCGCGGCTACCGCTGGGTCGACGATCCTGCGGCGATCGAAGCGATGAAGAAGAAGGTACCAGCATCGGTCTCTGAGTGTTTCGGCCTGATCGAGCGCACGATGTTCGAAGGGCCCTGGGTGATGGGGGAAACCTACACGATCTGCGATCCGTATCTGTTCACGCTTGCACAGTGGCTGGAAGCCGACGGCGTAGACCTCGCGCGGCTGCCGAAAATCCGCGATCACCGGACCCGGATGTCTGCGCGCCCGACGGTAAAGAGAGCCCTGGCCGAGGAACTCGGATGAGGGCACGAAAAATACGCATCGGTTTCCCGGTTCCGCACGGAAATCCGGCGGCGGCACACCCGCGAAGGCGGTGTAACCTTTCTGGCGCTCGTGCGTTAACCCACTCCGCGCAATACAAACTGTTACACCGGAGCGCGGAACGGGAAACGCCCGGGCGGGGTCTGTATCCATGTCACCCTCGGCTTCCCGGGGATAGACTGACCAACCACATTCTGGAGGTTCAACGTGAACAAGCTAATTGCGAACACCCTGGTTTCCATCGGCCTCACGGCTGCGTCCCTATCGCTGGCAACGGCCCAGACGGCCACTCCCCCGGCTCCGGGTACGGCCCAGACCCATATGGGCGCCCGGCATCATCATGAGAAACGCGCGTTCAGCCTGCCGAGCGAGCGGGTCGAAGCGCGGCTTGCCTATGTGAAGACGGCATTGAAGATCACCGACGCGCAGCAGGCGCAGTGGAACGCGTTTGCCGATGTGGCGCGCAAGCAGGCCACCGAGCAGGACAAGCAGATGAAGGCCCGGCACGCGCGCATGGCGCAGCGTAGTCCGCGTGAGAAGCCGACGGTCATCGACAGGATGGAGCGTCAGCAACAGCGCCACGCCGCTGCGATCGCGCGGCTGAACGAGCGGCTCGCGGTGCAGAAGCCGCTCTATGCCGCGCTGTCGCCCGAACAGAAGGCCGTCGCCAACGAGGTGCTCGCTCCGCGCGGTCATCGCGGCGGATTCCCGCATCACGGCATGCGCTCGGCAGGCTGACCGCAGCACACCCCGCCGTTTCCTCCTTGCGCGTGCGCGAGGGGGACGAGCGGGGTTTTCTTTTTGGCGGGATCCACCTGGACATAATTAGCTAATTTAGCTAAAATGCTTCCATGCAGACTTTCGACGCCACCTCCGCCAAGAACCGCTTCGGCCAACTGCTCGAAGCCTGCACGCACGCGCCGGTCGCGATCGAACGCCACGGACGCATCGTTGCGTATGTTGTCGCCCCCAAGGATTTCCCGGCGCAGCCCCAGAGCATGCAAGAACGCCTCGCGAGCCGCCTGCGGGCGGCCGGCGCGGTCTATGTCACCGTATTCGGATCGGTGGCCCGGGGCGAGGCGCGCGTGGACAGCGATATCGACGTCGCAGTCAGTTTTGGCAAGCCGATGAGTTCCGACCTGCGCATGGCGGTGATCGGAATCGTCGCAGACGTCGCGGGTCGCAGCGTCGACGTGGTCGACCTGGATTCGGCCGGCGGACTGATCCTCGCGCGGGCGCTGGGCGGGAGCGAAGTTCTCTGCGACAGCGTGGCCACCCGCCAGCGCATGATCACCAGGGTGCAGCGCGCGGAGGACGATCGGATCGGTGCAGCGATCGCGGCGCGCGCCGCCCGGGCCGGGCTGTTCGCGTGACGGCCCCCGTAGACTCAGCCATTATCGACGCGCGGTTGCGCGAACTGTCGCGCAGGTTGCGCCGCATCGAGTCCAGGCGACCGCCCTCGGTCAAGGCGCTTGCCGCCGATGAGGACCTGCAGGACATCCTTGCACGCAATCTGGAGGTCGCCATCCAGACCTGCATCGATATCGCTTTCCACCTGTCCGGTGCACATGGTGGGGTGCCCACGACCGCAGGAGAAGCGTTCGCAGAGCTCGCGAAGCGCGGGCTCCTCGAGCGCAGTCTCGCCGAACGGCTTCGCCGCGCGGTGGGGTTTCGCAATGTCCTGGTGCACGAATACACCGAGGTGGACTGGAAGATCGTGATGCAGGTCATACGCACCGGCACGCGCGATCTCGCCGACTTCGGCAAGGCGGTCCTCAGTACACTGGATTCATAGCCCCGCCTGCGAAACGAACTTCGGATTCAGGTAGGCCTCGATCGCCTCGCTGCCGCCCTCCGAGCCGTAGCCTGAATCCTTGACGCCGCCGAACGGCACCTCGGGCAACGCCAGGCCGAGGTGGTTGATGGTCATCATCCCGGTCTCGACCGACGACGCAATCGCATTGGCGGTCTTGGCCGAGCGGGTCCACGCGTAGGCCGCGAGCCCGAAGGGCAGGCGGTTGGCCTCCTTCACCGCGTCATCGAAGCTCTTGAACGGGTTGATCACGGCCATCGGGCCGAACGGCTCCTCGTTCATCGCCTTGGCGTCGTTGGGCAGCTCGGTGATGACGGTCGGCTCGAAGAAGTTGCCTTCGTCGCCGATGCGGTGGCCGCCGGTGCGCACTTTGCCGCCGTGCTTTTGCGCGTCCTCGACGTTCACCTGCATCGCGCGCGAGCGGCGCGGATTCGCGAGCGCGCCCATGGTGGTGCCCGCATCGAGGCCGTTGCCGACCTTGAGCGTCTTCGTCGCCTCGACGAACTTGTCGACGAAGCGGTTGTAGATCCCTTCCTGCACCAGAAATCGGGTCGGCGAAACGCACACCTGTCCGGCGTTGCGGTATTTGCTGAAGGCCATGGTCTTGGCGGCGACATCGACGTCGGCGTCGTCGAAGATGATCACCGGCGCGTGTCCGCCGAGTTCCATGGTGACGCGCTTCATGTGCCGGCCCGCGAGCGCGGCGAGCTGCTTGCCGACGACGGTGGAACCGGTGAACGAGATCTTGCGGATCACCGGGTGCGGAATCAGGTAGCTCGAAATCTCGGCCGGGACGCCGTAGACCAGGTTGACCACGCCTGCGGGAACACCGGCGTCGGCGTAGGCACGGACCAGTTCGGCGGGGGAGGCCGGGGTCTCCTCGGGCGCCTTGACGATGATCGAGCAGCCCGCCGCCAGCGCCGCGGAGAGTTTCCTCACCGCCTGGTTGATCGGGAAATTCCACGGCGTGAACGCCGCCACCGGCCCCACGGGCTCCTTGATCACCAGCTGGTAGATGCCTTCCGCGCGCGCCGGGATCACCCGTCCGTAGGTGCGGCGCGCCTCTTCGGCGAACCAGTCGATCACGTCGGCGCCGGCGAGGATTTCGCCCTTGGCTTCGGCGAGCGTCTTGCCCTGCTCCATGGTCATCAGCGGCGCGATCGTGTCGGCCCGCTCGCGCATCAGGTTGGCCGCCTTGCGCATGATCTTCGAGCGATCGAAGGCCGAAACCTTGCGCCAGACCGCGAAACCCTTCTTCGCGGCTTCGAGCGCGCGGTCGAGGTCCGGGCGCTCGGCGTGGGCGAGCGTGCCGATCTGCTTGCCGGTGGCCGGGTTCATGACGGGCAGCGTGCGGCCGGACGCGGCGGCGCACCACGCGCCGTCGATGAAAAGCAAAGTGTTCGGGTACATGGCAGTCTCGTCCTATGGGTTGGCTATTGGTTGGTCAGGGGTCCTTCGTCGCGGTAGGCCCAGCAGATCCTGCGCGGCAGCGATACCGGCGCATCGACCCCGACCTCGTGGCGCGCCGCCGTCCCGAGCTCGAGCACTTCCAGGCGGCGGCCGAACAGGTCGATATCATAAATAGTTTGCGTGCCCTGATAGCGGCGATCGAGGATGCGGGCGTGAAATGAATTGGACCCATCCTGCTTTCCGATGGCGATGTTCTCCGGCCGCAGCGCGATGCGCACCTTTTCACCCGGCCCGAGTGCGTGGATGAGCGCCGCTTCGGCGCGCTGCCCGTTGCCGAGATCGACCACGCCGAACGCGCCGTTGCGCTCCACCAGCGTGCCGGTGAGCTCGTTGGTGGCGCCCGTGAAATTGGCGACGAACAGATCGGCCGGCCGGTTGTAGATTTCGTCGGGCGAGCCCATCTGCAACAGCCTGCCGTCGCGCATCACGCCGATGCGGTCGCCGATCACCACCGCCTCGGCCTGGTCGTGGGTGACGTAGAGCGCCGTCATGCCGGTCTGTTTGAGGATGCGGCGCAAATCGTCGCGCAGCCGCAGCCGCAGCTTCGCATCGAG
>JBGOTT010000006.1:0-35365 GCA_041476585.1 Gammaproteobacteria bacterium | reverse complement strand
ACTCTCGAAATATGCGTAACCGATAACGGCGTTTCCGGAACCCACAGGAGAGGCGAAGGATTTCGTCATCTTGTCGGGCGATGATCCGACAGACCCACCCCCCACACTTTGCACGCGCGCGAGCGGCGCGCCTCCGAGGCGGATCGTGCCTGTTATCTGCACCGTGACCGGATTCGGCGGGTTCACCGTAAAGTGGACCGGAAGCGAGGTCTTCGTGCCGCCGAGGACGTCGGTCGCGACCGCGGTGAGGGTGTAGCTTCCGACCGGAACGTTGGTCCATACGAACGAGAACGGTGCGGCAACGATGCTGGCGATCGGGGTCTGACTCGCACCGGAAAAGAATTCGACCTTGGCGACTCCGCCGTCGGTGTCGGCCGCCGTCGCAGTCACCGTCACGTTCGTCGGCGCGACGAACGTCGCGCCTTCGCCCGGCGCGGTGATCGACACGGTGGGTGCCAGGTTGCCATGTCCCAGCAGCGTGCCGAGCGCGCCCGGTGTCACGTTGTCATAGCCGATCTTTATCAGCGACTTCACGAGGCCGTTGCGCGCATCGGTGATCGGCAGCCCGCTCGTCTGCAACGCGCCCAGCACCTCGGTCACCGTGGCGGTCGGCTTTGCGGACTTGAGCACCGCCCACGCCCCGGCGACGTGCGGGGTCGCCATCGAAGTACCGCTCGCCGTGCCGAATCCTCCACCGGGCACGGACGAGTAAACCGAGCCGCCGGGCGCGAGCAGGCTGAGGAAGCTCGCGCTGTCGGAGAAGCTCGAAATGGTGTTGTCCTTGTTCGTCGAGCCCACGCTGATCGCGCTCGAGATGCACCCGGGGTCGGTGATCCCGTTCGAACTTCCGTTATTGCCGGAGGCGATGGCGGTGGCGATGCCCGCGCCTCGCAGGCTGTCGATGATCGTCTTGTACGCGGGTAAGCTGCTGTCGCAAGGCGCGGTAAAGAGGCCTCCGCCGAGACTCATGTTGACCGAGGCAATGCTGTACGTATTGCGCAGCGAGTACACGTAGTCGAGCGCGGCCAAAATGTCGCTGTCCCACGCCTCGATATTGCAATTGCCGCTGGCGCAATTGCGCTGAAACACCTGGATCGCGATGACGCCGGCGTCCGGCGCGATTCCGCTGGTGCCGGCCAGCACGCCGGTTTGTCCGGCGGCAATGCCGGCAACATGCGTGCCGTGCCAGCAACCCAGGCTGTTGTCCGGGCACGGAACGCCGCTGCCGGGAGCGGTGCTCTGCGATGCCCCGCCCGGGCAGTACCCGGTGTTGGTCCCCATCGGCTGCGAGAAACACGCTTCCGCGAGCACTTTGCCGCTGAAAAACGGGTGAGTCTTGTCGACGCCCGTATCGACGATCGCGACCGCCTGGCCGGCGCCGCGCGCGCCTTCGGCCCAGGCCTTGTCGGCGCGCGTGATTCCCGGCGTCTGGAAAAGGACCGGATAGACGGGGCGGTCCTCGGCGACACTGGTCACTTCCGCATCGGCGAGCAATCCGGCAAGCGCAGCCGCATCGACCGTCATCGAAACGAAGTGGTGCAGGCGCAGCCGCGTGACCGCGCGCAGGTTGTGGCCCGCCAGGCGCTGCAGTACCCGCGCCTGCCGGGCCGCGACGGCCTGCTGCCTGGCTTGATCCGGGCTGCGGTCGTCCGGCTCCGCGATTTCCTGCGGCGTTTGCAGTCCTACGATGACCCGGACCTCGCCCTTCTCGCGGATCGGTGCGGCCAGGTCTTCACGGTCGTGCTTGTCGAACGCGTTGTGCGGCGCGCGGACGGGAAGCTCGTCGGCGGCGCGCGCAAGCTGCGGCACCGCCAGGCAGAGCAACGCGACGAAGGCCAGGATGGCCGGCAAGCTGAAGCGGCGAACCGAGAATTTCACGATGGATTCGCTGTCAGTACACGGGTGCTTCTTGGAGCATCGGGTTCGGTCACTTTGCATTATGGCAAATCCCGCTCTCGAAGCCGTGTTCTTGACAATGTCTCATGATTGCTGCGTTTCCGGGCAGGGCTTGTCGCGCGGTCGATTTGGGCATTGAATAGCAGACTATCAATAGCAGACTGATAAGCTTTGCCCGTATGAACAAGTTCACACTCGGGCTTGCGCTCGGCATCGCGATGTGGGCGCCGTTGCCGGGCCTCGCAAGCGATGAAATCTACGCGTACGTCGACGCCAACGGCGTGCTCACGCTCACCAATATCGGCGCCGCGGTCGCCCGGCGCCCCGTGAGCGGGCATCCGTGGGAACAGCAGGTGGAGCATGCCGCGCGCGTTCACGCGATCGATCCCCGGCTGCTCTACGCCATGATCGACGTGGAATCGGGCAACCGGCAGGCTGCGGTGTCGCCCAAGGGCGCGATCGGACTGATGCAGGTGATGCCCGAGACCGGGCGGCGCTTCGGGGCCGGCGACTTATTCAACCCGGCGCAGAACATCGACGCCGGTTCGCGTTACCTGCGCGTGCTCGCGGCGATGTTCGACAATGACCTGGTGCTGGTGCTCGCCGCATACAACGCGGGCGAAAACGCGGTGGCGCGGTTCGGCAACCGCATCCCGCCGTTCCCGGAGACGAAGCAGTATGTAGAGCGGGTGATCGAACGCTACCGGCGCTCGCAGCCCCCCCATGCGCTTCGCTGACCACAACCGTCATCGCGGCTTCACGCTGCTCGAACTGCTGGTGGTGATGGTCATCATCGGCCTGCTCGCGAGTTACGTAGGTCCCCGGTATTTCGGCCAGATCGGCAAGTCCGAAGTGAAGACCACGCAGGCGCAGATCGATTCCTTCGGCAAGGCGCTGGATCAGTACCGCCTCGACACGGGACACTACCCTTCGACCGAACTCGGGTTGAATGCGCTGGTCGTGCGTCCGGCCAACGAGCCCAAGTGGTCGGGGCCGTACCTCACGAAGGCGGTGCCCCTCGATCCTTGGGGCAATCCCTACCAGTACAAGTCGCCGGGCGAGCACGGCGACTATGACCTGCTTTCGCTCGGCAAGGACGGCCAGCCGGGCGGCGCCGGCGAAGCCGCCGACATCGCGAACTGGAAGTGAGCGCCATGCGCTTCGAGGTCAAGGCGTTCCGCGACAAGGGCGGGATCGTTTCGTTGCGCGTCGATGCGATGTCGGCCGCCGAGGCGAGCCTCGGGGTCGAGCGCCAGGGGTATTCGGTGCTCGGGGTCGCGGCGCGCCATGGCTTCGCGCTCGCGCTGCCGCGCCGGCGCGCCCGTTTCCCGCTGCTGCTGTTCAGCCAGGAGCTGCACGTGCTGCTCGAAGCCGGATTGAGCCTGATCGAGGCGATGGAAACGCTGGCCGAAAAGGAAGCGCATCCGCACACGCGCGAAGTCCTCGACCAGCTGATCGGCTACATGGTCGAGGGGCGCACGTTTTCCTATGCGCTCGAGCAGGCTCCGAGCATTTTCCCGGTTCTGTATGTCGCAATGGTGCGCTCGGCGGAGAAGACCGGCGACCTGCCGGTGTCGCTGGCGCGGTTCATCGCCTATCAGACGCAACTCGACCAGGTGCGCAGGAAAATCATCAGCGCCTCGATCTACCCGGCGGTGCTGATGGCGGTGGGCGCGTTGGTGGTGGTGTTCCTGATGGCTTACGTGGTGCCCAGGTTCAGCGGCGCGTATGAGACCGCCGGGCGCGATCTCCCGTTGCTTTCGCGCCTGCTGCTCGAATGGGGGACTTTGCTGCGCGCAAACGGCGCCAGCGTCTTTGCTACCGCGCTTGCACTTGCCGCAGCGGCCGGCTTTGCCGCGTCGCGCCCGGCCGTGCGGCAATGGACCGCCGGGCAAATGTGGCGCATTCCGGCTTTGGGAGAACGGCTGCGCGTGTACCAGATCGCGCGGCTGTTCCGGGCGGTCGCGATGCTCCTGAAGGGGGGCATCCCGGTGGTCAGCGCGCTCGGCATGGTGCAGGGCCTGCTGCGTCCCGCGTTGCGCTCGAGGCTGGCACTTGCGATCGGCGCGATCCGCGAAGGACAGAGCGCGTCGCAGGCGCTGGGCGCAAACGACTTGACCACGCCCGTGGCGCTGCGGCTGCTGCGCGTAGGCGAACGCTCCGGCAACATGGGCGAGATGATGGAACGCATCGCCAATTTCCACGATGAGGAAATGGCGCGCTGGGTGGAATGGTTCACGCGCCTGTTCGAGCCGCTGCTGATGACGTTGATCGGGCTCGTGATAGGGATTATCGTAGTGCTGATGTATCTGCCCATATTCGAACTGGCGGGAGCGATCCAGTGAAACGCGACGATGCCGTGGACGGCGCGGGCGCCGTGGACGGCGCGGCAATCGCCGAGGCGCGCCGCAGCGCGAGAGAGACCGGGCGGCGCGTGCTTGCGGTGCTCGAGGAGAGCCTTGGCCTCGCGCCGGAGGCTTTTCTCGCGCGCCTGGGCGAGACGCTGCACTATCCGACGCTCGGCATGGCGGCGCTCAACCAGCTTGCGCCGGCGTTCGACCTGCTGCCGTTCGCCGATGCGGTGAAGCGCGAGTGCGTCGCGCTGCGCAACGACCAGGGGGGGTTGCTGCTCGGATTTTCCGATCCGTTCGAACCGGGCGTCCAGGAGTGGGCCGAGGCGCGCGTCACCGCCGATGCAAAGTGGCACCTGGTTCACCATACCGATCTGGCGGCGTTCTTTGCGCGCCACGAAGAGAGCATGCGGGCCATGGAGAGCGTGCTCTCTACGGCGCGCGAAGGCGGCACGCGCACCCCGGGCGTAGAGGACCTGTCGCTCAAAACCATCAGCGAGCACACCAGCCCGGTGGTGAAGCTGGTGCAGTCGACCATGTACGATGCGCTCAAGGTCAACGCGAGCGATATCCATCTGGAATCCGAGGCGAACGGCCTGCTGATCAAGTACCGCATCGACGGCGTGCTGTCGCAGATCGGCAGCATCGACGGCAGCGAAAACGCCGAGCAGGTGGTTTCGCGCATCAAGGTGATGGCGGAGCTCGACATCGCCGAGCGGCGAGTTCCCCAGGATGGACGCTTCAAGGTTGCGATCCAGGGACGCGAGGTGGATTTCCGCGTCTCGGTCATGCCGAGCATCTACGGCGAGGACGTGGTGCTGCGGATCCTGGACCGGCGCGCGCTCTCCGACCAGTTGCAGGGGCTGCGGCTCGATCACCTGGGTTTCGATGCCGCGACCATCGCAACGGTGCGCAAACTGGCCAACGAACCTTACGGCATGCTGCTGGTGACGGGGCCCACCGGCAGCGGCAAGACCACCACGCTGTATGCCGTGATTTCCGAAATCAACCACGGGCGCGACAAGATCATCACCATCGAAGACCCGGTGGAATACCAGTTGCCCCGCGTGCTGCAGATCCCGGTCAACGAGAAGAAGGGGCTCACCTTCGCGCGCGGTTTGCGCTCCATCCTGCGCCACGACCCGGACAAGATCATGGTCGGCGAAATCCGCGACGGCGAAACCGCGCAGATCGCGGTGCAATCGGCGCTGACCGGCCACCTGGTGTTCACGACGGTGCACGCGAACAACGTGTTCGACGTGCTCGGCCGCTTCCTGCACATGCAGGTCGATCCGTACAGCTTCGTGTCGGCGCTGAACGGCGTGCTGGCGCAGCGCTTGCTGCGCGTGGTGTGCCCGCATTGCCGCGAGCCGTACCAGCCGGATGCGCAATTGCTCGCCGATTCGGGGCTCGACCGGGAAACGGCCGCGCAATTGCAGTTCGTGCGCGGCACCGGCTGCGGCCAGTGCCGCGGCACCGGCTACAAGGGGCGCAAGGCCATCGCGGAGATCCTGAACCTCAACGACGACATCCGCGAGATGATCGGGACGCGTCAGCCGATCAAGTTGATCAAGCAAGCCGCGCGCGCGAACGGCACGCGGCTGCTGCGCGAAGCCGCGCTGGATGCGGTGAAACGCGGCGAAACCACGTTGCAAGAGATCAATCGTGTTACCTTCGTGGCGGGATGAAGTTCGCATCGCCTTGCAGCCGGACCGCGTCGCGCTGGCGCGCGTGTCGCGGCGCTGGCGGCCGCAAGTCAGCGCAAAGCATGTAGTGCAGTGTTCCGCACACGGGACCGCCCCGGGTACGCCGCAGGGTACACCGCCGGGTACACCGAACTGGCAACCCTGCCTTGAAGCCTTGCGCGAGGCGCTGCAGCAGCTGTTTGCGCGGGATGCCGACGCGCACCTCGTCATCTCGAATCATTTCGTGCGCTATGCGCTGGTGCCGTGGAGCGAGCACCTGGCGAGCGACGAGGAAAAGCGCGCATGGGTCAGGCACCATTTCGCAGAGCTCTACGGCGAGCCCGAAGCGGCCGCAGAGTACCGCTGGAGCGAAGAGGCTCCCGATGCGGCCTGCGTCGCCAGCGCGCTCGACGCCGAGTTCATAGGCGGGATCCGCGCCGCGTTCGAGCCCACATCGCTGCGGCTGCGCTCCGTCCAGCCGTATCTGATGGCGGCTTTCAATCGCTGGCAGCGCCGCGTCGAAGGCGATCCGGTGTGGATCGTCTTGCCTGAAACCGGCCGCGTGTGCATCGCTTCGCTCGCCAACGGCCGGTGGCGCACGATCGCGGCGAGAAACATCGGGGCGGACTGGCAGGCAGAGCTGCCGCTCGCGCTCAAGCGCGAGCTCTTGCTCGCCGATGGCGCCGCCGCGCCCGCGACAGTATGGGCCTATGCCCCCGAAGCGCCGGAGCTGGACTTCCCCGAGTGGACCGGCGTGCCGCTCGAGTTCCTCGCGCCGCGGGCGATGCCGGGGTTCTCGCCGCAGGCCGACGCCGAATACGCGATCGCGCTGACCGGAGTGGCGTGATGCACGCGCTCCGCCTCGATTACATCGCTGCACGCGACGCTTCCCGGCTCGGAGCGATCGTGCTGGTGGCCGGCGTGCTGCTTGCAACCCTGGCGCTGTTCGAATACCGCGCGGTGCGCGAGGAACTCGCGAACGAAACATCGCGTGTAGCGGAAATCCGCAATTCCGGCAAGCGCAGCGCGGCCGTTTCCCCCGGCAGCGCCGGCGACCTGGAAACGGCGGCGCAGGAACTCAAAGCTGCGCAGCTTGCGCTGCAGCGCCTGTCGCTGCGCTGGGACAGTCTGTTTGCCGCGCTCGAATCCGCGCGGGTCGACGGCGTTGCGCTGCTCGCGATCGAGCCCGACCCGGCAAAGAGCACGCTGCGGCTCTCGGCCGAAGCGAAATCCGCCGATGAGATGCTGGACTATGTAGAGCGCCTGCAGGCGGCCGACGGGCTTGCCGACGTGGTCCTGCAGAGCCATCAGGTCAAGCAGGGTGATCCGCTGCAACCGTTGCGTTTCGCCGTGATTGCCGCCTGGGCCAGGCAGCCATGATCGCATTGCAGCCATGATCGCGTTGCGATGGCAGCTCAGGCGGTGGGCCGCGATACTGCGCTGGCAGGGCTTGGCCGGGTTGGTTCTCGCCGCTGCCGCCGCGGCGCTGTACTTCGCGGGCATCGATCCCGGCAAGGCGCAGATCAGCCGGTTGCGCGAGGAGGCGCTCTCGGTAAGGCAGTTTGCCCGCACCCAGCCGGAGGCGGCCGCAATGACGCCGCGCACCAATGAAACCTGGCTGCAGAAATTTTATGCATTGCTGCCCGCCAGGACGAGCGCGCCGGATTGGCTGCGCATCGTTTTTTCCGCCGCGCGCGCCCAGTCGCTCACGCTCGAGCGGGCCGAGTACAGGATGAAGCTCGACAAGAACGGCCGCCTGGTGACCTATGAAATCGGATTGCCGGTACGCGGCAGCTATGTGCAGATCCGCAATTTCATCGCCGACGTGCTGGAACGGATTCCCGCGGTTGCGCTGGACGAAATCATCCTCAAGCGCGAGGCGATCGGCGACGCCCGGATCGACGCTTCGATCCGATTCACGTTGTTTCTCAATGCCGGCTGAACATGCTTACGTCGGCACTCACACGGCGGCGGATCATTCTGGGCGGTGCGCTGCTGGCCACCGTGGTGGCGAGCGTCTGGCCGCGCGGCGAGGAACGACCGCCGAGCGAAGTCGTCGCACCGGTGACACAACGTGGCGCAGCGCCGCCGCGCGTGCAGGCGCTTCCGGGCGCGTCTGCGCAGCCCACCGGGTTGCCGACGCTCGGCGAGCGGCTGGAGCGTGCGCAGACGGTGGCAAAGGTGCAGGATCTGTTTGGCGCCACCACCTGGAACGCGCCGCCGCCTGCGCTGCTGCCGCAAAAACCGCCGCCACCCACCGCCCCGGCGTTCAGCTACGCCGTTGCGGGCCTTGTGCACGACGCCAACGGGCCGATGATCATATTGAACAGGCAGAACCAGGATTTCGTGCTGCGGGTGGGCGACGTGCTCGAGCAGACCTACCGCATCGAAGCAATCGGTCCGCAGTCGCTTACCGTCACCTATCTGCCCCTGGGGCTCACGCAGGTCGTGCCGATAGAGCGTTTTTAGGAGAATCCGGATGAAACTTTCCATCGCACGCGCGCAAGTTGCCGCTGTAGCAGCCGGCCTCATCGTCTCGGCCTGCGCCCAGAACCCGGCGTTTCGCGACGGGATGCGCAATCTGGCCGAAGGCAGGATCGAGCAGGGGCTCGCGCAGCTCGATCAGGCGAGCCGGGAGGCTCCGGGCAATCCCGAATACCGCTCTGCGCTCTACCGGCAGCGCGAACTGGCGGTCAACCAGTTCCTGGCGCAAGCCGAAGCGGCGCGCACCGGCAACGACCTGAATCAGGCGGAGGCGATGTACCAGCGGACGATGGGCATCGAGCCCGCCAATGCGCGCGCACGGCAAGGTCTGGACCAGATCGCGCTCGACCGGCGCCACACGGCGCTGACCGATGAAGCCGCGGCGCTGCTGGCGAAGAACGATCGGGCAGGCGCCGAGCAGAAACTGCGCCTGGTGCTTGCGGAGAATCCGGCCCGGCGCGAAGCGCGCGCGATCCTGCGGCGCATCGAAGAGGCCAATCTCAGCGACCGGCTGACCACAGGGGCGCTGAAGGCGGATCTCAAGCGCCCGATCACGCTCGAGTTCCGCGATGCCGCCCTGCGCGGCATCTTCGATGCGATTGCGCGCAGCTCCGGCGTCAACTACGTGTTCGACAGGGATGTGCGCGCCGATCTCAGGATGACCATCCAGTTGCGCAACAAGAGCATCGATGACGCCGTGCGGGTGCTGCTGATTGCCAACCAGCTTGCGCAGAAGGTGCTGGACGACGACACCGTGATCATCTATCCGAACGTTCCGGCCAAGCAGAGGGAATACCAGGAGTTGACGATCAAGGCGTTCTACCTGGCCAACGCCGACGTGAAGCAGGTGCTCAATACAATCCGCAGCGTGATCAAGACGCGCGACATCATTTTCGACGAGCGGCTCAACGTGCTGGTGATGCGCGATACGCCCGAGGCCGTCCGCGCCGCCGCGAAGCTGGTCGCGTTGCAGGACCAGCCCGAGCCGGAGGTGGTGCTGCAGCTCGAAGTGATGGAAGTCGGCACCTCGCGCCTGCAGGAGCTCGGCATCCGCTTTCCCGAACAGATCAGCTACGGCATTGTAGGCGCCGCCGGCACGCCCGGCACCGTCACGCTGCCGGAATGGCTCAATCGCGATTCCTCGCTGGTGCGGCTGACGGTCAGCAATCCGGCGCTGATCGTCAATCTGCGCAAGCTCGATTCGGATACCAACCTCCTCGCCAACCCTCACGTCAGGGTGCGCAACCGCGAAAAGGCGAAGGTCCACATCGGCGAACGCGTGCCGGTGATCACCACGATCGCGACGGCGAACGTCGGCGTGGCCGAGTCCGTCAGCTATCTCGATGTCGGCCTCAAGCTCGAACTCGAGCCGAACATCTACCTGGACGACGAGGTGGCGATGAAGGTGGGCCTGGAGGTGAGCAACATCATCGATACCATCACGCGCGCTTCGGGCACGCAGGTGTATACGATTGGTACCCGCAACGCCTCGACGACCCTGCGCCTGAAGGATGGCGAAACGCAGATTCTCGCCGGACTGATCCAGAAGAATGAAATCCGCGCGACCAACAAGGTCCCGGGCATATCGGACCTTCCGATCGTAGGGCGATTGTTTTCCAATCGGAACGACAACAACACCACGACGGAGATCGTGCTGCTGATCACGCCGCGGATCGTCAGGAACATCGTCCGGCCGCAGGCCGACCTCGCCGAGTTTGCCTCCGGTACCGAAGGCAGCATGGGCGCGGGCGGCGGCGGTGCGCAGACGCCGATCGCATTGCCCCGGCCTGCGCAGGCACAGCCGCCGGCACAGCCGCCGACACCCCCGGCGGCGCCGGCACCGGGCGCACCCGGCGGCCCGCCGCCCACATTTCCGCCGCCGGCAACCACGCCCTCCGGCGGCGTAGTGCCTTTCATGCCGGGCACGCCGGCGCCCTAGCGACGCCGCGCACCGCGAGTGAACCGGTCCCCTGCGGCGGGCTTTACGCTGATCGAGTTGCTGGCGGTGATGGCGATCATTGCGGTCCTGCTCACGCTCGCCGTGCCGCGTTATTTCAGCAGCGTCGAAAGGTCGAAGGAAGCCGTCCTCAGGCAGGACCTCGCGACCGTGCGCGACTCGCTCGACAAGTATTTCGCGGACACCGGCCGTTATCCAGACTCGCTCGACGAACTGGTGACAAAGAAATACCTGCGCAGCATCCCGCTCGATCCGCTGACCGAAAGTGCTTCGAGCTGGATCGTCATTGCGCCGGAGGATGTCGCCAAGGGAATGGTGCAAGACGTAAAAAGCGGTGCGCCAGGCAATGCGAGGGACGGTACCGCATATGCAGAATGGTAGGTGCCTCGGCGCCGCTACCCGCGGCTTCACGCTGATCGAACTGGTGATCACGGTGGCGATCGTCGCGATGTTGGCGACGGTGGCTGTGCCGATGATGCAGCTGACGGTCCAGCGCGCCAAGGAGCAGGACCTGCGGCTGGCGCTGCGCCAGATCCGCGAGGCGCTGGATGCCTACAAGCAGGCGGGCGACGACGGCCGCGTCGCCCGCAAGGCCGGCGCTTCGGGCTATCCCGAAAAGCTCGAGGCGCTGGTCGAGGGCGTCGAGGACATCAAGAATCCGGCCAAGGCGAAGCTCTACTTCCTGCGCCGCCTGCCGCGCGATCCGTTCAATGCCGATCCGGATATCCCCGCCGCAGCCACCTGGGGCAAGCGCAGCTACGCCTCGCCGCCGAACGAGCCGCGCGAGGGCGACGATGTATTCGATGTCTACACGCTCGACGCGCGCAAGGGCTTGAACGGCGTCCCGCTGCGCGAATGGTGAAGCCCGGACCGGCAATCATGCCGCGCCACCGCGCGCGCGCGCGCGGCTTCACCTATCTGGCGGTTCTGATCGCGGTGGCGGTCTGCGGCATCCTGATGGCTGCCACCGGTGTGAGCTGGCGGACGCTGGCGCAGCGCGAGAAGGAGCGCGAGCTGCTGTTCGCAGGTGACCAGTTCAGACGCGCCATCGGGCTTTATTACGAGCGTTCGCCCGGCGGCTTGAAGGCTTTTCCGAAGACGCTGGAAGACCTGCTGCAGGACAAGCGCTATCCCGACACGCAGCGCTACCTGCGCAAGATCTATCGCGACCCGATCAGCGGCAAGGCGGACTGGGGGCTGGTCGATGCGCCGGGCGGCGGCGTCATGGGCGTGTACAGCAGCTCGGAGGTCGCGCCGTTCAAGCGCGCGGGCTTTCGCGCAGCCGACGATGCATTCAAGGATCGGTCGCACTACTCGGATTGGCGCTTCGTCTATGTCCCGGCCGCGGCGCCGACCACGCAACCGTTCTTCAAACCGCCGCCGGCCGGGAAGTAGCGCACGGCGTCCGTTGCTCTCGGGCGCGTTCCGCCTGTCAGGATCTTTGCAGCTTTCCCGCCTGAATCTAAACCACGCCGGCCCTGAACAGGTCGTGAATGTTGAGCGCTCCCACGACACGTCCCCGCCCATCCAGCACCAGCAGGCCGTTGATGCTGAACTTTTCCATGTACTGGACCGCCTCGGCCGCAAGCTTGTCCTCCGCGATGGTGTGGGGATTGCGGGTCATGACGTCGGCCACTTTGGCGCTGCGGATGTCGATTCCCTTTTCCAGAGTGCGGCGCAGGTCGCCGTCGGTATAGAGGCCTGCAAGCCCGCCGTCTTCGTCGACGATGGCGGTCATGCCCAGGCGTTTGCTGCTCATCTCCAGCAGCGCGTCGCTCAGGCTTGCGCCCAGCGGCACCGTAGGCAGCGCCTTGCCCCGGTGCATCAATTCGCTCACCCGCACCAGCAATTTCCGGCCCAACGCGCCGCCGGGGTGAGAGAGCGCAAAGTCCTCCGCACCAAATCCGCGCGCATCCAGCAGTGCCAGCGCGAGCGCGTCGCCGAGCGCGAGCGCGGCGGTGGTGCTGGCGGTGGGGGCAAGTCCCAGCGGGCCGGCTTCCGTGGCGACGCCCGCATCGAGAAACACATCGGCATCGCGCGCAAGCGTCGAGCGCGCGTTGCCCGTCATCGCGATCAGCCTGGCACCGCGGCGCTTGAGCAGCGGGAGGATGGTCAGCAGCTCGGAACTCTCGCCTGAATTGGACAGCGCGATGACCACGTCATCGGACGCGATCATTCCGAGGTCGCCGTGGATCGCCTCGGCGGGATGGACAAAGAACGCCGGGGTGCCCGTGCTGGCGAGCGTGGCCGCGATCTTGTGCGCGATATGTCCGGACTTGCCGATGCCGCTGACGACCACCCGGCCCTTGCAGCCGAGGACCAGGTTCACCGCGGCGACGAAATTGCTGTCCAGACGCCCTGCGAGCGCGAGCACGGCCTGGCCTTCCGTCTCGAGAACGCTTTTCGCGAGCGCGAGGATCTTGTCCGGATCGCCGGCGGGGGAGGCATGTTTGTCGTTATCCATATTGGTCGGCGAATTAGACCACAGCGATTCGCGTCGAGGAAAACCGCGGATCAGCTCGATCCGCCTAGACGTGGCGCTAACCGGGGTGCGCGGCTTGCCCGCGCACGTCCGTGTTGAGCAGCGCGTTAGCCTGCACCCGGACGACGCGGCCAGATTGCAGGGTCCCGGGATTGATGAACGATCGCGAGCACCGCGACGCGGGTTGGCTGTACAACATAGAAGACAACATACGGAAATCGCGACACCACGGCTCGCCGGGCGTCACGATAAAGAGCCGGGAATGCTTCAGGAAAACTGCGGACTGTTTCGAGTCGCTCGCGTAGCGATACCAAGAACTCCTCCCCGAGGCCAGAGCGCTGTGACTCGTACCACTCGAAAGTGGATTGGATGTCACGTTCAGCGCGAGGACGAAGAATGAACCGCCGAGTCATGCAGCTCGGCGGATTCTCGCAAAGACCTCTTCCAGAGTTGCGCCAGAGTCCGGATCGGCCTCGAACTCAGCGAGCCTGCGATCAAGCTCATCCTTCTGCCACTGAGTCAGCGGCAGTGCATCGGGAACTGCAGAAATACTGTCCCAGATGGCCTCGACCAGGCGCACACGTTCCGCAACAGGGAGCGCGAGAATTTCTGCGACGAGTTCACGTTTCATGTGCATAGCCTACCACCATCGTATTGTGCACGCTAACGCTCGCTGCTCTTGCGCCTACCCAAAAGGGTTCGCGCCAAATCGCGTCAGCCGATCAACTCGGCTGTTTCGCGCGCGTGGCTCTGTTTGCCGCCATAGATCACCCAAGGCGGGCAGGTGTCGATTCCCGGCAAGGCCTGCCACCGGCGCAGGCTGTCCAGCCAGTCGGTAGCGAAGGTTGCGCCGGATTTGATCTCCACCGCTTGCAGGCCGCGAGGGGTCTCGAACAGTGCGCCGCGCGCGGGCGCAAGAACCGTTGGAACAGGACCAGATCGCGGACCGCCAGCACCCGGCGCACATCGCGTTCGAGATACGTGCCCACGTCGTTGGGAAACCAGTCCCTCGGCGCGGCAGCGTCGTTTTCCCCGCCTGACGCGGTTCAGTGATGGCCACGACGGGAAATTCGCGTGCCAGACGGCACAGGGTTTCGGCAGCGGTAGGCTGTATCGGCGCCATTCGTGCAGATTGAAGATTGGAACTTCAATTTGCACAATACACGCTCGCGAACCGCGGGCAAGCTTCAAACGGCGCCACCCTTGGCGCGCTTCAGCGGATCGGCCCGGCCCGCTTCGCAGCCCGGCCCGCTTTCGCTCTTGAGAGTAGCTTGTCACGCGATCCGGCTTCGTGGAGAGTTCTTACCGCGTCTTGGAAAAGGAAGCCCGGTGAGCACAACCAAGGTATCAAGCAAGGGACAAGTGGTCATTCCAAAACATCTTTGCAAGGCGCTCAGTATCCGTCCAGGAACGCGGCTCGCGGTTGAACTGGACGGCAATGCAATCCGGATGACGCCGGTCTCGGCGCGCTGGCCGCGCACCGCAGAAGACGGCTACGGCATGATCAAGTACCGCGGGCCACGGGTGCGCATTGACGATGTGGATCCTGCGGCGGCGCTTCAGAGGCCAGGAGGGGTCTCGAACAGCAGATCGACTTCGTGACTGGCGCTGTCGCGCGAGAGATGCCACATTCCATCCTCTCGGCAAAACGCGCGGGTCAACGGGATCGTCTGCTCGCGGCAACGGCCGCAGCGCTGCTCACCGCATGACGACTCATCCAGGCTGCGAGCCAGACGCCGAGCACAGCACCTGCCACATCGAGCGCCACGTCGGTGAGCGACGCATAGCGCCCCGGCACGAAAGACTGGTGCCATTCGTCGAACACGCCGTAGAGCGAAGCGATTGCAAGCGCGCCGGTCATCCGCGCACTCGACGCGCGCAGCCAAGCCTCGAGCGCCCAGCGCCATGCCCACCCGAGAGCCGCGTAGGCGGGAACGTGCAAAGCGTTCTGCACCGAGGGCGGCACCCAGTAGAACAACGCGTAGATCTCGGGGTCATCGGGCAGCGGCGTGCCGGGCAGCGAGGAAAGCCAGTACAGCACGGCCATGATCAGCAGCGGCAAGGCGACGTGAATTCTGTTGGGCTTCGCTCGCGCGTAAAGCGTTGCGAGTGTGGAAAGATTCATCGTCATGGTTCGACCCGGTGTGAGCGATATCCTGCGCAGATGTCAATAAGACCCGCGAGGCCACTGCTGCGCGCCATGCAACACGCGCATCAGCTCGATCCGCTTGCCCTTGATTCGATAAATTACGATCAACGAGGTGCGGCTGATCACCAGCTCGCGCGTGCTCTGCTTGCGGCCCGTGCGTCCCATTTCCGGCTGTTCGATCAACTGGCTGATCTGCTTTTCAATCCGGTCGCCCTGCTCGATGGCCGTTTTCGGTTTGTCTCGGGCGATATAGTCGAGTTGCGCATCACGGTCCGCGATCGCCCTGGGCAGCCATACCAGCTTCAAGCGGCGCGACCTTTGGCGCGTTTAACCAGATCGGCCCGCTTCGCAGCCCAGCCCGCTTTCGCTTCGTCATTCGTCACCCATCGGGTGTTCGGGTCATCGGCCTCCTTGACGCCCTGCGCTACCTGCTCCCGGAACCACTTGTCATGCGCGGCCGCTTGGTGGGCGCGGCGCAGTCGTTCTGATGCGTCGCTGCGCGCTTTGCCGCCCGTGATCGCAGCGTCGCTGTGGTTGGTCGCGTCGAGCATGTCGAAGCGGGCGATGTGCAGTTCGTTCTTCAGATAGAGAATGCAGCGATCGAGGCTGCGCCATACACGCGGCTTGTCGGTGCGCTGGGTTCCAAGCGGCTTTTCAGCCCTGCCAAGCTTGAGCATCACGGCCCAGCCGCCGGGCCGGCCGATGATGGACGCGCCACGAATGGCAGCCGCCTCGACCATGCGTCTTGCCATTGCGGTGTCTATGGTTTGGCCGCTCATGAATTCCTCGCGCAAACGGTGGATTGACAATAATGCCAATGTGCAGTTTTTATAAGAGAAATACAAGCAACACTAAAGGAATAATTGTTCCACCTACGCACCGTCATGCGTGCATCCTTGTCGATTGCGAGCTTTTCGCGCCGCAGCCTCGCCGGCATAATCTGACCGGCTAGTCAGGAGAATCCGAATGGAACGAGTAGGAATCTACGATGCCAAGGCGCGCCTCCCGGAGATTGTCGGGCGCGTCGAGGCCGGTTCCGAGGTGTTGATCACCCGACGCGGCAAGGTGGTCGCGCGGATCGTACCGGTGAAGACGCCGGCGACGGACAAGCGCGCCGCCGCCGCAAAGCATATCCGCGCGTTGCGTGAGAAGTGGGCGATCGACCGCGTGAACATCCGCAAGCTCATCAACGAAGGACGCCGCTGATGCCGATGTCGAATCGCAAGGCGCTACCGTCGGGGCCGGGCGCGGGGCCTGACAGTCTTCTTTGTTGAGTGCAGTGTGGCGGCGAATGCCGTGCACTCAACGCGAAACATTTTCGCGGCACGGATGAGGCGCTCGAGGTTTTCCCGCACCCGTGCTTCGTCGAGCCTGGTCGGATAGACGCTTCTCACGACGTGCCTGAACTGGCACAGTTCGAGCAGTTCGTCTGCAAGCGCTGCGGAGACGACTGCCCCGCGCCGCGGGGCGTCGAGCGGCTGCGACGACCTCAGGATCAGCCTCTTATGCCAGTCTTCGCCCGCGATCGTCGCGCGATCGATGCGCCGGGCTACGAAAGCCAGCACGCCTTCCATGACCGAATAGCCCTGCGCAACGCGTTGTGCCAAGCCTGCGAGCCTGAGTTCACGTTCGTAGTCTGTCGTCCCGGAGCGCCGGGAAAAGCGCTTCTCGCCTTGCTCCATGCGCCGGACATCGACCACCAGTTCCTCGATGACCGGCAGGTGATCTTCAAAGGACGCTGGCACGCCTCGCGTCCTTCAGCATGACCGCCTTCACCGCAGGAGGGAGCGTATCAGCGAAGATCACATCGACCGGAACGCCATAAGGTCTTGCCGCATCCAGCGCGATCGCATGGATCTCGCTCCATTTCCAGCCGGCGCAGGAGACGATCAGCAGATCGAGGTCGGACTCCGGCCGCACCCCGCCGTAGGCGAGCGAACCCACGACCAGCGCGCGCACTCCGGCCTTCCCGAGCGCCGCTTCGCACGCCTTTGCCGCGCGCTTGAGAACGCTCGCGCGCGCACGCACGGGGCGCCCTGCGGGCGTGCGAGTGATGCTCGCATGGGACGGAATCACCCAGCGACCGCCGACGCGAAACGCGCCGGCGATTTTTCCGGCCGCAAGCAGCTGACGGATGCGCTGATCCGACAGCTTCGATGACCTGGAGAACTCGCCCGATGAAACAAACTCACTCATTGTGAAATTATTTCAAATACCTTGCGACAGCGCAAGATAATAGTAAATTTCGGCTGCAGCGCCCCCCCTGTACATTTCGTCGAGTGTGCGGGTGGTAAAATAAATTGTTAATCTTCAAGCGCTTATCCACTAGATTTACCTTATGGATTTTCCCTTGGCGAATCTCGAGAATCGGTCGGCGTCACCAGCCAGCGATCGTCGCTTCGCTGTCATTCTTGCGGGCGGGTCCGGAACCCGGCTGTGGCCGTTGTCGCGCGCTACGATGCCGAAGCAGTTGCTGGCGCTGAACGGCGCCGAGACGCTGTTGCAGCAGACCGCGCGCAGGCTCGCGCCGATGGTCGATGCCGCGCACGTGATCACGGTGTCGCATGCCGATCACCGTTTCGAAGTCACCGGCCAGTTGCACGCGATCGATCCACGGCTTGCCGAGGGTGTGCTGGCGGAGCCGCTGAGTCGGAACACGTTGCCTGCGATCGCATGGGCGGTAGCGCGGATCGCCCGGCAGGCGCCGGATGCATTGATCGGAGTGTTTTCCTCCGATCATGCGGTCGCGGACGCCGCGTCGTTTTGCGACGCCTGGGCTGCCGCGGAAGCTGCAGCAGATGCGGGCTACATCGCGCTGTTCGGCATGCAGCCCACCGGGCCGGCGACGGGCTATGGCTACATCGAGGCGGGCGAGCCGCTGAAACTCGATCCCCGGGTGCGGCGGGTGAAACGTTTCGTCGAAAAGCCCGGCCTCCAACAGGCGATCGAACTCCTCAAGAACGGCAACTATTACTGGAACGGCGGCATGTTCGTGTTTCGCGCCGACCGGTTCATCGCCATGCTGGAGCGCCTGCAGCCGGCGCTGTTCGCTGCGCTGCCTCGGCTCGCGGAGAGCGGCGGGGCTGCCTCCGCCGAGCTGTATCGCGGATTGCCCGAGATCTCGATCGACTACGGGGTGCTCGAGCACGCGGACAATATCGCGTTGATCCCGGTGGACATGGGTTGGAGCGACCTCGGCAGTTGGGACGCGCTCTACGAGCAGCGCGCCAAGGATGCCGACGGCAACATGATCCAAGGCGAGGTGGTGGCGGTCGACAGCCGCGACAATCTGCTGTGGAGCGAGCACGGCGTGCTCGCCGTGCTGGGGCTGGAGAACATCGCTGTGGTGCAGACGCGCGATGCCACGCTGGTGTGCCCGCGCGGCCAGGCTGCGGACCTCAAGCAGCTCGTGTCGCAAGTGCGCGAACGGCACCGCAACCTGACCGAGACCCACCTGACGGTGGCGCGCCCCTGGGGCACCTACACGATCCTCGAAGAAGGCTTCCACTACAAGATCAAGCGCATCATGGTGAATCCGGGGGCAAAGCTGTCCCTGCAGATGCACTATCACCGCTCGGAGCATTGGGTGGTCATCGCCGGGACCGCGAAGATCGTGAACGGCGACCAGGAGATCTTTCTCGAAGAGAACCAGTCCACCTACATCCCTAAGACTCATCGCCACCGGCTCGAAAACCCGGGCAGGATCCCCCTCCAGATCATCGAAATCCAGAGCGGGCACTACCTCGAAGAGGACGACATCGTGAGGTTCGGGGACATGTACGGCCGCGGCTGACGGCGTCGCCGACAGAAGTGTCGAAAAACTTTACAATCGGGTCTTGAATTCCCGCGGTTTCGAGGACGCGGACGCGTAGAATCAACTAGATAGCGTATAGGCGCGGAATTTGCTTTTCGAATTAAGGCTGAGGATTCTTATCCAGGGATGGCGATGAAACGACGGATACCGCTGCTCGCGGCGATTGTGCTTTCAGTGTCCGCGACCGGCTTGTGGGCGGACGAACTGGATGCCCATCTGGCCAAGCTTGAAGCCGCCGCAGCCCAAGGCGATCCGATGGCGCGGACCGAACTGGCGGTTAGGTATGAGCACGCCGAAGGCGTCGCGAAGGACTTCCAGAAGGCGAACCGGCTGTACTGTCTGGCTGCGCGGCAGGGCTATGCGGATGCCCAGTTCAAGCTCGGCTGGGTATATGCCAACGGCAGGGGCGTGCAGCGGGACGACGGCGTGGCTGCGGCGCTGTTCACCATGGCGGCCAACCAAGGGCACGCGCACGCTGCCAAGCTGCTTCTGTATGTGGTCCAGAAACCCGAGACGCAGTTGCCGTCCTGCATGTTCCCGGACCCGGTGGTGGCGACCGAGGACGAATCGGGCGAGCCGCCGCGCGACCAGACCGAAATCGAGCAGCTGGTGCACCGCCTCGCGCCGCAGTACGCAGTCGACCCGCAGTTTGCGCTGGCCGTGATCCGGGTCGAATCGGCGTTCAATCCCGCGGCGCAGTCGCCGAAGAACGCGCAAGGGCTGATGCAGCTGATACCGGAAACGGCGGCACGCTTTGGCGTCAAGCAGGTGTTCAACCCGGCGGAAAACATCAAAGGCGGACTCGCCTACCTGCGCTGGCTACTGGCGTTTTTCGAAGGCGACGTGCATCTGGTGGCCGCGGCCTATAACGCGGGAGAGCGGGCCGTCGAGAAATATCGCGGCATCCCGCCGTATCCGGAAACGCGCAACTACGTTCAGAAAATCTCCAACCTCTACAACAAGACCAGCCATCCTTACGAGGCCGGAATCGTCGAGCCTTCGCCGATCCTGCTGCGGCTGAAGCGCACGCAAGGCTGATTGTCCCGCGCGGTCCTTCTTTGGTCGTAGAATCCTGACCGTCGGCGCGATGCACCGACGGCATCGGGAATGATGTCGTGCAGCACGCAAGCGCAAATCCAGCCGTTGTGAATGCATTCAACCTCAGAGCCTGGATCTTCCTTCCGGTGTTCGGCATCGCCTGCCTTGCTAGCCTTGCGTACGTCTATTCGCGTCCGGCGGTATACCTGAGCAGCGCACGCCTGCAGATCGAGTCCCCGCAAGTGAGCACCCGGCTGCAGACCGCGCCGCCCCCGGGTCAACTGCGCCAGGACGCCAAGGCCGAAGACCCCCCAAATCTACTCACCGCAGCGCAGGCGCTGACCAGCCGGAGGCTCCTCGAGGAACTCGTGCAGCGGCTCAACGCCTCGGATCCCGGGGCGATGGGCTCGGTGGTCGCGCTGCAGGGCATGTTGAGCGCCGAACCGGTGCCCGGTACCAATGTCATCGAACTGCGCGCCGAGGGTGGCGAGCGCGAACTGCTCCCGCGCATTCTCGGCGCATGGATGGACGCCTACCGGCAGAGCGCCGTCGACGGCTACGACCAGACCTCCGCCGCAGCCTTGAAGGAGATGCGCGGCGCGGTCCAGGAACTGCGGCAAAACCTCGCGGCCAAACGCCAGGAATTGGAAGGATTCCGAAGCAAGTTTGACATTGTTTCGCTGGAGCGCGAAGAAAATCAGGCAATGGCCCAGCTCAAAGGCCTCAATACCGCCTTGAACGAGGCGCGCAGTAGCGAGGTCAAAGCCGAAGCCCGCTTCAATGCGATGCGTGACAACGTGGCCGCCGGCAAGATGCTGGTGCGACCGGAAGACAAGGCGATGATTGCCAGCCTGGAGCAGCGCGCGGTCGAACTGCGCGACAAGATGAAGGATGCCGAGAACGACTACGGCCCCCAGTATCTGGCGATCGATCCCAAGTACAGAGCATTGCGCGCCAACCTGAGCCGGCTCGAACAGCAGATCGAACAGGAGCGGCAAAGGAGCGCGCAACAGGCATTGCAGGTCGCGGAGGAGGAACTGGCAAGCGCGCAACAAACAACGGTGCGCTTGCAGCAGGAACTTGCGGTCCGCAAGCGGGGAGGTCAGGAATTCACGGCGCGGTTCGCCGAGCACACCGCGCTGGTCAACGAGTTGCGCCGACTGGAGGAGTCCTACAACTCGAGCAGCGAGCGCCTGGCGCAACTCGAAATTGAAAGAAAGCGGGCAGGTCCAAAGGTGAATGTCCTGAGCCAACCCTCGACGCCGGATCGCGCACTGCGCCCCGATTACACGCGCGATGCGTTGCTCGGTATTGCCGGCTCCGGCGTGCTCGGCCTGTTCGCCGTGTGGTTCTTCGAATTCTTCAAGCGCTCGGGAGTTCCGCAGCCGGCGCCGGTTATGCAGCCGATCATTCAGATCGCCATTACCCCGGGCGCAATGGCCGAGGCTCTGACTTCGGCGGTTGACGCTCATACCCCGCGCCTGACGCAGACTGTTACGCGTCTGCCGCGCGAGCTCTCAGGTCCGGAGGTAGATGCGCTATTGGCGGCCGCGTCGCCCGACAGCCGGCCGGCCATCGCCGCGCTGCTCAGCGGCCGGCCGCCGCCGACCGGCACACAAGGCGCAACGCTTTCCGGAGCGGAGCTGGAGGGGTTGATTGCGCGTGCGGCCAACGATGCCGGCTTGGAGAATCCGGCGGAAGTGACCGCCGACGTGCTGCGCCAGACCTATCTCGCCTATCTGGCCCGGCAGGGTTCGAGATAGGGCGGTATCGCCGGCGTTCCGGTCATTCGATCCCGGGAGTTTTTTCCCGCTGCAGGAATTCGCGCATGAACCTGCTCGGGATCGAGTAAGTGATTCCGCTCGGGCGGCTGATCGCGCTCTCGCGCGTGCCTTGCACGAACACGCTGTTGATGATTCCGTACACGGTACCGTCTTCGGGGTCGTAGAGTGGGCTGCCGCTGTTGCCCGGATAGGCGGTGCCGTCGAGCTGGAACACGCGGTAGACCGGCTCGCGCGTGCGGCTGATCATCCGCGCGGTCAGGTCTTTGGCGGTGATACCGGGGCGCACGATCGGCGTGATCGCAGCCACCATTGCGCGGTGCGTCGCCGGATGAAAGCCCAGCACCATGCCGATGGGGAAACCGGTAAATGCGAGCATCCGGCCTTCGCGCACGCTGGAAGAGTCGCCGAGCTTCAACGCAGGCAGCGGATCGCCACGGATTCGCAGGAGCGCGAGATCATGCTCGTTGTCGGTCGCCACCAGCTCGGCTTCACGCGGCTGCGGTTCGCCGTCCCTGGAAACCAGCACGATCGCGATTTCCAGTTTCGCCGTGTCGAGCGGCCTGGCAACGGCATGAGCGTTGGTGACGACATGTCGGCCATCACCTACGACGAACCCGGTCGCGGCAAACTGGATCGACGGAGCCCGCGTCTTGAGGAAGGTGCCCACGCCGACCACCGACGGCTTGATACGCTCGATGGTTTGCGTCAGCTCGGCGCCGCGCGCCGGCGCCGCCAGCACAACGACGCTCGCGGCGAGGCACACCAGGCGCGCGGGCTTCATGGGGTGCGATATTATCCGTTTGTCACAAGAACCTGAACGGAAAATCATGACCATCGTCGCAGTCGTCGGTCTCGGATATGTGGGCTTGCCGCTCGCCGTCGAGTTCGGCAGGAAGCGCAAGACCATCGGTTTCGACCTGTCGAAAGCCAAGATCGAGAGTTATCGCCGGTTCGTCGATCCGACCGGCGAGGTGTCGGGTGAAGACCTGCGCGCCGCTGGGCAGTTGACCGTGACCACCGATCCGGCAGCGCTTGCGCAAGCCGATTATCTCGTTGTCGCGGTGCCGACACCGGTCGATACCGCGCACCAGCCCGATTTCGGCCCGCTCGCCGGCGCGAGCGAATCGGTCGGCAGGCACCTGAAGCGCGGCGCAACCGTGGTGTACGAATCGACGGTCTATCCCGGCGCGACCGAGGAGGTGTGCATTCCGATTCTCGAGAAATTCTCGAACATGCGCTGGAAAACGGACTTTCACGTCGGCTACTCGCCCGAGCGCATCAATCCGGGCGACAAGGAGCACACGCTCACCAAGATCCTGAAAGTCGTCTCGGGTGACGACGCTGAAACGCTCGAGAAAGTCGCAGTGCTCTACGAAAGCATCGTCACCGCCGGGGTGCACCGCGCATCCAGCATCAAGGTCGCCGAGGCTGCCAAGGTGATCGAGAACACCCAGCGTGACCTCAACATCGCATTGATGAACGAACTTGCGATCCTGTTCGACAAGATCGGCATCGACACGATCGAGGTGCTGCAGGCGGCCGGCACCAAGTGGAATTTCCTGCCGTTCCGGCCTGGCCTGGTCGGCGGCCACTGCATCGGCGTCGATCCGTATTACCTGACCCACAAGGCCGACATGGTCGGCTATCACCCGCAAGTGATCCTGGCCGGGCGGCGCATCAATGACGGCATGGGCAAGTTCATTGCCGAGCAGACCGTCAAGCACATGATCCGCAAGGGCTCACCGGTCAAGGGCGCGAAGGTCAACGTACTGGGGCTGACCTTCAAGGAAGACTGTCCAGACATCCGCAATACGCGGGTAATCGACGTAATTCACGAATTGAAGTCCTACGGCATCGATGTTCACGTCCATGATCCGGTGTCCGACGCCGAAGAGGCGCGCCACGAATACGGTCTCGAACTCGAGCCATGGGACACATTGCCGCGGGCCGACGCGATCGTGGTCGCGGTCGCGCACCGGCAGTTCATCGGCAAACCGATCACCGACTATCTGACGAAGGTGGTCGGGCAGGGCTGCTTCATCGACGTCAAGGGCAAGTTCGACTTGCAAGCGTTGCAGCAGGCCGGGATTACGGTCTGGCGCCTGTGAAAAAGAAAAGGCCAGGAGGAGGAGACCCCGTCCTGGCCCGCGACTGCGCCTGACGCAGCGCGCTTCGAGCTTAGCTGTAGCGCCGGCGCCGGAGGCCGCCCAAGGCCGCCAATCCACCCGCCAACAGCAGCAGCGTGCCGGGTTCGGGTGCGGGGTTTTCCTGGATCTCGATCGGACCAAAGCAACGCGCCTCCTGTCCGAGATTCGGGGTACAGATCAGAGACTTGGTGATGGTGATGAACACAGCACTAGTGGGATCGAGCCAAAATGCGGTGGTACCACCGGGGAGGGCTAAGTCGAAGTTGAATTCAAGGAGCGTGTCCGAGACAAGGGTAAAACCGCAGGTCAGGACGTCAGTCGAAGGCCCAATATTACAAGTATTATCTATATTGCCGCTGTCCGTGATGACTTCGATTTGGATTAACGGGTCGTTCGCAGTGGGAATGCTGTTTGTACTCGCCCACGCCCAACCCGTGGGGCCGACGATCCTCTCCGGCCAGGAGATCAGATTTTTACCGCTAGTGAGTTTCAGGGATTCTGTAAGCGTCAACGGTGTTTGGGTTGTCGTTAAACCGTCCACGGGAACGGCGAGGAACTTGGTCCACGGACTGCCGTCGACTTCGATCTCGGAGTCCAAACCTCCGATGACCCAACCGTTGTTGAAATCAGCGTGAAAATCGGGAGTAGCCCAAGCACCCGTACTGACAAGGAATCCCAATGCCAGTACGCATTTTCGTTTCCAACCCCATGATCCAATGGCACTCTTAAGCATGATCGCCGTCTCCTGAACCTCAATGCCGCCACCCAGCAAGGCGACGGATCTTCATAAGCGAATATCTCTTCCTCACCCTAAGCAAGTGCCATGCCAAAAAAAATTAGTGCGTAGTTTCAGGCAGTTGCAATTCGGCCTCAAGTTCGGCGTTAAATTTTCCGACAAGTAACTCAGGCTGGGGTCCCGCAGTCCCGGGGCGCGCGCGGGGATCTCCGATCCGTTCGATTCCAATCTAAATTCAATGCGTTGGGAAAGAATCTCGCGTCGTCGGCTACGACTTGGAGCCAAACGATTGAGCACTCTGTGTGAAATCCGACCGCGCTCTGCTGTCAAGAAAACCGACACGCGAAATTTCGCCATGCCATGTCATCGAATCGACGAGAACGTTGAGCTTCAAGCATTGAGAGGCCTTGGGGCCAATCGTAATGAATCATCAAGATGATGATTCTAAAATTCTTATGCAGGAGCTGTCTAGCCGCCTCCCGTTGGCACGCGCATTGCAGAAGACTGGAAACCATGATTCGACTATTCAGCCATTACGTTCCCCGAAAATTGATTCTTCTTGCAGGCTTGGAAGCGCTGCTGCTGCTGCTTTCCGCCTATATCGGCATTTCTCTCCAACTGTTCGAGCCGGGGGCGGCGTTCCCCGGTTTCGGGAGATACGGGCCGCCGCAAGCGGCTGCGTTCACGGTTGGGATGCTGATGGTCATCACCATCATGGGCCTGTACCAGCCAGAGTATTGGGGGGACATTCAGTCCGTTCTGGTGCGCCTGGTTGCCGCCTTCGCGCTTGGTTACGCGCTTGCACGCCTGGTGTCGTATCTGGTGCCATCGCTTCATTTGTCCGCCGACGCGGTCGCTACCACCATGACCGTGGCGCTGGTTGGAAGCGTCCTGGTGCGTGGCGCATTTTACAAATGGAGCCGCCTGCGCGCGTTCAGGCCACGGGTGCTGGTGCTCGGCACCGGGTCCAGGGTCATGCGGCTCGCGGAGCTTGCCGAGGGAAACCCGAATCATGAGGTGGTCGGTTTTGTCTCGCTCCAGCCCGAGCCCGCCAAACACTATGTTCCATTGCCCCGAATCCTTCCGACGGAACCGGGCGAGTCGCTGATGTCGGTGGTCGAAAAATACGCGATCGATGATATCGTGATTGCGGTACGTGAACGGCGCGGCGGCGGGCTGCCGCTGAAAGAGTTGCTGGAGTGCAGGTTGAAAGGGGTCAAGATCAGCGAGTTGCCGACCTATATCGAACGCGAATATCGGCAAGTGCTGCTGGAGTCGATCAACGCGAGCTGGATGGTTCTCGGGGATGGATTCAGCCAGGGTTTGCTCAGGTCTTTGGTGAAGCGCCTGTTTGATTTGATTGCGAGCACTGCGCTCCTCGTGCTCACCCTTCCGGTCCTGCTTATAACAGCGCTTTGCATTTTCCTCGAAAGCGGGTCGCCCGTGTTTTACCGGCAGCAGCGGGTCGGACAGGGCGGGCGGGTTTTCACGATCTACAAATTGCGCAGCATGAACAACGATGCGGAGGGTGACGGAACCCCATGCTGGGCCACTGCCAACGACGAGCGCACCACGCGGGTCGGGCGGGCGATCCGCAAGCTGCGGATCGACGAACTGCCGCAGATCATCAACGTCTTCAAAGGCGAAATGAGCTTTATCGGTCCGCGCCCGGAGCGACCGTTTTTCGTCGACCAGCTCGAGAAACAGATTCCTTATTACTCCCTTCGCCACAGCGTCAAGCCGGGGATTACCGGCTGGTCACAGGTGCGCTACCCTTACGGCGCGTCGATTGACGATTCCATCGAGAAGCTTCAGTATGACCTCTACTACGTGAAGAATCACTGTCTGTTCCTCGACCTCATAATCCTGATCGACACCGTGGAGGTCGTGTTGTGGGGCAAGGGAGCAAGATGACGGCTGGTTAGCCCCGGGGCGGGACGGACACAACCGATGGCAATACCGATCGGGACGATCAGTTACGCCGCTGCCGCAGCGGCGTTTATTTTTTTCTCGCTGTTGTTGGTGACGAGTTGGCGCGGGCGCCTGCAGGGCGTGCTGCTCACCGCGGCCAGTCTGGCGACCGCAGCCTGGGCGGCTGTGACGGCGTATTCGGCTACGCGGCCGAATACCGCGATGCTTGCCGTGGATGTACTCGAGATCCTGCGCAGCGCGGTCTGGCTCGCTTTTCTGTTGGTGCTGATCGGGTACTCCCGGAAAAAAGTAGGTCCTCTGCGGATGGCCGCGGCGGGCATCGCCGCATTTTGCGGTGTGGTCCTGGCCGTGACCGTGTATTCGAGCATCGTGTCGCCCACCCAGACGAAGACATTTGAGATAATGAGCCGCCTGATGCTGGCGGTGCTCGGCATGGTGCTGGTCGAGCAGCTTTACCGCAACGTGCATCCGCAGCAACGCTGGGGGATCAAGTACCTGTGCCTTGGGCTCGGTGGAATGTTCGCCTGCGACTTCTACCTGTACTCCGAATCCCTGTTGTTCCGGCGCGTAAACGACGACATCTGGACCGCGCGCGGCGTGGTCAATGCGTTGGTTGTTCCGCTGCTCGCGCTGGCGACTGCCCGCAACCCGAAGTGGTCCCTCGACATCTTCGTCTCGCGTGGCATCCTGTTCCACTCCACGACGATGCTCGGCGCCGCGGGGTACCTGCTGGTCATGGCGGCTGCGGGATATTACATCCGCTACTTCGGCGGCAGTTGGGGGGCTTTCCTGCAGGTGACGTTTCTATTCGGCGCCATGCTGCTGCTCTTCGCCATGTTCTTTTCCGGCACGCTGCGCGCGCGGCTCAAAGTATTCCTCAGCAAGAACTTCTTCAGCTACCACTACGATTACCGTGAGGAGTGGTTGCGTTTTACCCGCACCCTGTCCGAGGGTGAGCCGGGGGTGCGATTGCGCGAGAGCTCCATTCAGGCGATCGCCGAGTTGGTGGATAGCCCGGGCGGGGCGCTGTGGCTGTCCCAGGACGCAAGGGCTTTCGAGCAGGTCGCCCATTGGAACATGCCGGCCGCGAAAGGAACCGAGCAGTCCGACAGCCGGTTGAGCCAGTTCCTCGAGAAACGCCAGTGGGTCATCAACCTTGAGGAGCAAGCGACCCAGCCCGAGTTCTATGAGGGGCTGGAGATCCCCGATTGGCTGCGTTCAATCCCGCGCGCCTGGTTGGTGGTGCCGCTGATTCTCCACGAGCGGCTGCTGGGCTTTATCGTTCTGGCCGGTTCGAGGGGTAAGATCAAGGTCGACTGGGAGGTGAACGACCTCTTGAAGATTGCGGGTCGGCAAGCGGCAAGCTACCTGGCCGAACTGGAAGCGACAAAGGCGCTGCTGGTGGCGCGTCAGTTCGAGTACTTCAACCGCATGTCTGCGTTTGTCGTACACGATCTCAAGAACCTGGTGTCGCAACTCTCGTTGTTGCTTTCGAACGCGGACAAACACAAGCACAAGCCTGCGTTTCAGGACGACATGGTCGAAACGGTGGCTCACTCGGTGGAAAAAATGAAGCGGCTGCTGTTCCAGTTGCGGGGCGGCTACACGCTGGAGCCCCCGGCCCCGGTAGAGCTCGATGACCTGCTGCGGCAGGCGGTGGCTGCGCGCGCCGACCTCAAACCCGCTCCGCGGCTCAAGGCAGGCGGTGGCGTGGCGAGCGTGATCGCCCACCGCGCGCGTCTCGAGCGCGTGATCGGCCACTTGATCCAGAACGCCATCGAAGCCAGCCCCCCGGAGGGGAAGGTGATGGTGCAGCTACTGCGAGACGGCGGTTCCGCGATCATCGAGATTGCCGATGAAGGCTGCGGCATGAGCGAGCAGTTCATGCGCTACCGTCTTTACAAGCCGTTTGAGTCGACCAAGTCGGCCGGGATGGGAATCGGCACCTACGAGGCTCGGCAGTATGTGAGGGAACTCGGCGGCCGGATCGAAGTGGAGAGCCGCGAGGCCCAGGGCACCACCTTCCGCGTCGTGCTGCCGCTTCATGTCCCTGAGCGCGCGATCGAGATGAGCGTTGCTGCGGGAGGGCGCGGGTGAGCAAACACGAGGAAACCATGTTGATCGTCGAAGACGATCCGGGCCTGCAAAAGCAGATGCGCTGGAGCTTCGACGCGTACGAGACGTTGGTGGCCGGGGATCGCGAAAGCGCGCTGGCCCAATTGCGGCGCCACGAGCCTGCGGTGGTGACTCTGGATCTCGGCCTGCCGCCGGATCCGGACGGAGCGTCAGAAGGGCTCGCCACGCTGGAACAGATCCTGGCGCTTGCACCCGACACCAAGGTCATTCTGGTGACCGGCAACCAGGATCGCGCGAACGCGGTGAAAGCGGTAGGCATGGGGGCCTATGACTTCTACCAGAAGCCGTTCGATCCGGAGGTTCTCGGGTTGGTCGTGGCGCGGGCGTTCCGCTTGCATGCGCTGCAACACGAGAACCGCCGCCTGCAGCAATCGCAGGAATCACCGATGCACGGCATTCTCACGCGCGATCCGCAGATGCTCAAACTGTGCCGCAGCGTGGAGAAGCTTGCGCCCTCGGACGCCACTGTGCTGCTGCTGGGCGAGTCCGGCACTGGCAAGGAACTGCTGGCAAGGGCATTGCATGATTCAAGCCCGCGCGCGGGCAAGCGTTTCGTAGCGATCAACTGCGCGGCGATCCCCGAGAACTTGTTGGAGGCAGAGCTCTTCGGTTATGAGAAGGGGGCCTACACAGGCGCAAACAAGCAGACTCGCGGCAAGATCGAACTCGCAGCCGGGGGCACGTTTCTGCTCGATGAGATGGGGGATCTGCCGCTTGCGCTGCAGTCCAAGCTGCTGCGTTTTCTCCAGGAGCGGGTGGTGGAACGCATCGGCGGGCGCGAAGAGATCCCGGTGGACGTACGTATCGTCTGTGCGACGCACCAGAACCTGAAAAAACTGATCGGAGAGGGCCGCTTCCGGGAGGATCTGTACTACCGCGTGAGCGAGGTGGTGCTCACGATACCGCCCCTGCGGGAGCGGCACGGAGATGCGGCGCTGCTCGCGCACGCCTTTATCGCGAAATTCAGCCGCCAGGAGGGGCGTTCGCTGCTGGGTTTCAAGCCGGACGCGATCGATGCCATCGAAGCTTTTCCGTGGCCGGGAAACGTGCGCGAGATGGAGAACTGCATCAAGCGAGCGGTCATCATGGCCGAAGGACCGCAGATCAGCGCGGAGGATCTGGGCCTGCCGGCACCCGTGAAGGCACCTGAACCGGTCAACCTGCGGCAGGTGCGCGACGAGGCTGAGCGCAAGGCGATCACAAAGGTCATGAGCCGGGTCGAAGGCAACGTCGGCAAGGCGGCGGAACTGCTCGGCGTCAGTCGCCCGACCTTGTACAACCTGATCGAGCGCCACGGCCTCAAGCAGTCGATTGCCGTCAAGGCAGGCGAGGACTGACGCGCCACCGACTCACCGACGCGCTCGGCGCTGTTTTTACCGCCGCAGCGTGAGCAAGCACAGAAAGCCGTTCACGCGTGCAGCAACGCTTTCCGGGGTTTCCTGGAAACGCCCTCGACCTGGCCCGCAAATTGCTGACTTTCCCCTTAGGACGAAACGGGAGGAACTGTGAACGTATTATCCAGGGAAAAGTTCAAGGTATTGGCTGAAAAGAACGGCTGGTCGCTCGACCACGCGAAGGGTTTTGTCGATGGCGAATCTTCGCGGCGGCGTGGCAAGACACCCTCTAAGTTGGCCCTGATCGGTATCGACGAGTATTGCCTGGGGTTTCGGGCTGGTTACTTCGAGCGCCAGCATCACGGCTCGGCACGGTCGCTAAAGTCTGACGCGTCGGGCAGGGTGCTCGGGTTCGCCCAGCCGGGCTGAGTCGGGTGTAGGATTCCTGTCGAATCTGTCGACACTGCGACAGTAGTTACAGGAACACACCGTGCCCGGCCATCCGGCCGCCGCGCGCGAAGAAGCGGAGAAAAGCATGATCGGATCGAAAATTGCCCAGAGCGGTGGGCTGCGCGTCGTTGCGCTTCTCATTATCGCGCTGCTCTCCGGCGGGTGCGGGGAGAGAGGCGGAAGTCCTGAAAAGCTGCTGACCGACGCGCGGCAGCAGCGCGAAAAGGCAGACTACGCGGCCGCGACCATCCAACTGAAGAATCTGCTGCAAAAATCTCCTGACAACGCGGACGCCCGCTATCTATTGGGGGTGACCTACGTCGACACCGGAGATTTCAGGTCCGCCGAAAAGGAACTGCAGAGGGCGCTGGAGCTTCGCTACGACCCGGTGAAGGTGATCCCGCCTCTGAGCAAGTCGCTGCTGATGCAGGGGCAATTCCAGAAGGTTCTCGACCAGGCCCGCATCGAAGGCGAGGCCGGCAACGCGGCGCAGGCCGAAATCCTGACGCTGCGCGCGCTGGCATCGCTCGGGCTCGGACGCAACAAGGAGGCACGCGAGTTGTTCGATCAGGCGCTTGTCAAACAGCCTGAATTCGCCGATGCGCTGCTCGGGCAGGCACGGCTCGCGGTGAGCGAGAAGAAGTTCGACGATGCGACCCGCCTGATCGAGCGCGCGCTCGCGAGTGCGCCGAAGAGCGTCGATGCGTGGCTCATGAAGGGCGACCTCGCCCGGATGATGGGCAGTTCTGAGGCCGCGGCGGCCGCCTACCAGAAAGTCCTCGAATTGAAGCCAGACAACATTTCGGCCCGGTTGAACACGGCGTCGCTGCAGATCGCCGCTGGCAACTTAGACGAGGCGCGCAAGCAGGTCGATCAGATACGCAAAATCTCTCCCGGCAACCTGATGACCAGCTACATGTTGGCGCTGATCGAGTTTCGCAAGAACAATTACGCCGCTGCGCTTGAAGAGGTGCAGAAGGTGCTGAAGGTGGCGCCTGACCACCTGCCCAGCATGCTGCTCGCGGGCGCAGTCAATGTTGCGCTGGGTTCGCATGCCCAGGCGCAGGCCTCTCTTGCACGCGTCATCGACCGTGCGCCGGACAACCTGTACGCGCGCAAGCTTCTGATCTCGTCGCTCGCAAAGAGCGGCCAGGTGCCGCGCGCGCTCGAAATGCTCCAGCCGGCGCTCAAGCAGGCCCCCGGGGACGGCGCCCTGCTGGCGCTGGCCGGCGAGGTGTACATGCAGAACAACGAGTTCGCCAAGGCGGGCGAGTTTTTCGACAAAGCCGTCAAGCTCAATCCGAAGAGCGCCGGTGCGCGCACCGGGTTGGGGCTGAGCCACCTCGCCTCGGGGGAAACGAACCAAGCGCTGGCCGATCTGGAATCCGCGGTCGAGCTCGATTCCGACAAATACCAGGCCGATATCCTGCTCGTCATGTCGCACCTGCAGCGAGCGAACTACGACCAGGCGCTCAAGGCGCTGCAGTCACTGGAAAAGAAGCAGCCGGACAATCCGATGACCTACAACCTGAAGGCGGCGATCTACATCGGCAAGAAGGATACTGCGAACGCGCGCAAGTACCTCGAGCGCGCGCTCGAACTACGGCCGACCTATGTGCCGGCAGCGGCGAACCTCGCGCAACTCGATCTGCAGGAGAAAAATCCAAAGGCTGCGCGCGGCCGGTTCGAAGCGATTCTGGCGAAAGACGGCACAAACGCGCAGGCGCTGCTCGCGCTTGCCAACCTTGCCCCCCGCATTGGTGCCAGCAAGGAGGAGCGGGTCGGCTGGCTGGAGCGTGCGCGCGCGGCGAGTCCCGGTTCGGTGCAGCCGCTATTGATGCTGGCGCGGCTCCATGCGCAGACAGGGGATGCGAAGAAAGCGCTCGAGGCAGCGCAGCAGGCCCAGGCGATCGGCCCCGACAATCCCGAGGTGCTCGATACGTTGGGGGCGATGCAGCTTGGCGCGGGGGAGAAGGAGAATGCGCTCGCGACCTATGGCAAGCTCGCAGCGCAGCAGCCCAATTCGCCGGTGGCCCTTTACCGGCTCGCCACCACGCAGGCGGCAAACGCCAACCCTGCGGCTGCCGCGGGCACGCTGAGGAAGGCGCTCGCGCTGAAACCCGATTTTGTCGAAGCGCAAGTGCCGCTGGTTGACCTTGAGTTGCGCGCCGGGCGTTATCCAGAAGCGATGAAGGTCGCGCAGCAGGCGCAGAAGCAGTCCCCAAAATCTCCGCTGGGTTTCATGCTCGAAGGCGATGTGCTGATGGCGGAGAAGAAATTTCCGCAGGCCGCCAAGGCGTATGAGACCGCCTACGGCATCGGCCCGAACGGGTTGCTCGCCATCAAGCTGCACGCTGCATATTTGCAGGCGGGCAAGCCGGACGAGGCGGAGGTGCGGCTGGCGCAATGGCTGAAACAGTCGCCCGAGGATGCGGTGGCGCGGCTCTACGCGGCCGAGGCCGCCCTCAAGAGCGGCAAATACAAGAGCGCGATCGAGCACTATGAATGGCTGCTGCAGAAACAGCCCGATAGCATTCTGGTGCTGAACAACCTCGCATGGGTCTACCAGCAGTTGAAGGATCCGCGCGCGCTCGCAACCGCGGAGCACGCGTACAAGCTGAAGCCTGACAGTGCCGCGATCGCCGATACGCTCGGCTGGATGCTGGTCGAGCAGGGCAACACCGCACGCGGCCTGGAGCTGCTGCAGAAGGCGGTGGCCGCAGCACCCAAAGCACCCGGGATTCGCTTTCATCTCGCGCAGGCGTGGCTCAAGTCCGGCGACAAGAAGAAAGCCGGCGACGAACTGGAACGCCTGCTGGCGAGCAAGGAAAAGTTTCCGCAGCAAGACGAGGCGACGAACCTGCTCAAGCAGCTCCGAAACTAAAGTTCCCTGCTACGGACTGAGCAGGGGGTCCTTCAGGCTGCCGCCGACGTTGAGCGTGCCGCGTGCGAAGGTGGTGGTTTGCGTACCCAGCACGACGGTGATCCGTCCCGATAGTTCGGCAGCCGGCGAGACGTCGATGGCACCGCTGGCGTTCATCGATCCGGAACTGAGCTTGAGGTTGCGGTAGGCAATTCGGTTTCCCGAGGCCTGTGCTTCCCCCGTGATCTCGTTGAATTGAGTCTTGCCGCCGCGTTGTGCGTCGCGGCTCGGCGATTTCAGCGCGCGCACCAGATCGACGTTGTTGATTGCGCCCTTGTTCAGCGTAAACGTCGCAGCCACGCGCGGCGCCGCGAACAACTCGGCGGGTTTCTGCCCTTGACTTGCAAACGTGACGCTGGCCTCGAGAACGCCGCTGGCGCTGAACTCGCGCGTAAATGCCGCCAGCAACTGCCCGAGATCGGCGCCTTTGAGATTGAATTGAGCTTCGGCACTGATTTGGCTTCCCCATTTGATCGTCGCCTCGCCCTTGATCGATCCGTCGTAGAGCCTGCCATCGATGTTGGAGACCACAATCTGTCCGGGTGTGATGAGCGCATTGCCGGTCAGCTCGCTGAACTCGACTGCCAATCCGACTGGCGGGCGCCAGCCCTTGGCTTCGAAACTGCCCTGTAATCCTTGATCCTTGGCGGGCGTCAATTCGACGCTTAGTTTGGGCTCGCGCAGGATCGCCTTTTGGAGGCTGCCGTCTTTGGCCAGGCTGATCGTAGCCTCGAAGCTCGGCAACTCGACGTCGCGCAGCGTGAGTTTGACCTCGTTCAACTTGAGACGGTCGATCTGAAGCGTTTGTTTGTCGGCTTGCGGCCGCACCCAGCCCGCCATGCGCGGCACGACGTCCTGATCGATGGTGACCGAAAACAACTGTACTTCATCGAAATGTTTGTTTTCCTGGAATAGCCCCATCGTCATCGGAACGGTCGCCACCCCGATTCGGGCAACTTGCGACTTTCCGATGGTAATGCGCTCGAGCTTCACTTGCGGCGACGGAAACAGCGCTACCCGCACAGAGCCGACCCCGACCGGTTCCTGCAGGCGGTCCGACAGGAGTTTTTCGACGTCGCCGACATAGGCCGTGAACGGCACGACGTGCAGCAGGCCGAGTGCGGTTGCAATCAATACGATCGCCCCGATCGCCGCGATGCGTCCCCATTTGACCGGCGGCCGGCTTTTCTTGGCTGCCGCGGCAGCCGCCTCCAGCTCCAGCGCGCGCTGGGCTGCAAACGCTTCCAGGCGCTTTTCCGCTTCGGCGCGTGCCTGGGCCTCGGCTTCGAGCTCGGCTTGCTCGCGCGCCTTCATCTCGGCCGCGAGCTTGGTCATGACTTTCTGCTCGGCGCGCGTGCGCGCATCGCGTTCCTGCGTTACGAGCGTAACGGTCTCATCCTTGGCGCGGTCTACGGCGACCGTGCGAGCTCGCGTTTCGACGATTGCCTTCTGCTCGGCCTCGACGCGCGCCATCATCTCGGCCTGCGCCTTGGCGACCGCCTCCGCATGCGCGAGGCGTGCGGTGCCCACGATCTTTTGGGCCTGTTCGCGGACTTTGTGCGCCTCGCCCGTTGGCTTTTCGGCGGCTTCGCGCATCAGCTTCTCGGCGGAGGCGCTGGCCGCGGCTGCCGCGGCAGCCTTGGCTTCGGCGTCCTCGCGCGCCTTGCGCTCGGCCTCGATTCTGGTTTGGAGTTCGGCCTGCGCCTTGCGCCCGGCCTCCTCGCGCGCCTTGTGCTCGCTTTCAAACCTGGCCTCGGCTTCTTCGCGCGCCTTGCGTTCGGCCCGGATCATCGTTTCGATTTCGATACGCGCGTTGGCTTCCGCTTCCTCGCGTGCCTTCTTGATGCCTTCTGCGCGTGCCTGGCGTTCGACTTCGAGTTGCGCCTCCATTTCCTCGCGCGCGTTTCTCAAGGCTTCTGCGCGTTCCTGGCGCTCGAGCTCCACTTGAGCTTCCGCTTCGGTGCGTGACTGGCGCTCGAGCTCTACTTGCGCTTCAGCTTTGGTGCGTGCCTTGCGCTCGGTGGCGACGTTGGCTTCGGCTTCCTCGCGCGCCGCACGCTCGGCCTT
>JBGOTT010000005.1:0-35731 GCA_041476585.1 Gammaproteobacteria bacterium | reverse complement strand
TAGATTTCCCAGGTCAGGTCCTCGGCCTTGCCGTCGACCTTTTCCAGCGCCTGGTAGATCGGCACGGTGCCGATCGGCACGGGCGAATTGCGGATGATCCATTCGCGCGTCTCGTGAATATGTTTGCCGGTGGACAAGTCCATCACGTTGTCGGCGCCAAAGCGGATCGCCCAGGTCAGCTTGTCGACTTCTTCGCCTATCGAGGAGGTGACCGCCGAGTTGCCGATGTTGGCGTTGATTTTCACCAGGAAGTTGCGGCCGATGATCATCGGCTCGCTCTCCGGGTGGTTGACGTTCAGCGGGATGATCGCGCGGCCGCGCGCCACTTCATCGCGCACGAATTCAGGCGTGCATTCGGCCGGGATCGCCGCGCCGAACGACTGGCCCGGATGCTGGCGGCCCATCAGTTCGGCCAGCTTGTTGCCCGTCGGCCCGGAGGCCTTCAATTCGGCGAGATATTGGTTGCGCCGCATGTTCTCGCGGATCGCGACGAACTCCATCTCGGGCGTGACGATACCCCGCTTCGCGTAGTGCATTTGTGAGACGTTCTTTCCGGCCTTCGCGCGGCGCGGCTTGCGGTGCAGGTTGAAGCGCAGCGCGGCGAGCCCGCGATCGTTCAGCCTCTCAACCCCGTAACGCGAACTCGGGCCGGGAAGCTCCTCGGTGTCTGCGCGCTCCTCGATCCATCCGGCGCGCAGGGCGGGCAGGCCGTTGCGAATGTCGATGCTGGCCAGCGGATCGGAATACGGGCCCGAGGTGTCGTAGACGTTGATGGGCGGATTCTTTTCCGCGCCGAAGGAGGCCGGCGTATCCGACTGGCTGATTTCGCGCATCGGCACGCGGATATCGGGCCGCGAGCCCTCAACGTATAACTTGCGCGAGTTGGGCAGCGGATGGGCGGCCGCTGCGTCGACATGCGCGGTCTGCGCGAGAAACTTCGGGTTTGCATTTGCGTTCATGGTTCGCTCCGTGTCAGCGAAGGGAGCGAAGGCGGCGGGGCCGGCTCAACGCTTCCCTGCGGCGGCATTACCCGCTTCAGGTTCGAAGGGTTTCTCTCACCCGCTGCACCGCTCGGCAACCGCGGCACAACAGGACCCCTACGCTGATGCGCCGATTATAGACCTGCGAAAAGATCAGGTACAATATATTACTGACCAGTCAGTTATTTCAGAGCCATGAACGCACCCACACTGCCCAGGCAGCAGCCCCGCTGGACCCGCCGCAAGGATGCGCGCCCGGAGGAGATTTCCGCCGCAGCGCTCGATCTGTTCGTCGAGCGCGGCTACGCGGGCACGCGATTGGACGACGTAGCCACGCGCGCCGGTGTGAGCAAGGGCACCGTCTATCTTTACTTCGCCAGCAAGGAAGACCTGTTCAAGGCGGTGGTGCGCGAAGGGCTGGTTTCCCCGATCACCGAATTTCGCAGCGAGGTGCTCGAGCAGTACCAGGGCAGCACGTTCGAACTGCTGCGCCTGCTGGTCTACGGCTGGTGGGAGCGCATCGGGGCGACGCGCATCTCGGGCATCCCGAAACTGATCGTCGCCGAATCGCGCAACTTTCCCGAGATCGCGAAGTTCTACCTCGAAGAGGTGGTCAAACCCGGGCAGGCGGTGCTCGAGGCGATCGTGGCGCGCGGTATCGCGAGCGGGGAATTCCGTCGAGTCGATCCGCGCGACACCGGAACGCTGCTGATTGCACCGCTGCTGCTCATCGCCCTTTGGCGAAATTCGCTGGGGCATTACCAGCCGGGTGCGATCGACGCCAAGCGCATTCTCGACGCGCACCTCGAGATGGTCCGTCATGCGCTGGCGGCAACGCCAGCGCGTGCCCGCAAGGTTTCTTCCTGAAGGCCCGGTCATGTCTGCCTCCGTACGACGTTCACTCCTCCTCGCGTTGCTGGCGCTCGCCGCGGGTTCTGCCCTGTTCGTCGGGATCGCGAGTGTGCGCAGCAAGACTGCCGACACCGCCGTTGCGGCCGACGCGCAGAAGGTCACGCTCGAGTTCCTGCCCGCCGACCTGCTTACGCTCAAGCCCGCCGCGCTGGTGCGCACCCTCCCCCTCACCGGCACGCTCGCCGCGCTCAACGAGGCAACGCTGAAGGCCAAGGTCGCCGGGGAGCTGGTCGAGGTCAGCGTGCGCGAAGGCGAGAGCGTGAAGCGCGGACAGACGCTGGCGCGCATCGACCAGACCGAGGTACTGGCGCGCGTCGCCGCGCGCAACGCTGACGTCGCAGCCGCCCGGGCGCAACTGGTCTGGGCCGAGAAGAACCGCAACACGCAGAAAGCGCTGCTCGACAAGAGCTTCATCTCGCAGAACGCGTTCGACAACGTGCAGAGCAGCTACGACGTCGCGATCGCCAAGCTGGGCGCTGCCGAGGCGGACCTGGTGATGGCGCAGAAATCGCTGGGCGACTCGGTGCTGGTGGCGCCGATGAACGGCATCGTCGCCCAGCGCCACGCGCAGCCCGGCGAACGCGTGCCGCTCGATGGGAAGGTCATCACAGTCGTCGATCTGACGCGCCTCGAACTGGGCGCATCGGTGCCCGCCGCAAACATCGCCCAGGTAAGGGTCGGTCAGTCGGTGGGGTTTCGCGTGGACGGCTTCGGTGAACGCGAGTTTTCCGGACGCATCGAGCGCATCAATCCCGCCACCACCGCCGGATCGCGCGCCATCACCGTATACGCGGTGATCGACAATCCGCAGAGCGTACTGCGCTCGGGATTGTTCGCCCAGGGCGGCGTGATCCTCGAGCGTATCGAGAACGCGCTTGCGATGCCGGCTTCCGCGCTGCGCGAGGAAGCCGGCCAGAGCTTCGTGTATGCGATCGAAGGCGGGACGCTGCACAAGCGAATCGTGAAGACCGGCGCAGGCGACGGCGCGGGCAACCTGCCGGTGCTCGCGGGCTTGCGCGAAGGCGATGTCATCGTCCGCCACAACCTCGGCCTGTTGCGCGACGGCGCCGCAGTGCGAATCGCGCAGTCCGCATCCGGGTCCGCGCCCGCGCCGCGCTGAGGAGCCCTCGAGCGATGTGGATCACGCGCGTCAGCATCCAGAACCCGGTTTTCGCGACCATGATGATGGCCGCGCTCCTGGTGTTGGGCCTGTTTTCCTACAGCCGGCTGCCGGTCGAGCAGTTTCCCGACGTGAACTTCCCCGTGGTGGTGGTGACCACCGAGTTTCCCGGCGCCGCCCCGGAGAACGTCGAGGAGGAAATCACGCGCAAGATCGAGGAATCGGTCAACACCATCAGCGGCATCAAGACGTTGTCGTCGCGCTCCTACGAGGGTCAGTCGGTGGTGATCGTCGAATTCGACCTCAACGTCGACTCGAAGCTCGCGGCGCAGGACGTGCGCGAGAAGATTGCGCTGATCCGGCCGAGCTTCCGCGACGAAATCAAGGAATCGCGGGTCTCGCGCTTCAACCCGGACGATCTGCCGATCGTGTCGGTCGCCGTGACCTCGCCGAGCCGTTCACTGCGCGACCTGACCACGCTTGCCGATCAGGTGATCAAGAAGCGGTTGGAGAATGTCGGCGGCGTAGGGCAGGGCACGCTGGTCGGCGGGGTGAAGCGCGAGATCAAGGTGGTGCTCAAGCCCGAGGACATGGAGGCGCAGAAGATCGGCGCCGATCAGGTCATCCAGGCGCTACGCACCGAGAACCAGGACCTTCCCGCCGGCAGTCTGGTCACCGGCGGCGACGAGCGCATCGTGCAGGTGAAGGCGCGCCTCGCCGACCCGCGCGATTTCCGCAGCCTGATCGTCGCGCGCCGCGGCGGCAAGGCAGTGACCCTGGGCTCGATCGCCGACATCGTCGACGGCGAACAGGAAGAAGAAACCGCCGCGCTGGTGAACGGCAAGCGCGCGCTGTCGATCGACATCATCAAGGCGCAAGGGGAAAACACCATCGCGGTGGTGGATGGCGTGCGCCGCGTGGTGGCCGAGCTGCCGGGGCTGCTGCCCGCCGACGTCAAGCTCGACATCGTGCGCGACGCCTCGACCGGCATCCGCAACTCGGTGGCCGACGTGAAGGCGACGCTCATCGAGGGGGCGCTGCTCACGGTGGCGATCGTATTCCTGTTCCTCGCTTCGTGGCGCAGCACGGTGATTACCGGGCTTACGCTGCCGATCGCGCTGATCGGTTCTTTCCTGTTCATCTACGCTTACGGATTCACGCTCAACATGCTCACGCTGATGGCGCTATCGCTGTCGGTCGGCCTGCTGATCGACGACGCGATCGTGGTGCGCGAGAACATCGTGCGCCATGTTGCGCTGGGCAGCGACCATCGCACGGCCGCGCTCGACGGTACGCGGGAGATCGGCCTGGCCGTGCTCGCGACCACCTTTTCCATCGTTGCGGTATTCCTGCCGGTGGGTTTCATGGGCGGGATCATCGGACGCTTTTTCCACCAGTTCGGGCTCACGGTGGTCGCGGCGGTGCTGATCTCGATGTTCGTGTCGTTCACGCTGGACCCGATGCTGTCGTCGATCTGGCGCGACCCGCAGTCCGAAGGCCGTTTCGGCAAGGATCCCGTCGGTCGCCTGCTCGCGTGGTTCCACTGGTTGATGGAGCGGTTCTCGGCAAGATACGAACGCCTGCTCGCATGGAGCCTCGCGCACCGCAAGACGGTGCTGTTGGTCGCGCTGACGAGCTTCCTCGGCGCGTTTCCGCTGATGGAGTTCCTCGGCTCGGAATTCGTGCCCGAGTCCGACTTCTCGGAGCTGCAGGTTCAGTTCAAGACACCCGTCGGTTCCTCGCTCGCGCTGACGCAGGCCAAGGCCGAGCAGGTCGAGGCCGCGTTGCGCGAATTCCCGGAGGTGAAGCACACCTACGCGACGGTCAATACGGGCGTCGTGCTGGGCAAGAACAGCGCCAACCTGTTCGTGCAACTGGTGCCGCGCAAGGAGCGCAAACGCTCGCAAGGCGCCCTCAGCCAGCCGATGCGCGAGCGCCTGTCGAGCATCGCCGGCATCGAGCTCACGCAGATCGGCGCATACAGGTCCGTTTCCAGCGGCAAACCGGTGCAGGTCTCGCTGCTCGGCCAGGACCGCCAGGTTCTCGACGATCTTGCGCTCAATGTCATGCAGGCGGTGCGGCAGGTGCCCGGCGCAGTCGACATCGAGTCGAGCAACCAGGCCGCCAAGCCCCAGGTGTCGGTCGAACTCAAGCGCGAGCTCGCCTCCGACCTCGGCATCAGCGTCGGGCAGATCGCGGCCACCTTGCGCCCCCTGCTCGCGGGCCAGGCGATTGGCAACTGGCGCGCGCCGGACGACCAGTACTACGACGTGACGGTGCGCGTTTCGCGCAACGATCGCGCCCAGCCGGAGGACCTCGCGCGCGTTCCCCTCGCATCGAGCCAGCTCGACGCCAACGGCGCGCCGCGCATGGTGCAGTTGCGCGAGGTCGCCAGCATGCGCGCCGACACGGGCGCGCAGCAGATCAACCGCAAGGAGCAGTTGCGCGAGGTGCTGGTCTCCGGCAACGCCTACGGCCGTCCTGCGGGCGACGTCGCCAGCGACGTGAAACGGCGCATGGAGACGATTGCGTTCCCGCCGGGCTACCGCTACCTGATGGGCGGCTCGTCGAAAGACATTCAGGAATCGATGAGCTACGCCGGCCAGGCGCTCGTCCTCGCGGTGATCTTCATCTACCTGATCCTCGCCTCGCAATTCGGCTCGTTCCTGCAGCCGATGGCGATCATGATGTCGCTGCCGCTGTCGCTGATCGGGGTCGTGATGGCCCTGCTGCTAGCGCGCTCGACGCTCAATATCTTCTCGATCATCGGCTTCATCATGCTGATGGGGCTGGTGACCAAGAACGCGATCCTGCTGGTCGATTTCATCAACCACGCGCGCAAGGCCGGCATACCGCGCGCCGGGGCGGTGATCGAGGCCGGCCGCGTGCGGCTGCGCCCGATCATGATGACGACGCTGGCGATGATCTTCGGCATGCTGCCGCTCGCGCTCGGCCTGGGCGAAGGCGGCGAGCAGCGCTCGCCGATGGGGCAGGCGGTAATCGGCGGGGTGATCACGTCGGGCCTGCTGACGCTGGTGGTGGTGCCCGTGATCTACACCTATCTCGACGACCTCGCCGACTGGGCGCGCCGGCTCGCGCGCGGGGGAAAACGCACGCCGCATGAAGCTTGAGCAAGGGCGGATAGGTTACAATTTCCCCCCTCCATCGCGCCGTTCCGCACTGCTCCGTCGATGAATTTCGAACAAGCCCGCTTCAACATGGTCGAGCAGCAGATCCGCCCCTGGGAGGTTCTCGACCAGACGGTGCTCGATCTGCTGTACGCCGTGCCGCGCGAGGAGTTCGTGCCGCCGGCGTACGTGACGCTCGCGTTTTCCGACATGGAGATCCCTCTCGAGATTGGCGGCAAGACCGGCGAGAAGATGTGGGCGCCGAAGATCGAGGCGCGCGTGCTGCAGGCACTGGCGGCAAAGAAATCCGAACGCGTGCTCGAGGTCGGGACCGGCAGCGGCTATCTCACGGCGCTGCTCGCGCATCGCGCGGCGCACGTGCATTCGGTGGAAATCAAGCCTGCGCTGGCCGAATTCGGCCGCGCCAACCTGTTGCGCCACGGCGCGGACAACGTAACGCTCGAGATCGGCGATGGCGCGCGCGGCTGGGCGAAGCACGCGCCCTACGACGTGATCGTGCTCACCGGCTCCACCCCCGTGCTGCCGGCTTCGTTTCTCGAACAGCTCGCCGCGGGCGGCCGCCTGTTCGCCGTGGTCGGGGATGCGCCCGTTATGGTGGCGCGCGTGGTGACCTGTGCCGCGCCGGGAACCTGCAGCGAACTGGACCTGTTCGAAACGCAGCTCGCGCCGCTCGTGAACTGCGCGCAACCTGACCGCTTCCGTTTTTGACCCGGCGCTGCCGGTTGACTGATTTCGGGTGAATGACATGAACCGCGGTATTCGCTTTGTCCTGCTGGTTGCGTCGTGTATGGCCGCGCAGGCCGTTGCCGCAGCCGACCTGGTGGAGGTGTACCGCGACGCGCGCGCCTTCGATGCGCAGTACGCCGCGGCGCGCTTCGCGCTCGCGGCCGGTCGCGAGAAGTTGCCCCAGGGGCGCGCGCTGGTGCTGCCGACGCTCGGCCTGACTGCCGGCGACACGGTGAGCCGTTTGGGCCTCGTCCCGTATGGGGCAAACCCGGTGCCTGAATCAGCGCGCAATTTCTACAACCGGAACTATGCGCTCAGCTTCAGCCAGCCGCTGTATCGCCCGCAGAACCTCATCCAGTACGACCAGTCGGAATACCAGGTCAGGCAGGCCGAGGCCACTTTCGGGCAGGCCGAGCAGGACCTGATCGTGCGCGTCGTGCAGGCCTATGTGGACGTGCTCGGCGCACAGGATACGCTGACCGTGGCACGCGCGCAGACGATCGCCATCGGCGAGCAGCTTGCGCAGGCCAAGCGCAACTTCGAGGTGGGCACGGCGACGATCACCGATACCCACGAGGCGCAGGCGCGTTACGACCTGTCCTCGGCGCAGGAGATCACGGCGCAGAACGATCTCGACAACAAGTCGCGTGCACTGCAGCAGATCACCGGAAAGCTCTACTCGGACCTCAAGCCGCTCAGGCACGACGTGAAGCTCTCGCCGCCCGATCCGAACAACATGCAGACGTGGACGGAACTGGCGGAGAAGCAGGGCTATCCGGTGCAGATCCAGGAAGCGGTGACCGAAATCGCCAAACTGTCGGCGAAATTCGGCAAGGCGGGGCACTACCCGACGATCGACCTGGTGGCGACTTACGGGCAGACCCAGCAGACGGGCTCGACGATCACTGCGAGCAGTGCCCAGCTCAATCTGGGCTCGATCGGCGTGCAGCTCGCGCTGCCGCTCTATCAGGGCGGCGGGATCAGCTCGCGCGAGCGCGAGGCGGCCGCGCTGTATGAAAAATCGAAGCAGGACCTCGAGAACGCGCGTCGATCGATCGCCCTGACCTCGCAGCAGAGCTATCTTGGCGTGATCAACGGCATCGCGCAGGTGGGCGCGCTGGAGCAGGCGCTGGTGTCGAGCCAGAGCGCCCTCGACTCGAACAAGCTCGGCTACGAAGTCGGCGTGCGCATCAACATCGACGTGCTGAACGCGCAGCAGCAGGTGTTCACCACGCGCCGCGACCTCGCCCTGGCGCGCTACAACACGATCGTCAACCACTTCAAGCTCCGGGCGGCGGCGGCGGCGCTCAAGGAAGAAGACCTGCAGATCATGAACAGCGCGCTAATACAGTAGCGCTGCAATGGTCTCCAGCTGACGCCCGGTCGCGCCGCGATGGGCGGCGCACAGCTTGATCCCGGCTTCGCCCATTCGCGCTCGCCGCGCTGCATCGGCAATCAACGACAGCGCGGCTTCGATGACGCCCGCGGCGTGCGCCGCGCGCACCGCAGCGCCCGCTCCGATCGCCGCCCGTGCGGCCTCGCTGAAGTTGTAGTCGCTCGGCCCCAGCACCACGGGCACTCCCTGCGCGAGCGGCTCGATCAGGTTCTGGCTGCCAAAGGGCAGCACGCTGCCGCCCATCACGACGACATCGGCGAGGCCGTAGTAGAACGCCATCTCTCCCATCGTGTCGCCGAGCAGCACGTCAGCTTGCGAGTCGGCGGCCCATGCGGCGGCGCCCGCGCTGCGGCGCGCGAGCGCGAGCCCGCGCCGCTCGATGAGGCCCGCCACCTCGTCGAAACGCCGCGGATGGCGCGGCACGATGACCAGCAGCCACGGTTTCGCGGCTTTCGCGCCGAGGGCATCGAGCAGCGCCGCCTCCTCGCCCTCGCGCGTGCTCGCCCATAGCAGCACCGGGCGAGCGCCGAGCGAGCGTTTCAATTGCGCTCCCTCGGCCGCCTGCGCCGCGTCGGGCAGCAGGTCGAACTTCAGGTTGCCGCTCACCTCCACGCCCCGGGCGCCGAGCGCACGCAGGCGCCCGGCATCCGCCTCAGTCTGCGCGCACACGGCATCGAGCGCCGCGAACGCGGGTCCGCTGAGCGCGCCGAGCATCGCATAGCCGCGCGCGGATTTCTCCGACATGCGCGCGTTGGCAAGCGCCACCGGAATGCCATTCGCCTTGCAGCGCTCGATCAGGTTGAACCAGACCTCGGTTTCCATCAGCACCGCGAGCAGCGGCCGGAAAAACGCGAGGAAGCGGCGCACCGCGAACGGCGCATCCCAGGGCAGCCATGCGATGCGCGCATCGTTGCCCCAGATCTGATCGAGCGCCTCGCGACCCGCAGCGGTCGAGCAGGTCGCGAGCAGCATCGCCCCGGGATGCCGCGCGAGCAGGCCGCGGGCGAGCGGCACGCTGGCGCGTGCCTCGCCTACCGAGACCGCGTGCACCCAGATCACCGGACGGTCCACCGGCAGCGAATGAACGCCGAAGCGCTCGGCGATGCGCTCCCGATAGAGCGGTTCGCGCCGCGCGCGCAACAATAGCCGCAACAGCGCAATCGGCAGCGCGAGCCAGACCGCGACCGTGTAGGCGGCGCGCGCGAGCGCGCTCACAGCCATGCCTCGAGCGCAGCACACACCTCATTGGCGCGCGGCGGCTTTCCCGGTGCCCCCAGGTTGCGGATGCGCGTTGCGCCGTACAGGCCGGTCAGCGCGGGATCGGACCCGCAGTAGATGCCCGCCACCGGCGCGCCGAGTCCCGCAGCGAGGTGCGTGAGCCCGGTGTCCACTCCGACCACCGCGCGCGCCTGCGCAAGCGTTGCCGCGAGCTGCGCGAGCCCCATGCGCTCCGGCACGCGTGCATGCGCGAAGTCCAACGCGATCCGTGTGCAGCGCGCGCGCTCGGCTGCGCTGCCCCAGGGCAGCAGGCAGGCCAGCCCGCGCGCGCCGAGCCAACCGACCAGCTCGCGCCATCGCGCCTCGGGCCACAATTTGACGACACGGCTGGTCATCGTGAGCAGCACCGCGAAAGACTCGCTGCCGGAAGCCGCGGCGGCGAAGCCGTAATCGACAGCGCCCCCGGGCGCGACACCGAGCGCGGCGCACGCGAGCGCGCGATTGCGCTCAACCGCATGCATGGCGACCGCTACCGGGTGCCGCACGTCGTAGAAGCGCGCCGCCAGCGGCTCGCGCGCGCTGGCGGCATCGTAGCCGTGCTTCTCGCCGTGCGCGCTGGCCGCGATCAGCGCGCTTTTCACCAGTCCCTGCGTGTCGATCACGCGCCCGTAGTGCTCGGCCGAGAGAGCGCGGCGAAACGCAGCCAGCTCGCGCCAGGTGGCCGGATCGTACAGGCGGGCGCGCCAGCGGCGCACCGCCACCGGAATCACCCGCCTCACGCACCGGTGCAGGCGCGCGACGTCCACGAACGATTCCTCCACCACCCAGTCGATCGACGCGCCGGGCAGCGCGCGCAGCGCATCGCTCACCGCGGGGCCGTTGTGCACAATATCGCCGAGCGAAGAAGTCTTGACGAACAGGATCGAGGGCATCGCGGCGGGACGCGGGGTCACGCTGGGATAGAATGAGGCCCCGTTCCACGGCGATTATAAGGTACGCAACTTGCCCGGCCGCGTCCCGCTCTCGGCGGTGCTCATCACCCGGAACGCTGCGCACGCGATCGAACCCTGCCTCGCAAGCCTCGCGTTCGCCGACGAAATCCTGCTCGTTGATTCCGGCAGCAGCGATGCGACGCACGCCATCGCCGAGCGCCACGGCGCGCGCGTGATCGAGAAGGACTGGCTCGGCTTCGGCAGGCAAAAGCAGTTCGCGGTGGATCAGGCGAAGCACGACTGGGTGCTGAGCGTGGACGCCGACGAGCGCGTCTCCGCGCCGCTCGCCACGAGCATCCGCGCCGCGCTCGAGCATCCGGCGTCGGCCGTGTACCGTATGGCGCGCTGCAACCGCTTTCTCGGGCGCTGGCTGAGGCACGGCGAAGGCTATCCGGACTGGAGCCTGCGTCTGTTCGACCGGCGCAAGGCGCGCTGGAGCGACGATCCGGTGCACGAAAGGGTCTTGTTCGCAGTGACACCCGCGACGCTGGCGGGCGACCTGCTGCACGAATCGGCCGAGAATCTGGAGCAGTACCTCGCCAAGCAGAACCGCTACACCACGCTCGCGGCGCGCCAGCTCTACGAGCGCGGCGCGAGCGCCGGCGCCCTGCGGATGCTCGCCTCGCCCACGGTGCGCTTCGTCAAGTTCTACGTCGTGCGCCTGGGCTTCCTCGACGGGATGCCGGGGCTGGTGCACATTGCGATCGGCTGCATGAACAGCTTCCTGAAATACGCCAAGGTCGCAGAACTGCGGCGCGGCGCGTGAACGAACTGCGCCGCGTGCTGGTCATCCGGCGCGACAACATCGGCGACCTGGTATGCACCACGCCTCTCATCGCGGCGTTGCGCGCGCGCTTTCCGCGGGCGTGGGTCGGCGCGCTCGTAAACAGCTACAACGCGCCGGTGCTGGAGGGCAACCCCGATCTCGACGCCGTCTACAGCTACGAAAAGCTCAAACACAGCTCGGGCGGCGGCGCGCTGCTCGGCACGCTGGTCGGCGCGGTGTTCGAGCGCTTCCACCTGATCCGGAAATTGCGCGCGCTGAAGCTCGATTGCGCGGTGATCGCGACGCCCGCGCATGTCTCGCGCACCGTCACGCTCGCAGCGATGCTCCGGCCGAAGGCGATCGCCGGGTTCGTGGACGGGAAATGCCCCGATGCGCGCATCCAGCTGCCGGTGCCGCAGGAGACCACCGCAGGGCTGCACGAAGTCGAGGCCGTCTACCGGCTCGCGCCGCTGCTCGGCATCGACGCGCCCGTTCCGCCGCTCAGGCTGGTGCCGGCGGCGGACGCGACCGCCAGAGCACGCGACGCGATCGGGCGCGCCGGGCTCACCGACCGGAAGCTTGTCGGGGTGCACCTGAGCGCGCGCCGCCCGGCGCAGCGCTGGCCGGCCGCGCGCTACGCGGAGCTGATCGTGCAGCTGGACGAACGCTTCGGCGCGGCGAGCGTGCTTCTCTGGTCGCCGGGCGCGCAGGATCAGCCGCAGCATCCGGGCGACGACGGCAAGGCCGCCGAAGTCGAAAAGCTGGTGGGCACGCGCGCAGCGCTCGTCGCTTACCCGACGGTCGAACTGCGCGACCTGATCGGCGCGCTTTCGGTGTGCGACGCGATCGTCTGTCCCGATGGCGGCGCGATGCACCTCGCCGCCGCGCTCGGCAAGCCTATCGTGGCGCTGTTCGGCGATTCGTCGCCCGAGCGCTGGCGGCCGTGGGGCGTGCCGCACAGGGTGCTGCGCCCGCAGAGCCGCAGTCTTACCGATCTCGGCGTGGAGGAGGTGTTGTCCGCGCTCGCCGAGCTACACGCGCTTATGCGCTGAAGGGGCCGTTTCGTCGCCGATTCCGATCCGCTCGAACGCGCCCACCAGGCGCAGCAGCTGCGCCGCCTCCTTCGAGGCGGCTGATTTGCCGAGAAGCTGCAGTGTCTTCCTCATGAAATCGCAGATCCACGGCCGAAACTCGAGCACGTCGCAGGCATCCACCGGCACGAACGTCTTGTAGTCCGCGGTGTTGCGCCGGTCCATCAACGCGTTGAACTTCCTTGATGTGTCCGCCGGCAGCGCCGCGGGCTTGACGAAATGCAATGCCAACAACTCCTGGGCGGCATCGTGGCTCTTTGCCCGTATGCCCTTTGACACGAGCAACGCCGTTGCGACATGAAAGCACGCGAAGTACAGTTCCTTGATGCTGCTGCGGTACTCGCGGCCGTACGGGCCGGCGAGGTTGTTCATCGCGGACGCCAGGCAGCCCGCCGAGGCCTTCAACTCGCTCTTTACCGCTTGCGTCGTCCCGGTCTTTTCCATACCAGCTCCATCTCATCGCGGATCGACTCGAGCAGCGCGTCACCTTCCGCGGCGAAGATCGGCACCGGATTGAGAAAAATCCCGTATTGCCCCGAGCAGTACGGCCGGCGGGCTTCCAGCGCGATCCGCGATAACTGCGACTCGATGCCCGGGTCCCGCGCGACGTCGAAGAACACCGCCACATCGAGGTCCGAAGCTTCATCCGACAGGCCCTTCACGCGGCTGCCGAACGCGGCAACCGCGTCGGGCGCAACCGGAAGCTTTCCGAGCCCGAGGCAGAAGCGCCGCAGCACGGCCTGCTCCCCCGGCGTCAGGCGGGTCGCCGGACCGAAGCGCATCGCCCCGAGCACCGGGTCGCGACGCATCACCGCGCGAACGCGGATGCCACGCTCGCGGAGCCGGGCGCGGTAGCGGCGCATCCGCTCCGCCGCCGACACGGCAACCCCGCTAGTCGGGCGCCCGACGCGGCGCCGCAGATTCGTTTCCATCAATTATCGTAACGCAGTGATATTAATTAAGCAAAGTCAGACCGCCTGCGTCGGCGACGCGTACTCCGGCACCCATTTCTTCAGCCGCTCGCGCACGGCGCCGTCGGTTGCACCGCCGCGTCCCTCCAGCCAATCGGTCACCTCGCGGATCAGCGCGCCATCGGCCGTACCGCCCGCTTTGGCAATGCGCAGCTTCGCGTGCGGCGTGGGCAGCGTGCGTTCGGCGTCGGCGAGCATCTCCTCGTAAAGCTTCTCGCCCGGGCGCAGGCCGGTGAACTCGATCCTGATGTCGCTCTCGGCGAAGCCCGAAAGACGGATCATCTGGCGCGCAAGGTCCACGATCTTCACCGGCTCGCCCATGTCGAGCACGTAGATTTCGCCCGCCTTGCCCATCTGCCCGGCCTGCAGCACCAGTTGCGCCGCTTCCGGAATGGACATGAAATAGCGCCGGATCTCCGGGTGCGTGACGCTCACCGGTCCACCACGCGCGATCTGCTCGCGAAAGCGCGGCACCACGCTGCCGGTCGAACCAAGCACGTTGCCGAAGCGCACGATCACGAACTGCGTCGCGCAGCCCGGCTGCAGCGCCTGGCACACCAGTTCTGCCACGCGCTTGGAGGCGCCCATGACGTTTGCAGGATTCACCGCCTTGTCGGTCGAGACCAGCACGAACTTTTGCCCGCCCGCGGCGGCGGTCGCGCGTGCGACGTTGAGCGTGCCGAGCACGTTGTTCCGCACCGCCTCAAACGCGTTCTCGGTCTCCATCAGCGGCACGTGCTTGTATGCCGCAGCGTGGAATACCACTTCCGGTCGCCAGTGGGCGAACACCTCGGCCAGACGCTGTGCATCCTTCGCGTCGCCGATCACCGGCACGATCTCGGCGGCGCCGCGCAAGTCAAGGAACTCCTGCGCGATCGTATATAACGCGAACTCGGACTGATCGAACAGCACCAGCCGCGCCGGCGCGAAACGGGCGATCTGGCGGCACAGCTCCGAGCCGATCGATCCACCGGCGCCCGTGACCAGCACCGTTTTGCCCTTCAGGAAGCTTTCGAGGCCCGGCAGGTCGAGCGCCACGGCGTCGCGCCCCAGCAGGTCATCGAGTTCGATATTGCGCAACGCGGAAACGCTCACCTTGCCAGAGACGATGTCCGAGAGCGCCGGCACCGTCATCACCGTGATCCCCGCGGCGACGCACAGGTCCACCGCGCGCTTGCGCACCGCGTGCGTCGCGCCGGGCATCGCGATGATGGCCTGTGTCACGCCGAGTCTTTCCGCAATTTCGCCAACCTTGTCCAGCGTACCCATGACCTTCACGCCCGCGATCGCGCCGCCTTTTTTCCGCGCATCGTCGTCGAGCAGCCCGAGCGCGCGCCAGGCGCGGCTGTTGGCGAGGTCCTGCAGCAGCAGCGCCGCCGCGTCGCCCGCGCCGAGCACCAGCACCGGGGTCGATTGCGGACGGGCGACGACGTGCAGCAGGCCGCCCTCCTTCCACGCGCGGTACAGAAGCCGGCTTCCGCTCATCGCACCCACCAGCAGCACCGGCGCGATCAGGAACACCGAGCGCGGCACCGGGGACTCCATCCGCAGCAGCACAAGCACCGCGAGAACGGCAAGCGTGCCGACGCCGACCGAGATCAGGATTCGCTCCAGATCGGGCAAGCTCGCGTAGCGCCATAGTCCGCGGTACAGGCCGAGCGCCCAGAACACCACCGCATGCACCGCGACCACGTACGGCAGCCACGTGAGCATCGCCTGCTGGAATTCGGGTGGAATGTCGAGGTTGAAGCGTAACCAGAACGCGGCGCACCAGGCCACGCCTGCCGCGACCACGTCGTGGGAAAATGCGAGCAGCGCGCGCGGGTTGGGCAGCGCCATCAAGGCGCCGCCTTCACGTGCCGCGCCCAGCGCAGATCGACCCAGACCGCGATCGCGATCAGGATAGCGGCGGAAGCCGCGAGCGCGCCGAGCTGCACCGCGGGCCGCTGATTGCGGGCACCAAGCGCGACCAGCGCGCAGCCGAGCATCGCCGCGTATTCGATGTACGCGGTACCGCGATGGCCGAATCCCATGCGCACCAGCCGCTGGTAGTAATGCTCGCGGTGCGCGTGCGACGCGCTCTCCCCTCTCAGCACGCGCTTGAGGAGCGTGAGCGTGGTATCGCACATGAAGGGCGCGAACACCAGCATCGGAAACCACAACGGCCAGACATCGTCGCGCCATCCGACGACGCCGAGCGCGCCGGCCAGAAAACCGAGCGGAACCGATCCCACATCGCCCATGAAGATGCGCGCGGGATGGAAGTTCGAAATCAGGAACGCTGCAGCGGCGGCGGCAAGTGCCGCGCTCAGCGTGGCGAGCGCCGATCCTCCGGCCAAGTGCGCGGCGAGCGCGTAAGTGCCGAATCCGATCACCGCCATGCCACCCGCTAGGCCGTCCGAGCCGTCCATGAAATTGTAGAGATTCGCGGTCCAGGCGACCGCCAGCGCGAGCAGCACCAGCGCCGCCGGGTGCATCGGGCTCAGCACGTACCACACCAGCACGCCCGCCGACGCGAGGTGCGCTGCCAGCCGGACGAGCGTCGGCAATCCCAGCGTGTCGTCGGCGAACGAGAGCAGCGCGAGCCCCGCGGCGAGCGCCATCGACAGCCACAGCGAGCCGACGCCCGAATCGACGCCCACTACGAGCGCGACCGCGGCGCCCGCAAGCACTGCGATGCCGCCGGTGCGCGGCACCGGGCGCTCGTGCAGCGAGCGCTCGTTGGGCTGATCGAGCGCGAGCGCGCCAAAGCGCGAAAGCAGCAGGCGCAGGCAGACGAAGGAAACGGCGAAGGCGAGCAGCGCCGGGACGGCGGGCATGGCGGGCATTCTAGCTGCGCCGGGAGAGGCCGGTTAACGCCTTCTATTATCCGGGGCGACGCATAGCGGGCTACGACAACGAAACCGAAACGAGCAGAACGGCCACCATTCGAATCGAGCGCGACATGCGCTCCGCGCTCGAGCGCGGCGCGCCGCAATTCGTCCGCGCCTGGCGCACGGGCAAGGGCAAAGGCAGCCACTTCAGCTTCGAGTCGCCGGCGGCGCTGTTTCGCTCGCTCACGCCGGCGCGCTGGGCCGTGATCGAACAGCTGCAGGCGCTGGGGCCTGCGACGCTGCGCGGACTGGCGCGCGCGCTCGGCCGCGACGTGAAATCGGTGCATCGGGACATCCATACCCTGATCGAGATCGGGCTGGTGACAAAGGACAGCAAGGGACGGGTGCTGGTGCCGTTTTCGAGGATCCACACCGAGTTCGAACTCCTGCCGAGGCAGGCCGCCTGATCGACGGCGCCGACCGGGTCACCGCGCCCGGAACCAGCGGGCCGTTTCGCGCAGGCCTTCCTCGAAGCTGAACGGCGGCCGCCAGCCCAGTTCCGCGCGGATCGCGGAATCGTCCACTTCGAGCGAGCGCGTGAGCTTCTTCATCGGCGGCGCAAGTTCGAGCAGCGCGACCGGAAAAGGAAACAGCCGCGCCGGATGGCCGAGCGCGGCGCCGAGCGCACGGCACAATCCCGGCGTGGACACCGGCGCGCCGTCGCTCACCGGGTACGTGCGCCCGGTCGCCTCGGGCGCGTCCACGCAGCGCACGATCGCGTCGGCGAGATTGCCGAGATAGATCAGGCTGCGCCGGTTCCCGATGCTGGCGAAAGGCAACGGCAGCCCCCGATCGATCGCGCGCGCGAGCGCGAGGAAATTGGCCTTCACGCCCGGGCCGTAGACCAGCGGCGGGCGCAGCACCACGAGCTCGATTCCGTTCACCGCGGCAAGTCCAGCTTCGGTCTCGGCCTTGAGCGCCCCGTAGGGATCGTCCTGCGCCTCGCCGGGCGCGGCCTTCACGCTGCTCAGGAAAATGAAACGCCGCACGCCGCGTTCCGCAGCCGCACGCGCCAAGCGCAGAGTCGCCTCCACATTGAGCGCGCGCGCGCGTCCGACCTCGGATGCCGGCACATGCGCAATATTGGCCAGGTGAACGACGCAATCGATGCCGGCCAGCAGATCGTCCGAGCCATCGAAGCTGGCGAGGTCGCCCGTCACGGCGCGCGACGCAGCGCGTACTTCGAACCCCCGGGCGGCCAGCGCCGGACACGCGGCGCTGCCGATGAACCCGGTTGCGCCAGTGACAAGGATGCGCGCGCGGGCAGTCATCGGCAGCGGGCCATGGGCGCTGCATTCTATCGCCCGGTTATCGGTACGGGGAAAGGGACGGCAAGCGGGTGGACTGAACCATGTAATTCTTCCATGCGATGGTGGAATTGCATGGATGATAAAGGGCGCCGCAGCAGCAACAGTTGCCGGCATGCTCGGTCGCTTGACGCTCTCGAGGCCGGCCGCAAGCGACTGTGGCGCCAATACCCTTGATCGGGTAATATGACCATGGTCATGTCCATGGTCATATCCTAGACCGCACGACACGAGGGGATGCAGATGCAAACCATCACGGCTTCGGAGTTCAAGGCGAAGTGCCTCGCCCTCATGGATGAGGTCCAGCGCACGGGCGTGCCGGTGCTGGTCACCAAGAACGGCAAGCCCGTTGCCGAACTCAGGCCGCACCGGCCGCGCCCGAAGAACTTCCACGGCGTGTGGAAGGGCCTCGTGATCGTCAAGGGCGACATCATCTCTCCGGTCAGCCAGAAGTGGGAAGCGCTCGAGTGACCGTGCTGCTCGACACTCACGCCGCCATCTGGTTCGCGTCGGAGGACGCCGCGCTGGGAAAGCGCAGCCGGACACTATCGAATGAAGCGCTGGCCGAGGGTAGGCTCTGCATCTCCCCGATCAGTTTCTGGGAGATCGCGCTGCTGGTCGAGAAAGGCCGCCTGGAGGCCGGCGCACCGGCTTCGGAGTTGCGTTCGCTCCTGCTGGATGCGGGCGTAGTGGAGCTTGCGCTGACAGGGGATATCGCTCTGCTGTCGGCCACGCTCGATCTTCATGGCGACCCTGCAGACCGATTCATCGCCGCGACCGCAATTACCCACCGGGCTACGCTCCTGACCGCCGACGCGCGGTTGCTGGATTCGAAGCACGCGGTAAAGCGCCAGAATGCGCGCAAGTAAGCTCGTCCCCGTAAATTTCCTGCTGCAGGACAGCGCGCTACGCCTGAAGGGCCTGGGCGCGGTCGCACCGGTGACGAGGATGCGCGCGCTGCTTCCCATCTACGCGACGAGCGGTTCGCGGACCGCAACCGGCGCTAAGGGACCGATACCACGGGCGTGACGCCCAGCTTCGCAGCGCGCTTGGCAAGTGACGCATCGAAGCTGTGGAACTCCGTGCTTCTGCTCGACAGCGCCAGATGCAACGCGTCGGCAAGATCCAGGCCCTTCTCGGCCCAGCGCAGGGCCACGTGCACCGCCTCGGGCAACTGGGGCCGGACGTTGGCCAGCGCGAGCACCCCGCGCAATTTCTCCGCCATCTCCCTACGCGGCACCCCTGCGCTCTTGAGCACCCATGCAAGCTCCAGGATTACCGTCACCGGGATCCAGCATTCGGCTTCGCGCTCGAGCAGCGAGCGCGCCTTGCGGTACTGCGCGGGATCGTCGCGCAACAGGAAGCGCGCGAGCACGTTGGTATCGAGCGCGATCATCCGCCCTCGCGACCGCGCGATTCGCGCTTGATGCGCGCGTCGTCTTCGCGCACCGCTTTCGCGATCGCCGCATCATCGGTCCGCGCCGAAGCGCGCCGGCCGCGCCCGTACCCGGCGAGCGAACCCGCCAGCCGCCGCACCTGCTCGCGGTGGTTGAGTTTGAGCTTGAGCTTCACGGCAAAACCGGTGTCCGAGACCAGCTCGAACACGAGCTCGGTCCCGGAGCGGATGCCGAGGGCTTCGCGGATCGGCTTCGGGATCACCACCTGCCCTTTGCTCGATGCCCTGATGCTGTCCATGCGGCGGGTTCCCGAAGTAAGCCAAGAAAGTAAGACGATACCGCAGCGCCGGCGGCACCGTCAAGACCGCCGCCGCTGATCCGTTTGACGAAGTCCTTGCGCCTCCGCCGATGATTGAGTCAGGAGCGGCGAGCCATCGGCGTCGCATTGCATCGCCCGGCTATACTGCGCGGCGATGCAGGAAAGGGAAATCACGCTTTCGGTGGTGAGCCACGGCCAGAATGCGCTCGTCAACCAGTTGCTGGGACACGTGCAGCGCAACTGTGCCGGCCGCGTCGCGGTCGTGCTAACGCAGAACCTGCCCGATCCGGTTCCGTTCGCCACCGCGAATCTCACCTACCCGACCGAGATCATCGTGAACGGCGAGCCCAAGGGCTACGGCGCAAACCATAACGCGGCCTTTCAGCGCTGCCGCACAAAATACTACTGGGTGTGCAACCCGGACATACGCCTGCTTGCGGATCCCTTTCCTCCGCTATTGACGGCGTTCGCCGATGCGCGCGTTGCGGTGGCCGGCCCCCTGGTGCGCAGCCCCACAGGCGCGATCGAGGATAGCGTTCGGCGGTTTCCGACGGCGGCGACGCTGGTGAAGAAACTCTTCGTCGATCGCAGGCAGCCCGACTATCCGACCGACCGCGGGCCGCTGGACGTAGACTGGGCGGCTGGCATGTTCATGCTGTTCCGGAGCGACGCATATCGTTCTGCGGGGGGATTCGACGAGGCGTACTTCCTCTACTACGAGGACGTGGACATCTGCCATCGCCTGCGCTCGGGCGGCGCGGCGGTCGTGTTCGAGCCGCGCGCCGAGGTGATCCACGACGCGCAGCGCGCAAGCCGCCGCAACTTGCGCCGCGCACTGCATCACGTTGCCAGTATTTTCAGGTTTCTGTGGCGCCGCGGTTTTCCGCGAGGCGGTAATGGGAGCGCCGCCTGAGGAAAGGCCGCTCGACCTCTTCGATCTCGGGGGGAACCTTTATCAGCGCGCGACGGCGATCAATCCGACGCCGGCCATGACGGCGCAGGCGGCGGCGTATCTCAGTCTGCCCGCGCGCTCGCCGAGCGCGACGGCGCCGATGATCGCAGCGAACAACACGCTGGTTTCACGCAACGCCGAGACAGGGCCCACGGGGGCCACGCCAAGCGCCCACATGAAAACGCCGAACGACGCGACGCCGAGGGCACCGCTGACGATGACGCGTTGCCAGCCGTCTTTCCACGCCCGCAAGGTGCTGGCGCCGCGCGTCGCCAGCGCGTAGCCGACGAACACCAGGCTGTCGGCGGTGACCAGCCACACCGTGAACGAAAACCAGCTCCCGACCAAGCGCACGCCGTATGCATCCACCACCGAGTAGCATGCGACCGTGGCGCCGGTGAGCAGCGCGGCGCCCAGCGCCGCGAGCGGCGGCCGGCTCTCCCGCTTATCGAACCCCAGGGCAAGAATCCCGACGCAGACGAGGAGGAGGCCGGCGAGAGTACCCGCGTCGGGGCTCTCCCCGATGAACACGAATGCGAGCGCGGCCGCGATGAGGGGCGTGAATCCCCGTGCAAGCGGGTAGGCCTGCCCCAGGTCGGACAAGCGGTAGAGCCGGGCAAGCGCGAGCTTGTAGCCTCCATGAAGAATCACGGACCCTGCGATCAATGCGTAGGCCGGAACTGGCAGTGCTCCTGCAACGGGCAGCAGAGCGACGGCGACCGCGCCGCTCACCAGGTTCATCCCCGCCAGTGCGACCACCCGGTCGCCGCTCGTTTTCACGAGCGCGTGCCAGGAGGCGTGCAAAAGAGATGCAGCCAGCATTGCTGCAACGACGGTCGGGTCCATCGGGCCGGCGCAGAGGGTACTCTATAATCCACGCCTTTCCGAAGATACGAGACCATGCATACGCAGACTTACTTCAACGAGGTCGCCAAGGTGGCCGAAGCGATCGACAAGTCGACCATCGAGCGGCTCGCGGGCGAGCTCGTCGCGTTGCGCGAGCGCCAGGGAAGGTTGTTCTTGCTGGGTGTCGGCGGCAGCGCGGGCAACTGCGCCCACGCGGTGAACGACTTCCGCAAGCTCTGCGGTATCGAGGCCTACGCGCCGACGGACAACGTCTCCGAGCTGACCGCGCGCACCAACGACGAAGGCTGGGACACCGTGTTCGCAGCATGGCTGCGCACGAGCCGCGCCAGCGCCAACGACGCGGTGTTTGTTTTGTCGGTCGGGGGTGGCAACCTCGAAAAGAACGTCAGCGCCAACATCGTCGCCGGGCTGAAGGAGGCCAAGCAACGCGGCACGAAAATCTTCGGCGTCGTCGGACGCGACGGCGGCTATACGAAACAGGTTGGCGACTGCGTCGTCGTGGTGCCGACAGTGAATGCCTCGCGGGTCACGCCGCATACCGAGGCTTTCCAGGCCGTGGTGTGGCACTGCCTCGTCTCCCACCCGGCGCTGCAGCAAGTCGCCACCAAGTGGTAGGCCTACGCCGGCGAGCGACCCGAAAGTTTCTCTCTGAGCAGTACCCACGCGCTGCCGCAGAGCCGGTACCAGATCGTCGGCAGGATGTCGAACGGCCGCATGACGGCGAAGTAGAGCCCCACGCGCAGCCGCCCGAACGTACGTGGAACGACGCCGGTCAACCTCAGCGCCGCCCGGCGCATGGGCCCCGAGCTTGATCCAACGTGTTCGATGGTGTCGCCGTTCGAGAGGCGAAGCGACGCGAAGTAGAAGCGCAGCCGCGTTCGCTCGAGCATCCTGGGCGTAAAGAGCGCGGGCTCCACCATCGGGCCGCGCACGGAAAGATCGTCCAGGATCGAGTCCAGCAGCGCCGAGTCGCCGACGGTTGAGACCAGGAACGCGCCCTTGTGGATCCGCATGACGCCCAGCGGTGCCGGCGAGAAAGCGGCGCCGTACCTGCTCGCGACCACGTGCGCCGCGAGCAGGTCGCAAAGCGCCTTGAGCGAGGGATCGAAGCCGCCCGCCTCGAGCAGTGCCTCGCGGCGGTACACCGTCGTTTGTCCGGTCAGCCAGTTGCCCAGCGACACCATCATGCGACGGCAATCGGCGGCCGGGAAAAACGCGTCTCGAAGCGATACGACAGGGGACGGGTGCATGCGGATGTAATTGCCTTCCTCGTCCACGACCCAGACCATCGCCGACCAAAGGCCTGAATCGGGATGCCGTTCAAGCGACTCCTTCACCCGCCGGAACAGCCCGGGAAGCACGAAGTCGTTGGCGCCGAGAAAGTAGATGAACTTGCCCGTCGCGAGCCGCAGCCCCTTGTTCGCGTTGTGCACGCCGCCTGCGCCGAGGTTCTTCGGATTGCGCACCAGGCGCGCGAAGCAGTAACCCTTGATGGCCTCCTCGATCACCTCGACGCTGTTGTCGGTCGATTCGTCGTCCAGGATGATGAACTCGTCGGGGGGCACGTCCTGCGTGACCACGGACTCGATGCAGCGCTGCAGGAAACGGGCGTCGTTCTTGTTGGGGACGATGACCGAGAGGCTGAACGGGGCGCCGTTCTGCGTGAACTGGCGCATGTTCCCGGGCACCGCCATCAACCGGCCTGCACCACTTTCTGGTAGGCCCGCTTGACGTTTGCGATGGCGCCGAACTCGAGCAGGCGGCCGTGATGCAGCAGCAGTGCCTTGTCGCACATCGACTCGATCAGCGCGTCGGAATGCGACGCGAGGACGAGGATCTCCGTGCGCTCGATCAGCTCGTTGACGCGACGAGCGGCCTTGTCCGCGAACGCGGCGTCCGCGGCGCCGATGCCCTCGTCGAGAAGCAGGATCCCCGGGTCGAGCGAGGTGGAAATCGCGAATGCGAGCCGCGCCTGCATGCCGCTGGAGTAGGTGCGGATCGGGAAATTGATGTAGTCGCCGACACCGGAAAACTCCACGATCCCGGGAGCCTTCTCTTCCACTTCGCGCCTGGACATTCCGAGCAGCATGCCTACCGTGAAGATGTTGTCGTACCCGCTGTCTTCCATCTCGATGCCGGGAGTCAGGTTGAGCAGGGGCGTCAGCCTGCCTTCGATGCTGATGCGACCGGCGGTGGGGTGATAGACACCCGCCAGCACGCGCAGCAGCGTGGACTTGCCCGCTCCGTTGTGCCCCATGAGGCCCACTCGGTCGCCGCTGCGCAGATGAAGATTGATGTCGTCCAGTGCCTTGATGATGACCGACCTGGCCTGCATCGTCTTCGGCAGGATCTTGCCGCCGGTCAGGCCCGCGATCAGCGAGATGCGCAGGTTCTTGTTCGCGCCGAATATCGGGAAATCCACCCCGACATGGTCAAGCAGCAGGTGCGCCATCCCCGATGCCCGTCAGAACCAGTAAGCGAGGCGGTGACGCTTGAGCGCGAACAGCAGGTACGCGAGCACCCAGCCGGCAATCGCGGCCCCAGCGCAGACCGCGTAGCTTTCGACCTTCGCCACCGTACCAAGCAGGGGATGGCGCAGGAGCTCGATCATATGATGGAGGACATTCGCATCCACGATGATTGCGCGCTTGCCCTGGAGCTGGGGCGCGGCCCAGAACACGGGGGTGACGAACATGGCGATCTGCAGCAAGGAAGCCACGATTTGCTGGAAATCCCGATACCGCAGGCAGAACACCGCCACCAGCATGCACATCCAGCCGCAGTTGAGGACCACGAGCGCCAGCCCGGGAACCAGCAGCAGCGTGGACCATCCGAGCGAAACGCCGCATAGTGCGACGATCAGCAGGTAGCCCACCAGGTTGTGGCCGAAGATCACGACGTTGCGCGCCAACGCGCCGTAGACGAGGATGGAGTAGGGGAACTGCCGCGATTTCATCAGCCCCTCGCCGGCCAGGAAAACTGCGGTGGACTCGCCGATCGCCGACGAAATCATGGTCCATGGAACAAGGCCGGAGAGCAGGAACGGCAGGAACTCGACCACGTTCTGCTTCCAGAGCCCGGCCCAGACGAAACTCATGACCGTCGCGAACACGAGCAGGCTGACCGTGACCCACATGGGCCCGAGCATGGTCCGCTTGTAGCGCCGCTTCACCTCGTTCATGCTGAGGCGGGACCACATCTCCCACAGCTGCAGGCCGGCGACGAAATCCCAGTTCGCCCTGCGCCAGAGCTGGCTCCTCGACTCCGGGTCGTCGAGCGGCGGAAGCTCCCTCTGGATGGAGTGCGCAGCGTCAGTCACAGGCACCCCGCAATGCAGGACCTGCGCTAACCACCCGCAGCCTCACGCGACCAGTTGGGGGACCAGCTCCGACGGCGGCGGCGGGTGCCCGCCGAGCAGTTTCCCATGCCAGTTGCCGAGGCGCGCGATCTTGTTGTAGTAGGTGAACTCGGGCGAGCGCCGGATCAGCATGCCGTCGCGGACCTCCTCCGCGAACTCGTACTGCGCCCAGCCGTTGCACGACTGGCAGAACTGGACTTTGTCCCACTGTTCGGTCTCGTGGTAGTAGCGCATCTTCGCGAACTGCTCGCCGTGCCAGACGCCTTCCACCCCGGACTCGAAGACGTTGCCCATGTTGGTGGTGCGCATGCTGTCGAGGCAGCAGACCGTGACGGTGCCGTCGTTGTGCACCGGCAGCGTCTTGTAGAGCACGGGGCATGCGGCGCGTTTCTTCGGCGCGTCGAGACCGGTGAACTTTCCATTCTCGAACACCAGCCCGGTGCGCACGACGTCGACCACGCCCACCCAGCGCTTGATGAAGGCGTCGAGCTCGTGCTTGTTTTCTTCCTGGATGGTGAACGAGACGCCGACGCGAGGAATCTCGCGGTCGCCGCGGAACTTCAGCATGCGGAACACCGCGCGCTCGATTCGTTCCAGCTTGCGGATGCCGCGTACCTTCTTCAGCGTGTCCGGCGTTACCGCGTCGATGCTGAACATGATCGAGTCGATCTGCTGGTCGACGAGGAATTGCGCGAGCTCCTCGGTGAGCAGCAGCCCGTTGGTGTTGGTGGCGAAGGTCATGCCGTTCGCCTTCGCCTGCATCACGTGGTCCTTGAAGTTCGGCGCCATCAGCGGCTCGCCGTACAGGCAGGGGTGCAGGAGCGGCTTCGCGGCAGCGAGCTCGTCGAGCAGTCGGCGCGCCTTGTCGAGCGCCATGACGCCTTCGACCGACTCGATGCCCGCCTCATCGTCTGAGCCCCACACCGGGCACATGCCGCAGCGCAGGTTGCACTTGGTGGCGAAATCGACGATGACGCGCGGGGGAAGCTCGGGGACCGGCGCGGGCTTCCACCCGTATTTGGGATCGACCCAGGCTGCTTTGCTCCAGTCTTTCATGGCGTGAGCTAAACCCTTGAATTAACGACGAGCTAAATTATACCTCGGGAGGCTTTTTTGCGCTGCGGGACTCGCCGCGAGGTGGATCGCAAAGGCGTCGTAAGGCACCACCGGAATCCCGGAGACCAACTGCTCGAACGTGAACGCTTCCATCCGCTCCCCCTCGTGCAGGCGAAGGGCGCCGAACTCCGCCTCGCCGATGTCGACCAGGTAGTAGATCCGCCACGCCTTGCCCAGCCCGAGCGGGCCGAAATCGAACTCCAGGCGCGAAATGACCCGCGCCTCGCGCACCTCCAGCTCGATCTCCTCCATCAACTCCCGCTTCAGCGCCTCGATAGGGCCTTCCCCGGGGTCGGTGGCGCCGCCGAAACAGCCCCAGCATCCCGGGTACCAGATGTCCGGGCGCCGGTCGCGGAGTTGCATCAGATAGCGCCCGCCGGGCAAGCGGATCACTGCTGCCGCGGCATCTTCCACCTTCGGGTCGGCGGGAACCACGCGGCGCGGATTCCCTTATCGAGCGTGGATAGGGATGGTCGGGGAGACGCGCTTGGGCTTGTCGGTCGTAAGCGCGCGATGCACCTTCAGCAGCGCCGCGGCCGTATCGGCCGCCTCCTCCGCGCCGTAATTCTCGTTCAGGTACAGGCAGAAGCTGCGGTCGCGGTTGGCGCGCGCCTGCGGCGTGTCGAAGCCGTCGGCGAGGTAGGGCTTGATCCATGGCCAGTCCGCGACCACGTAGCGGTAGTGCGGGTTGAGGTCGATTCCCTCGGCGCGCACCGCCTCGGCGATCTCGATCTTGGAGCGCCCGGTGCGCGAGAGGTCCACGTAGACGGGAAGAATGAACGGCGAGTCGCACGGCGTCCAGTCATGCAGGCGGAACATGGTGTCGATCTCGGCCATGATCGAGGCGAGTTCCGCGACGAATGCGAGCCGGCGCACTACCGTGTCCTGCAGGCGCTTGAGCGAAGCGATGCCGATCGCGCAGGACAGCTCGTCGGTATTCCAGTTCAGCGCCGGGAACAGGTAGGTCTCCGGATTGCGGTCGTCGAAATCGGCCGCCCAGCGCGGCTTGCCGCGGTCGGCGTGCGCGAGCGCGTTGCGGAAGATCGACTTGTCGCGCGCGTAGACCACGCCGCCGGAGCCACCGGTCATGTGGATCTTGCGGTACATGGTCGAGAACGCGGCGATGTCGCCGAACGTGCCGATCCGGCGGCCATGGATGGTCGCGCCATGGGACTGGCTGCAATCCTCGACGACGCGGATGTTGCGCTTGTGCGCTTCCCCGACGATGCGGTCGACGTCCGTGGCCTGCCCCGAAGAGTGCACCACGCAAACGGCCGATACGTCGGGACCGATACGGGCAACGAACTGCTCGCAGCCCATGTTGTAGTTGCCCGGCTTGGCGTCCGCGAGGCGCGGCTTTAGCCCGTTCAGGATGATCGATCCGAGCGTTCCCGGGTCGGTGATGGGCGACACGATGACCTCGCTGCCCTTGGGCAGGTTCAATGCCGCGATCGCCAGCCATATCGATGCGGTCCCGGTGGCCACCGCGTCCGCGTAACCGCCGCCCATCAGGGCGACGAAATCGTCGGTATAGCGCTTCTCATAGACGCCCTGGTAGCCGGGATCGACGCCTTCCGCGCGGTACGCGCGGACCGCCTCTTCCAGCATTGCGACCTCCGCATCCCCCATCGCGAGGCGCTTCGGCATCGGGCGCGTGCGTACCTTCGGTCCGCCGTCCACGGCGAGCTTCAGGTCGCCGATGCGGCTCGTGAGTTCGTCTGCGTCCATCATGCGCCTCCGACGCGCTTCATGATCGCTTCCATGGAGATGCCGTGTTCGGCGAGCAGTTCGTCGTGGCTGCCGTAGTTGTGGATGAATTCGTCCTTCAGCGTGAACGTGTCCAGGCGGCAACTCGCGCGGGTGTCCCAGGCAATCTGCTTGGTCTGCGGCGCGAGGCCGCCCTGCGGGGCGTGCTCCTCGATCACGATGACGTGCTTGTGGGCGCGGAGCGCCGCTTCGATGCCCGCGCGGTCGAGCGGCTTGACGGTGTGGCAGGAAACGACCGAAACCGACTTTCCGGCCGCCTGCAGCCGGTCGGCAACCGCGACGGCCAGCTTCATGATGACGCCGTACGAGAGTATGCAGACGTCGCTGCCGCGGCGCAGGTAGCGCAGCTTGCCGAACACAAAGGGCTCGACCGCGTTCGCGGTGACCTTTGGCTCCCCGGCCTTGCCGATTCGCAGGTAGACGGGCCCCTTCTTCTGGGTCGCGCAGTGGCGCGTCGCGTCGATGCATTCGAGCGGATCGCAGGGCGCGATGATCTGCATGTTCGGGATCGCCCCGGCGATCGCGATGTCTTCCTGCGTGTGGTGGGTGCCGCCAAGTGTTGAATAGATCACGCCCGCGCCCATGCCGACCACGGTCACGGGCAGGTTCTGGTAGCCGAGATCGTCGCGCACCATCTCGAACGGCCGGTAGAGCGAGAACGTGGCGATGGTGTAGGCGAAGGGCTGGCAGCCCTTCAGCGCGAGGCCGGCCGCCATGCCGATCATGACCTGCTCGGCGACGCCGACGTTGATGAAGCGCTGCGGGTACTCGGACTGGAATTTCCCCATCGAGCCCGCCGGCGAAATGTCGGCGACGACGATGTAGATGCTCGGGTCCGCCTTCGCGCACTCGTACAGCGTTTCGGAAAAAGTGTTCCTCATTTCAGCGCCTGGTCGAGTTCCTCGAGGGCCTGCTTGAATTCGTCCGCGTTCGGCGAGCGGTAGTGCCAGATCGGCACGTTCTCCATGTAGCTGATGCCGCGGCCCTTGGTGGTCTTCGCAACGACCATGAAGGGCCGGTCCCCGCGGCGCGACTTCACGGCGCCGTAGATTGCCGGGCTGTCGTGGCCCGGGACCTCAACGCACTCCCAGCCGAAGGCGACGTACTTGTCCACCAGCGGGTAGAAGCTCGGATGCGTGACGCTCGTGCGTCCGAGGCTCTGGAAATCGTTGTTGTCGACGAACGCCACGAGGTTCTTCACCTTCAGCGACGAAGCCATCATCGTCGCTTCCCAGGTGGAGCCTTCCTGCACTTCCCCGTCGGACAGTACGCAATAGACCGTGCCCGCGCCGCCTCGCGTCATCTCCGCGTAGGCCATGCCCATCGCCATCGACAGGCCGTGCCCCAGCGCACCCGTGGAGGCGGCGATGCCCGGGTTGCCGTAGTCCGGGTGGCAGCCCAGCCGTCCACCGGCCTTGCAGTAGCGGTCCATGTCCTCGCGGGTGAGCACGCCCAAGTCTTCCAGGATGGCGTACTGGATCATGCACCCGTGGCCCTTCGACATCAGGAAAGTGTCGGGCGAACTCCCGTCGGCGCCGCGCTTCATCAGCTCGAAGTACACGCAGTCGACGATCTCGGTGCACGAGTACGCCGAGCCGATGTGCAGCGCCTGCACCTGCTGCGAAACCTCGAGGATGCGGCGCCGGAACCTGTTGCAGCGCTGCCGCGCCGCGGCGGCGTCAATCTGCTGGCGTTGCGGATTCAATGCGATACCCCGTTTTTTTCGATGGCGCAAAGCGTCATTCTACGATCGTCCAATAGTAGTCGCCCGCATAGCCCGCCTCGCGAAACAGATCGACCCAGCCTTGCGGATAGTCGTGGTGCTTCGCGGTCAGCACCCATTCCTCGAACACGGCCTTCTGCTCAGGGGTGCGGTAGGAGTCGACCTGCACAAACCCCTTCCCGGGAGCGAGGCGCTCGATCTCCCGCAGGGCGGTGATCAGGTCTCCGCGCTCCAGGTTGTGGACGGTATTGATGCAGATCACGGCGGCAAAGGAGCGGTCGGGAAACGGCAGCTTCACCGCGTTGCCCAGGTGCAGGCGCCCGATCACTTCCGGCTCGCAGTGCATCATGGCGTACTCCGAGATGTCGAGCCCGAAGGCTTCAAGACCCGGGCACGCGGAGAGCAGATCCTTTACGAGGAACCCCTTTGCGCAGCCGACGTCGAGCACGCGATCGCCCGGCTTGAGGCCGAAATGCGCGACGATATCCTTCGCCACCGGCACCCAGCGGCCGTCGTAGCGGTAGCCGCCGTAGCCAAAATCGCGCGCGCCGTCGAAGTATTCGAAGCCGTACTCGCGCGACTTGGCGACGATCTCGGGGGTCTTGGCCGTGGCGCGGGCGGCGATGTTTCGTTTCGGTTTCGGCAACGCGGACAGCAAATTGACTTCCTTGCCCATCGGGCTCTCCCTCCTCAGTTCGATCCCGGCTTCTCGCCGGCAAAGGTCCGCGCGTACGCCTCGTCGAAAGACGTGAAGCGGAAATCCGGGAATGCTTTCCTCACTGCCGCGATGTCGAACGGCCGGTAGCCGTTGTGCGGCAGCGGTCCGCTGCGCGGCGTGCCGCGGATCGCCACCGGCTTGCCGCAGAGCCTGACCGCGTGTTCCGCGATGTCGTGGAACGAGCGCACTTCCCCGGTGGCGATATTCAGCGCACCGGTGCTGCGCCGGTACAGCGCACGCACCACGAGTTCGGCGACGTCGTCGACAAAGACGTGGTCGCGGCGCTCCTCGCCGTTGCCGAACAGCGTGATGTCCTCGCCGCGCATCGCCTGGCGCCGGAAGCGGTTGGGGCCGTAGCCATTGTGAGGGTCTCCCGCGCCGAAGATGAGTGTCGGCCGCAGCGTGGCGAAGGGGGACTTCAGCGTGGAGCGCAGGACGACTTCGCGCGACAGGTGCATCGCCCCGTGCAGCGAATTCGGCGACGCGCAGGAACTCTCGGTGAGCGGGTCGGCGCTGTCGGCATACACGGCGTCAGAGCCGATGTTGACCACGTGCGCCACGGGCGACTGCGTCAGCGCCGCGGACATCGCCGTGGCGATGACCGCGTTCTCGACCAGCATGTCGGCGTTCTTGCAAGGAGCGCGGGCCGATACCGCGACGAATGCGTCATCCGGCCGAAGAAGCGACGCGAGCTGCGCGGCGGCCCCTGCCGCGCAGAGGTCCACCTCCTTGCGTCCCAAGGCGAGGACCGGCACGCCGTCGCGCGCCAGCCGCCGGGCGATCGCCCCGCCGACGAAGCCCGCGGCGCCCATGACGACGACCCTGGCGGGCCTCGCGAACGATGAGTTCAGGTGTACCAGCATCAGCGCTGTCCTCCGGCGAGGGCCGGGGCACGCCCCAGCGTGTAGACGTCGAGTCCGGTCTCGCGCGCGCGCGCAGGGTCGAGCACGCCGTAAGGGTCGAGAACGGTGCGGCCCCGCATGGCGCGCGCAATTTCTTCCGGGGCGATGACACGGTACTGCGGCCAGGGCGTAAGGATCATGAGCGCGTCGGCGCCCGAGGCGGCCGCGAGCGGATCGGCCGCGCCGGTGGTCCGCGGATACGCCGCAGCCGAGGCGGGAACCACAGGGTCATGCACGCGCAGCGCTACGTCCGTCAGCTCGGCAATCGTGGCGAGCGAGGGGGAGTTCTTCACCGAGTGAGTGTTCTCCTTGTAGGCGAGGCCCCAGACCGCGACCACGGCTTGCGGGTTCGCCTTCAGCACGACCTCTCGAAGCGTACGTGCGGCCCAGCGCTTGCGGTGCCGGCTGTTGGCGACCCAGGCCTTCACCACGCCCGCATCGGTGCCATGCTGCTCGGCGAAGCGGATCACGGTGGCGAGGTCGCGCTCGAGGTTGCCCCCCGCGATGCCGAGGCCCGGGGAGAGATAGGAATACTGCCCGATCCGGCGGTCGAGTTTGAGCGCGGGCGAGATCTCGGACCAGGTCGCACCGATGCGTTCGCAGAGTTCCGCGAGCGTGTTGGCGACGCTCACGGAGGCGACGAGGCAGCAATTGATCGCGATCTTGGTGAGCTCCGCGCTCTCGTAGCCCATGTTCAGGACCGGGCAGCCGTAGGCTCCAAGATACGCCGCGTAGGAGGCTGGTAGCTCGCGCGAAGCGTCGGCGGAGCCGACGATGATGCGCTCGGGTTCGAGCGCACGCACCAGTGCCTGCCCGAACACCAGCGTCTCGACCTGGTAGTACAGACGGCCCTTGTCGAACGGGAGTGCGCGCGTGAACCCCGGCGGCACCTGGCACAGGATCACCAGCAGAGCCCCCGGATGGAAGTTGCGGCCTGCAGCCTCGATCAGCGCCATGGTGCGCGTGAGGTCCGAGCAGCCTTGGTCGTCCGTGGCGACGTCGGCGGAGATGAACACGATGTCGGCGGCCGCGAGCGAGGCGGGGTCCGCCGAATACGTGAATGCAGCGTTGCGGCGACGGTAGACGTCATCCAGCCCCGGCTCGTTCACCGGCAGCTCGCCGCGGGCGATGCGTTCCACCAGCGCGGTGTCGGGATCGTGAGCAATGACGCGGAAGCCCTTCTCCGCGGCGCTCGCCCCGTAGACCAGCCCGAGGTGCGTCAGGCCCGCGTAGCCCACCACCGGAAGCGTCATCCGCGCGCTCCGGCGGCGACGCGGGCTTCCAGCGCGCCCAGCGCCCTGCCGATGTATCGGTCGGTCGTCAGGTCGGTCTGCTGTCCAGACGCGCAGGCCTGCTTGAACCAGTCGTACTCCAGCTGCCAGGTTGGATCGTCCTGCACCAGCGTCACGGTCTGCTCCGGCGGCCGGCCGCTCGGCAGCACGCGCTTGCGCAGGATGAACTCCGACGGCCCCCACTTGCACAGCGAGCGGATGTGTGCGGAACCCTTCTCGGCGAGGATGTCGCAGTAGAAGTGGTTTCGCCAGTTGAGCACCGTCATCTCCAGGTCGACCGCCGGCTCCGCCCCTCGCGCGCTAAGCACCACGTGGTCGGGCGAGCGGTTCTCGAAGCGTTCCGCCGCGACCAGTTCCAGCCTGCCGTCCCAGCCGTCGAACCAGAAACGCAGCGTGTCGAGCAGGTGCGAGCCGAGGTCGGGAAGCACGCCCGCGCCCGCGTCGCGCCACGCGGAGTCGCGCACCAGGCGCGCCGTGCCGTTGCCGTAGAACATGCGGCAGTGGTAGAACCGGCCCAGTTCGCCCGAACGGATCGCGTCGCGCATGCGCACGAAATGCGGTTCGAAGCGGTGGTTGTACGCCGTGTAGACCAGCACGCCGGCGCGCCGTGCGGCCGCCTCCAGGCGCGCGAGCTCGCTATCGCTTGCGAAGAGGGGTTTTTCGACGAGCGCGTGCTTGCCTTGCGCGATGAGGTAATCGAGCAACGCTACTTTCGCGTCGTCCGGTACGCAAAGGAGCGCGGCATCGTAGCTGCCGGTCGGCACGTCCTCAATGCGGCGGTGTTTCGCTTCGGTGTTGCGGGGGTCGACCTCGGTGACGAAATCGGCGCCCGCGACGCGGCGACGCTTGCGGCCCTGCACGCCGAGCCCGGCAACTACCACTCGCATGGGCCGCTCTTACTCGTAGTGCGCCTGCTTCTCGATGGAGTCTATCTTCTTCAGCACCAGGCCCGGCGTCACCGGGTAGTTGCCGTCGTGCTCGCACTCGATTCCCGCGGCCAAATTGCCGAGGATCGAAGCGATGGCGTCGTTGCCGGTGGCGACCATCACGAGCGTCGCGTACGCGAGCAGCGCGTCACCCGCCCCGACGGCGTCGACCACGCGGTCGGCGAAACTCTCGATGGTGAAGAACGAGCGGTAGTCCGGGGGCGGGATCGAGCGGCAGGTGATGAGGCCGCGGTCGCCGCACTTCAGGATCAGCGTCTTGCATTTCGCACGCTGGAAGAGCTCCTGCGCGAGCGGGCGCACAACCGAGTCCTGGTCGCCGAGCGCGAAGCGCGCTTCGCGCTCGTTCGGCGTGATGAGGTCGAACCCCTCGAACTCCAGGATGTTGCCCCAGCGGCTCGCCACCTGGCTGTCGGCGACGCGAAACGCGCCCGCGGGAATCGCCGACACGAGCGGCGGGATCGTGCTGCGGTTGAACATGCCGTGGCGGAAGTCGCTGAACACCACCGCGTCCGCGCGCGTGTCGCCGATCTGGCGCCTGATCTGCTCGACGATCTTGTCGGAAATCGAGCGATTGTCGAGCGTATCGACCTTCAGCAGCCGATAGCCCTCGGCGACGATGGCGTTCTTGTTGGTGGTCGGGCGCGTCTCGTCGATCACCGGCAGGCAATGCACGCCATAGGTGTTCAGGTCGTCGAGCACAAAAGTCTTGTACGCGTCGTTGCCGAGCACGGTCGAGAACGTCACCTCCGCGCCCGCGGCCCTGAGGTGCTTGGCAACGATGCCGGCGCCGCCGACGAAGTCAGTCTTCCTCTCGAAGCGCACGCTGATAGTCGGGGTCTTGGTCATGCCGCCGATCATCGACGTGTAGGTGTGGCTGTCGACGATGGTGTCGCCGACCACGTGCGCCCGCAGGCCCTTCAGCTTGCCGAGCGCGTCGCGCAGGTCCTTGAAGTCGATTCCTTCGCCCTGCATCAGCATCAGCAACTTGTCGACCGCGATCGCCGGAGGGGCGAGCTCGATGAGGGCGGAGGAGGAGTACACGATGTCGCCCGGCGTGAACAGCATCTCGCCGCCGTAGCTCTCGAGGACGTTGATCTCCTCCTGGGTCTTCGGGTGCACCTGTCCCGCGGTGTACTCGTAGCCCTTGGCGAAATAGTCCGGCTGGATCAACGCGAGGTTGCGCAATGGCGTCGGATCGCGGTCCACGATCACGTAGTCGACCATTTCGAGCGCGGCCAGGTTGACCGCTCGCAGGTCTTCCGGGACGTAGGGCCGCATATTGCCTTTCATGATGTGCTCGTCCGCGGTCAGGCTGGCGACGAGGATGTCGGCCTTGGTCTTGGCGTAGAGCAGGTGGCGCACGTGCCCGGGGTGCACCACGTCGAAGGTGCCGTGGCACATGATCACGCGCTTCTTCCGGGGCCGCGGGCCGATGGCCTCGCGCAGCTGCTCGGGGGTCTTGATCTTGTGGGAGTAGAGGTGCTTGCTGGCGGCGTCCATGGCGCTACTGCCTTTGCGGGGTAAGGTACTCGAACCAGGTCTTCGTGGCCTTGGCGATCGACTCCGGGTCCCACAGCGGGGCATTTCTCCAGTATTCGATGTTGGCGACGATCTTTGCCACGCCCTCCTTGAAGCTGACCTGCGGTTTCCAGCCCAGCTCGCGGGTGATGCGCGCGATGTCGGCGAAGGTGCACTCGGGCTCGCCCGGGCGCTTCGGGATGTAGGTCCTGTCGCCGCCGAGCAGTTCGACCAGCCGGTTCACGGTCTGCGGGTTGCCGGCGCCGAGATTCCAGAATCGCCCCGTGTGATGCGTTTCCGCCGCGGCGAGGAATGCGGTGGCGACGTCCGTGACGTACAGGAAGTCGCGGGATTGCGAGCCGTCGCCGACTATTGTGTAGGGCATCCCGGCGAGCTTCTGGCGCAGGAACACGCCAAACACGGCGCCGTAGGCCCCCGAAGTGCGCGAGCGCGTGCCGTAGGCGTTGAAGATGCGCACCGAATTTACCGGCAGCTTGTAGACCTGGTGCCAGTGGAATGCGGCCTGCTCGCCCTGGTACTTGGAAAGCGCGTACGGGTACTGCGGCGCGATCGGGTGGTCCTCGCGCGTCGGCACGCTCGCCAACCCGTAGCAGGAGGAGGAGGCCGCGTAGACGAACTTCTGCACGCCGGCATGGCGCGCGCACTCGAGCATGTGCACGGTGCCCTGGACGTTCGCCGACATGTACTCCATCGGCCGCTCGATCGACGGCACGATATCGCCGATGCCCGCGAAGTGAAACACATACTTCGCGTCCTTGAAGAGCGCGTCGGCGGGCTGGTAGCCGCGAATGTCGCGCTCTTCCAGCGCGAAGCCCGGGCTCGAGGCGTGGTGGGCGACATTGTCCTTGCGGCCGCCCACCATATTGTCCATCACACGTACGGCGAATCCCCGCTCCACGAGCAGGTCCACCATGTGGCTGCCGATGAACCCGGCGCCGCCGGTGACGAGCGAGAGCCGGCCCCGGCTCATCGGACGGCTCCGGCCGCGACGCCCAGGACGCCGCAACGAATGAAATCGAGCTTGGTGAGCGCGACCCGGCCGGCCAGGGGATCGCCGCGCTTCAGGAGATCGGACAGGCGCCGCGCGAGGCGAACGATGACCGCCGATTCCATGGCGAGGCCGCGGCTGTTGAGCCGATGGGGCAGCTCGCGCGCGGTGACGAGCAGCGCATCGGTCGCGTCGATGCAGCGGTCGAGCGCGCGGCGCAGCCCGGGCGGGCTCGCCGACAGGTCGAGCGAGGCCACCGTCTCGCGCTCCGCCTTGAGCCAATCCTGCGGCAGGTACACGCGGTCGAGGTTGCGATAGTCCTCCTGGCAGTCCTGCAAATGGTTG
>JBGOTT010000004.1:0-37468 GCA_041476585.1 Gammaproteobacteria bacterium | reverse complement strand
GCCATGTTCCGGAGTGCCTGGCGCACCAGCGCGAACAGGACCGTCAGGAAAAACACCACCAGCGTGGTCAGCACTGCCGTCAACGCGCGCTTGGGCTTGGACTTCTTCTCGGGCGGCAGCGCGGCGTCCACCACCTGGATCACCGCCCCGTCGCGTGCTTCGTCGAGGCGCGCCAGCTCGTATTGCTTCGCCATCAGCTCGAACAGCGTCTCGTGGTACTTGAATTCGCGGAATTTCGCGATGTACTCCGCGCCTTCGCCCGCTGCTTTCCCGATATTGCTCTGTTCTGCCTTCGATAACTCGCTGCGGAGCGCGGAAAGCTCCTGCAGCGCCAGCCTGTAATCAGGGTTCGAGTCGGTCATGAAGGTGCGCATCGACGCGAGCTTGACCTCCTGGACAGTGATCTGGGCCTTGATCCGGGCGAGCGATTCGAGCGCCGATTGAGGGACCGTTTTCAGGGCCGCTTCGCTGACGCCGCTGCCGCGCAACGCGATCTCGGACTTTGTGAGGTTGTCCTTGGTCTGCTTGAGCTGGGTCTCGAAAAACAGCCGTCGCTGTGCCGCCTCGGTCACTGCTAGCGTTCGCGAAAGGTTGCGCAGTTCCTCCACGTAGGCGTTGGCCATGTCGGCGGCGCGCTTCGGGTCCCGGTCGCCGACCTCGATCGAGATGATGCCGTCCTTCACGTTCGCGGACACCTTGGTGACAGCTTGAAGCATCTTCCGCGCGTCCACGGTGTACTCCCTCTTGTAGAGCTCCTTCAGCTTGAAGCGCTCGATCATTGCGTCAGCGACCGTGCGGCTCTTGATGAGCGCTACGAACTGGTCCACCGGGTTCCTGATTCCGGAGGCGCCGCCCGCGAGGCCGGCGAGCGCGCCCAGCTGCGCGGCCAGCACTGCCGAGGTGCTCTGCTGCTGCTGGATCGGCGGCAATATGCGGGCCGTTGCCGTAAAGGTGGGCGGAGTCAGGAAGCCGATTCCGAGCGCGGCGAGGCCCGCCGCGAGTGGAACCAAAATCAGGATACGGAGGTTTTCGGCGAGGACGAGCGCGACGTCGAGCAGGCTGGTTTCGTCCGCGTCCTGTTCGGCGGGCGCCGCATTGATCTCGTCCATGGATCAGTAGTTCTTGAGGACCGTGATGGCGGCCGCGCCGAGGCCGAACTGGTACAGGATCTGCCCCCAGTCCTTCAGCGTTTTGGTCCAGGTCTGGCGCTCGTAATCTTCGGGTACTACGATCGTATCGCCGGGCATGATCCGCGCGCTGCGAGCGTCGGAGGACGCGAAGAACGAGCCGCTCTGGCCGAGGGCCGAGCCGTCGGCGCGCAGCACGAAAATCTGCGAAGTATTGGCACGAATGGTCGTCCCGCCCGCGAGCGCGAGGTAGTCGGAGGCGCTGCGCCCCGGGCGATGCAGGAACGAGCCTTCGGTGAATACCGAACCGAAGACGCTCACCATCGCCGGGCGAGACGGCACGAAAACGCGATCGCCGTCCTCGATGGCGAGATCGGGCAGGTCGGCAAGCTTCGCGTCCTCCGGCAGTTCGAGCACGATGCGGCCCGTCGCCTTGAGCGAGCGTAGCCGCGCGATGGTCGCCTGCTGGGACGCGACCGTGACCTTCAGCGATTCGGCGTCCTCCGGCGCAACCGCGCTGCGCGCCCGCTCCGCGGACTGGGATTGCATGTCGCGTTCGATGCGATTCAGCGTTTCCTCGTAGCTCCTCTGCTGCTGCGCGCGGACGGACTCGCGCGTGAACTCGGTGCCAAACAGGTAGGCCCCGGGCGAGAGCCCGCCCACGCGGGCGACCAGCTGCCGGATCGTCTCGCCGGGTTGCGCCTGATAAATGCCTGCAAAATTAAATTCGCCCTCGAGCCGCACCAGCTTGGTCTGGCGCGCGAGCGGCACGCTGATGTCATCCTTGGAGAAGATGGTGACGATATCACCTGGTTTGAGCGCAATGTTCTGCTCAGGGTCGCTGTCGAGGATCGCCTTGCCCAGGTTGAACGGTATCAGCGAGGTCGAATAGTCGCTCAGGTTCAGGCGCTCCACCACGGCGTAGTCCCAGTTGATCTCCGCAAAGATCTTCTCCGGGCTGAGCCGCCGCCCGGTGCGTCGATCGGTCCGGTCCTCCGCATTCTCGCGCCCGGTGCGGCGCTCGCCCCTGTCCTCCGTGCTGGCAGTCTCGCGCCCGGTGCGTCGGTCGCTCCGGTCGTCCGCATCCTCGCGGCCGGTTCTCCGCTCGAGCGTGCCCGATGCCGCCTCGCTTCCGCTTCTGAAGCGTTCCTGCGTGAACTCGGTCTGCACGGCGCGGTTCTGGCGGCGGTAGTAGTCGTAGGTGATCAGCGCTTCCTTGTCCGGGATCAGGTCGCGGATGCGCATGCCTTCGCTATACGGATGGCGCAGCGGCAGCGCGACGTTGCCGCGCAGCGTGACTGCATTTTCGAATCGCGGCGGCACCTGCAGCACGGTCACCAGGTCGCCGTCCTTGACCGCGCGCGCCAGCGCCGCCTTGTCGAGCGAGAACTTGTCCACAACTCGCGTGCGCCGCTCGTCGATGCGCTCGATGGTGGCGGTACGCGTCTGGGCGGTAGTCGCGAGGCCGCCCGACCATTCGACCAGCCTTTCGAGCGTGGTCGCGCCCTTCAGCTCGTAGATCGCCGGCGTGTTGACGCTTCCGGTCACGGCGGCGAGCGGCCCGATCGGGGTGAAGTAGATCACGTCGCCCGGCAGCAGCGGCGCGTCCTTCGACTTGTCGCCGTACACGAGCAGGTCATACAGATCGAGTTCCGTCACCACCCTGTTGCCGCGTTTCAACTGGATGTTGCGCATCGAGCCGCGCGAAGACGGGCCGCCCGCGGAGAAAACCGCATTCACCAACGTGGAGAGCGAACTCACCGTGTAGCCCCCGGGGCGGCGCGCCTGGCCGACCACGAAGATCTGGATCGAGCGCAGCTGGCCCATGTTCACGGTCAGCTCGAAGTTTCGGTACACGCGCGCGACCGCGGATTTGACGTAGGCATTGAGGTCCTGGTAGCGGATGCCCGCGACATTGATCGAACCCACGCGCGGGATCGCGATCGTGCCATTGCGGTCGACGGTGGTGCGGTAGTCGATGTCGATCTGCCCCCACGCGCGTACGTAAAGCTCATCGCCCGGGCCGATCAAGTATTCGGGCGTGACCGGGATGTTCTCGACCGGCGCAAAGGTCGAGGGAACATCGAGAAACAGCGCGTGACCGAACAGCGGCAAGATCCGGCCGGTCGATGCGGCGATGAATTCCTGGAATTCGTTCAATTCATCGAACGGCAGAGGTGCGCCCGTTTGAGAAGGGCCCGTGGTCGGGGCGAACCCGCTGCGCGCCGGTTCGCGCCCCGGGGTCACCGTTGTGGTCGCGGGCCGGTTCGTGATCGTGGGCGTAACGATCGGTTGCGCGCGCTCTTGCTGAACGGGAGCCCCGTAGTTCGGCAGGCTGCCCGGCGCGTTCCGTGCGCCACCGGTTCGGCCGGGCGGGCAGTATTCTCCTGGGGCGCATTGCTGAGCCTGGGCTGCGTGGAAAAAGACCAAACCGCAGGCCAGAAGGAGCAGATTAGGCAATTGGAAACGCCGCATGAAATTAGATGATCGCTTCTAGAAAAACCTGAACGGTGAGTATGCCAGAGTCAGCCGCTTCATAGGGCAGTTGTCCGCCGCGGCAATGCCGGGACTCCTCTTGCAGTGCGATAATGACAGCGAGGTTCTCACGCATCTTGAACGGTTTTCAGGCGAGGACTTCTGCACGCCTATGAGGCCGGTTCCCACTCCCGAACTCGAATTGCTTCTGCTCTGCGCGCGGATGCGGGTCGATGAAGATCAGGCCCAACGCATCTCCCGTCTGCTGGGTCGCCGCCTCGATTGGGACGGGCTCATCTTGACGGCACGGCGTCACGGCCTCGTCCCGCTTCTGTACCGGACGCTCTCCGGCCTGCGTTCGGGAAATGTACCGCCCGACATCTTTGGACGGCTGCGGTCCCTGTTCGAGGTTTTCGGCTTGCAGAACCTTTTGCATGTCTCCGTGCTGCTCGGCGCTTTGCGGGCCCTCGGTGAAGCTGGAGTCACTGCGACGCCCTACAAAGGGCCGGCACTCGCCGCCTTCCTCTTCCGAGACATCGCCCTGCGGCAATTCAGCGACATCGACCTGCTGGTGAGGCCTTGCGACGCACTCAGGGCCCGCCGTGTTCTCCTCGACCAGGGATACATTCCCAGTCGCCGGATATCAGACCGCGCGGAAGCGGCGTACGTCCGATTCCATTGCGGTTTCTCATTTGCTGTGGAAAGCCAGTTCATCGTCGATCTCAATTGGCGAGTTGCACCGTGGTATTGGCGTCTTCCGGAAATCCCTGACTCCGCGTGGAAGGGGCTGGGCCGGCTGTCCCTGACAGGGGTCAGCGTGCCTTGGTTCGCACCGGAGGACCTCCTTTTCGTGCTGTGCCTCCACGGGTGCAAACACAAGTGGGACTCGATGAAGTGGGTCGTCGATGTAGCGGAATTGGTGCGAATTCAGACTGACCTTGATTGGCGCGAGGTAATTGAGAACGCGCGCCGAACGGGCTCCGAACGCATGGTCTTTCTGGGCCTTTTCCTCGCCAATGAACTACTGGACGCGCGCCTTCCGGCGGACGTGCTTGCGGCCGTTCGAAGCAAGCCCTTGGTCGCAATCCTGGCGGCGGAGGTGTGCGACAACCTGTTCGCTGTATACGCGGAGCCGGCCGGCACTTTGACCGAACTCGCATTCATAGCGCGTGCCGCCGAGCGCTTCTCAACGAAGCTGTCTTGCCACATCCTCCGCCCTCTTTACTTCTTGCTCCATCGCGTGGTGCGGCCTGGCATGGCCGCTGTGCGACGGGCGGCCGGAGGTTGATGAAGCCTCAGGCAGCTTCGCTGGTAATCACCAACTCCATCGACAGCATCTGATCGAGCGTCGCGCGCACGTCGCTCAACGCGTCTGCCGGCGCGACATCGTCGAAGCTCTCACAGATCGCACCGGCCAGCGTCTCCGCGGTGGCTGGTGTCGACAGGCGCTCCCAGACGAACGAACTCGTGCGATTGAGCAGGAAGAATTTCGTTGTCGTCGGATCGAACAGGATCGCCTCCTCGTTGAGCGGAGCGGCCTCCACGCGATTATTCCGTTGGAACGTACGACTCATCGGGTCTCACCTCGCGCGCATGATCGTTGCCAGGATCGGCCCGACCAGCGCGGAGTCTACGCAAGGCGGCGCTGTCAAGTCAACAATGCGCGCTCGCCCTGGCGGGTCTTGGATTTCTCGCTGATCCCGGCCGATAATCCGCCCACTGCGTTCCAGGGGGAAGGGCTTGCCAGGCGCCGGTTTCATTGCTCAGCTCGGGATGTTCGTAGTGCCGGGGTTCTTCGACGCCGCGTTATGCGCCAGCCTGCGACACGAAATGCGATCCTCGCCAAGCATCCCGGCAGGGATCCGGGATCACGAAAACAAGATCAGAGTAGATCAAGACCAGCGCAGAACCGAAAAGGCGTTGGCGTCTCCCGAAACCCAGGCGCATGTCATGTCGTGCTTGATGGCGACCCGGTCGTCATTGGAGAAGCACTTTGGCATCGAGCTCGACCACTGCCAGCCCTTGTCGTTTCTCATCTACAGAGAGGGCTACTCTTTCGGACGACACACGGACACCGCTCGCGAACCGGAGGCGCCGCTGATGTTTCGCGAGCGCCGTGTTTCCGTATCGGTATTCCTGAATGGTGAGGGTGGAGAGAGCGATCCGGATACGTACAGCGGGGGATCTCTTACCTTCTATGGATCGCCAACGCAACAGAGGCACATCAAGTTCCCCGAGATTTCGCTGACGGGCGAGGAGGGCTTGCTAATTGGATTTCGTTCAGACTGGCCTCACGCAGTTCAACGCATCCACCGTGGTGCGCGATACAGCATCGTCACTTGGTTTGTCTGATGCAATCGGACGAGAACAAGATGAGCCGGTCCTCACGCAACAGACGGGATGAACTGGTCAAGGCGCTGTTTCTCCTCAAGGCAAAAGCGCGCCGCAGGACGCAAGCCTACAGCTGCTTCCTGGATGAGCAACCGTCCGGGTTGGTCCCTCGCAGGGTGCGACCAAGCCCGAACCCGTCAGCCGATTATGTCGACCTCATCGTCAACTCGCGCTTCCGTTATCAGCCAGGAAGCGATCCACCGGAGGAAATCCAGCAACGCGGGTTGCCGCTTGACTGCTTTCTGCGCGGCTACCCGATCGCATGGATCGAGGATTCGGGTATCGGCATATGGACGCCGTTCTGGGCCCGCGGCGAGTGGGCCGAAGCACTCCCTGCGCTCCGACCGGGATTGACCGTACCCTCCGGATTGCGTCCCGCAGTACTCCGAACCCTCGCTATGGCGGATATTCTCGTCGCGCGCGACCACGAGCAGGCGCGCACGGCAGAGTGGCAGGGAATCTTCCAGGCCGCGCAAGCTCGGTATCAGGCGAACGGTTATGTCGTCGTACGCGACCTGATCCATCCGCTTCATCTAGGTGCGATGCGGCACTACTACCGGTCTCTAATTGAGGATGGCGGCCTGCCTCTGGGAGACAGCCAGGTCGCCGAGCGATACCGGATCCACAGTGAGATCCTGGCCAGCTTCTTTCATCCGCAGCTGGCGAACCTGGTCGGGCGGATCGCCGGCGAGCCGGTGAAGCCATCCTATGTCTACTTCGCGTCGTATCTGCCCGGCGCTGCCCTCCCTCGGCACACGGACCGCGAGCAGTGCGAGTTCAGCATTTCGCTGCTCGCCGATTACGCCCCGGACCCAGATGGCCCAAGCGGTTGGCCTTTGTACATGGAAAATCCTGCTGCGCCCGAGGTGGTCCACGCCGCGGATCTTGGCATCGGCGATGCCGTGGTCTACCGGGGGCGCGAACTCGTCCACTACCGGAAACCGCTTCCCGAGGGCCACCGATCCACGTCCCTCTTTCTCCACTACGTTCGCGAGAACTACGCGGGAGACGTAACCTAGCCGGCCGCCGCAACGATACGCTACCGATTGATAATGTACCGGGCCCCCGCCGTAAAGTCGCCACGGATTTCGCTCTGTCCCCCGGTTGACCAGCGCACCTCGATCCGCTCTACCCGTTCAAATTCACCGAGGCCGAAATACGCGATGGGAGCATCGAACGAGAGGAAGCCGCCGCCGGCCAGTATTTCCCGCATTTGATGGCGCGCACCGCCAGGGCCGTAATGGATGATGATTTTGCTTCCGATCCCCAAGCGATTGCCGATATGGTCTCGCAACTCGAAGGCGATTCGGTTCTTTTTCGAGTTATTCACATATACGAGCACGGGCCCCGCAATGGGTACGGCGACGATATCCAGATCTCCATCGTTGTCCAGATCGACATAGGTATAGGCGCTGGTCGCAAGGAACGAGACCAGGCCGGCTTCCCGTGTTTTATCGACAAACCCTTTCCCCTGCTGGTTCTGGTAAAAAACGTTCGATCTCCGTTTTGCGGCTGGATACCATCCATTGACTGCGTAGAGATCCACGAACTCGTCATTGTCGAGATCGGCAAATTTCGCATTCCACGTGAACCCGACCGACTGCACGCCCATTTCGACCGCCCTGTCGGCAAACCGGCCATCACCCGTCGGCATGAGGAGGACGTTGCGACCGAATATCACGGGTATCGATTGGCCCCCATCACCTTTGCCGGGTGCGGAATTCTGGACCGCGCGCGAAGCGTTCACTTCGTCCTTGACCTTCTCATCATAGCTATGCTGACAATTGAACCGGAAGGTCTCCCAGCTCCCGGGAAAGAGGTCGCACATTTTCCGCGGACCATTTCCCCGAGCCCAAAGGAGTAATGCGTACGCTACGCAATCCTCCCGGTATTCCTGCACTTCGTTCGACATGCATTTGAACACGTCTTGTTTCTTCGTTTGGCCCGGCATGACTTGATGCACTTTCATCATTTCCCGACAGCTCTTTCTGTGTTCAGGCTGGGTAATTTCATCGCAGATTTCGGGTCCTACGTCGCGCAATTTGCTGTGATCCTTCGGAGAATCGTTGATCTGCCCCAAATAGAGCTCCAGCAGGAGGTCATTGTTGACGTCTGCACTGGTGACGCTCATCGTCGTTGCCGTCGAATGCGGGACGATGCCGTCATTCCCGGTCAATTGCCGGAAGCTGCCATCCCCGTTCCCGAAAAAGTAAAAGTCCGGCGCCCGATCCTCGCTCCCGATGATCAGGTCCAGGTGGCCGTCGTTGTTGATATCGGAAAGCAGCAGGCTCAAGGTTTGTCGTCCGGGCAGCCCCCTGAATGGCTGCACCCTGAATCCTCCCTTCTCATTCAGGAGCAGGAAGTTATTGATCGCGCGGTCATCGCACGGAAAAAATGAACGGCATGGATTGACCCAGCTTCCCAGCACGATATCCAGGTTCCCGTCTTTGTCCACGTCGCCGAAGGCCACTGCGCCGGTCATCACGGCATCCTCCGGACGTGGCAGCCGATGGAAATTCTCTTTGGTGAATCGTCCTTCCCGGTTGTAGAGCACGTAGTCTCCGTGCCGGTAGGTGGAGAAAAAGATGTCGAGCCAGCCGTCATTGTTCAGATCGACCAGCGCAGCGTTCACGACATGAAAATCCTTTAACGCGGGGATATCGATCTGTTGCAGCACGAATCCGTTGCCCTGGCGATTGGCGTACAGCGAAAGTCCGGCATCGGAGGTCAGCAGGAGGTCTATCCAGCCATCGTTGTGGACATCCCCGGAAGCGATTCCCCGAAACTGCGTAAACGGCCCCTCAAACTTCAGAGCCGAGAAGGAATACGGTTCATCAAGACCGAAATCACGCCCTTCATAGCGGCTGAACAGTTTCTGCGCGCCGGTCGGGAGTGGGTCCCGGCCTGCTGGCGCTTGAAACGGGATGCGTTGCACTGAAACGCCGTCCCCGCTCGCAATCCGCATTGATTGCGGGATCAACGCCGAACGCTGCAGAAGCGGAACGAGTTCGCGATCCGGTTTCTCCTGCCGCGTCTCACCGCCGACGCGTAACATCTTCGGGCCCTTCAGCGATGCGGGAGAGCCGCCGAAAACCTCGAAGAACAACGCCTGCTGGCGCCTGTAATCCCATTCAAAATATTTCTGGCCGAGGACGCCAGCAACGATTCCGAGTCCAGCCAGTCCCAGGAACAGGCTCGCAGCGATTCTCAGGCCAATCGTCTGCCAAACGATGAAAAACGGAAAGACGCTGAATATGCCGAGTGTAAACAGAAGCACCATCGCGTACTGGATCGGCAGTCCCGCATACCAGAGTATCGCCGTTACGATGACATCGAATGACATGGGCACCGGTAGGAAGACCCCGATCAGTGCCACGCCCCCCATCGCGAGATATGTCCTCCACCGCCCGGCACGCGGGAGAAGATCGGCCAGGGATTCCAGGGGCAGCAAGGTAATTAACACCGAACCGAGAAATCCGGCCAGAAGCATCAACGGCACGGTGGTTTTGACGATGAACCACAAATTTCGGCCAAAGTTTTCCACCACCCACCGCGTTGCCTGTGACCAGTTTTTGGCCCGATCAGGCGGATCGGGATCCACGAGGCCTGCGACCTCGCCGACCACGACGGCGCCCTGCGCGTGCAATAGTCGTGTCAACAGCGGAATGCCGATCAAGATGAAGCCCACTGTCAACCCGAGCTTGATCATTCCCATATAGACAGGAAAAAGCGCGAACAGCATTGTCAGCACTATGACATTGAGGGTAGGCGAACTGACCATGGCTGCCAGCATGGTCTCCACCCGGCCTCCAGCGGCATGAATTCCCTTCGCGATGGGAGCGGCGCAATTGACGCAGACCCCGAGCGGCGTCCCGATCACCATGCCCATCGCGGAATTGGCAAAGCGACTTTGGAGAGGGCGCTGGACGATCAGCGCGAGCAACGTCATCAACAGCGCCCCGAACAGAATGCCGAAGGTCATCCCCTGACGATTGGTGTACGTCCAGTTGACCGTCTCGTAGAGGATGCGCGGCACCACTTTTTCATCGGGCGCGATGTTTACCAGGGTACTGAACGCCAGGCCGGATAGAGGAGTATCCGCACCCATCAACAGTTTTTCGTTGAGTGCCGGGTAGCGGGAATCGCCCCAGAACTCGGCGGCGAGCGCCGCCATCAGCAAGGCGACGAGAATGAAGCGCTTATCGCGCAGTGTATCCATGGCAGATACGCCTCCCGGCACTTCCATCGGTAAACACCCAACTCATTGTGCCTCAGTCACATCTGGATGGTTACCGCTAATGCACCACCGAGCTGTCTAGGGTCACGATGAACCGAGTCAGCGGCCGCGTGTCGGGCCACAACCATGCCAGCGGGCTTTTGATATGGTTGGTGCACGAATCGGCGAACAGGCCACCCCTGGCGTGGAACACGCCGACCGCGTCGATCTCGAGCTGGACACCGGGCGACGCCTTGGCAAACCGCTCGTCGTACGCCGTGCGCAGGCCGAACGTCATACCCCCGGATCGAATGTCGCACTTTATTGCGACCGTCGTGCCTGCCCCCTGCAAGGAGAGGATCTGCAGACGACCTTGGTCCGCGAAACGAGCGCAGATTGCGCGGAAGTACGCGGCGTGATCAGGGCGGCACTCCACTGCACTGCCGATGCGCCCCTTCCAGCCGCCGGCCTCGATAGAAAGCAGCCGCTTGACAGCGTCGGCATGCCCGCCCTCATCGACGACCTTCAGCGACTCGCCGAGGAGATGTTCCAGGGAGCGTCGAGCCCACGCAAGCTTGCGCTTGTGCTTGCCGCTCAGTGTCGTGGCGAGATAGGACCCGTCGTCCCGCCTACGCAGAGCGGGTCGCGCTGATACCCTGAATTTGGAAGGCCAGAGCTGACTACGGCCTGCCGTTGCGGCCTCGAGGGCGGCGGCGACCGGACCGTCGGACGTGAGGTAGTCGAGAACGAGCAGGCGCGGCCCGCTGAGAGAGGAGAAATGGGCAACAGCGTTTGCCAGAGCCGCCTCAGCGCCCTCGGCGTCCACCAGCGGAGTCGTCAGCGGATTCCACATGCCTCTCCACGCGTCCAGAGGCAGACCATGCCACTGGAGAGTCCCGCTCAACAACGGCAGGCATACAACCATATCGGTGCCGCGCTCGACGGTCAAAAGGGCAACATCGAGTCCGAGGTGGCGCGCCAACGGAAGCACGAAGACTGGTTCGAAGAACGGGTTGGGCTCAACTGCTTGCGCCGCGAGGTCGGCCCACGCTGCCTCCGTGCGCCGATCGATATCGATGAGCCGTCTCAGTTGCGCGTGCAGATCGCCTCCGAAAACAGATTTACGACTCTGTGACGGCTGGGCCGAACCTAGTGTCACGATCGACTACTGTCAAGTTCGAGGATCGATCGCCGGCGATCAGTGCGCCCGAACCCACGCTTCCAGGTTGAGAATCTCCCATGTGTACCCTAACCGCGATTGCGGTCCTTTCAATGCGATCGCGTCGTCGAACATTTTAACGTCGATCACGCCTAATTCCCCCAGGGCCTGTATGCCGCCGATTGCCGCACGTTCCCGGCCGGATTGTGCTGAGATCGCAGACAGCAAAGCCTCCCCGAGCCAAGTTTTGCGCTGCCTCTCGAAGCCCAACTGAGGAAACCGTCGGACAAGCGGCTTCCGCACCAGCGCTTTCGACAATCCCCCTTCGCTCCGGACGGACGGCCGAATTCTCACAAGCACGTCGATGAGATCGGCGTCCCAGAATGGCTGCCGGACAGGCATGCCAATACGTTGCCCCATCAGGAAGGTCTCTTCTTCCCTGAACCATTTCTCCGGGGCATCCAAGCGCGATCGGGTGTCCTGCAGGTAGTAACTGCTCGGCATGGTTTCGTCGCGCGTGTAGGTCTCCTGCAGACGCTCGGCGACCCGGGCACGCAGCGTGGGGTCAGGTGCCATCCATTGCGGCAGGGGTACGCCAATGAGTGCGCTGATCGTCGGAGGCAAGCGCCAAAGCGGCGGTACCAACCCGGGCGCGCCCACCCAGGCCGCGGCGACGCGCCAGGCATCCCGCAGCAGCGGCCGAGCGCCATATCGCCACATAAGCATGCGCAGCGCCTCCTGGCGCGAGAAGTGATACGACCGGGAATAAGTACGCCACAGCCGGTAGATGCCAATCAGATCCAGCGACCGGAGGCGGTCCGCAGCCAGAAAAGCGTTTTCCGAGAGCCATTCGTCGGCGCCATCGCCGGTCAGTATCACGCTGCAACCGCGTTGCTGGCAATCGAGAGCGAGGCGCCTCAATGCCGGACGCCAGATCAGCGACAGGGGCGCCGGGAGGGTCCGAGTCATCGCCAGCGCTGCGGCGAGCGTCTCCCCCGGACCGGCAGCCTCGTTGAACGGAAGCCGGATCTGCGAAAGGCCGAGCTCTGTGGCCAAGCCTCGCTGCACGTCCGTATCATCACAGTCGAGCCCCGCAAACGAAAGCGACAGCCCCGTCGGCGCGGCTCGTCCCTGGCGCAGGCAAAGGTCGGCGGCCACCATCGCGACGGTACTCGAGTCGAGGCCGCCGCTCAGGTAGATGCCGGCCGGTCCGAGCGTGAGGCACCGGTCGATTGCCTGCTCGAGCAGCGCGTCGAACCGCTGCTGGGCCTCGCCGTCCGGAATCCAATCGATCGCGCGATCGCTTGGCACCGGGTTCCAGTAACGGTAGACCCGCCGACCGTCGCGGCTGATGCGCATGACGTGCCCGGGTGGCACACGTCTTACGTGAGTGAAGTACGTCTCCTCGATTGCCGGCCAGCGTCTGGTCAGGCGATCCACGAGGCAAGCGCGATTGATCTCCGTCGATACACCGGGGTGTGCCAGCAGAGCTTCGATCGATGGGGAGAGCAGCAATGTTCGCCCTGCTTCGGCATAGAACAACGGGTGCATGCCGAGCGGATCCCGTGCGCACAGCAACAGGTCTTGCACGCGGTCCCAGATGATCAACGTAAAGATTCCCTTCACCCGGTGCACGGAGTCGTCGCCCCAACATTCGTAGGCTTGCTCCACGAGGTCGGCATTCGTGGGTTCGCTCGGCAGGCGGTCCGCGAAGCGCGCCCGCAGCTCGGTGCGGTTGTACAGGACGCCATCGAAGATGATTCGATACCGCCCGCTCCGAGCTGGCGCCGCCGGCCCGCCGGCAGGTTCGTCGGGCAGACGGAGCCTCCGACCGGTCGGAGCGGCGAGCGTGTCGGCCTCGCTCGCGTTTGAGCGCTCCTCGCCGAATTCGGCGAGCCAAGCCGCCGTGCTGCTCATTGTCGCCCGGAGGGCATCAGATGCAGGATCCGCAACAAGCGCCCGACGGGTGCTCGTCCCACGGACTCCAGATTCAGCAGAGCGGCGGCCAACCAACCCGCCGCGGGGACGCTGAATCTGAAGGCGGCGATCATGGCGGAAGAAGTGCCCGCGCGAATCAGTCGGTGAAAGACAGAAACACTCTTGGCAGGATCGGGAGGACGCCAGTTGCCAGCGATCTGGACCGCGAAGACGGTTCCGAGGATCCGGTCCATCCTCACGGGAGGATCGGGGCTGAGGCAGTTATCCCCGAAAGTGAGCAGATAGCTCCCGCGCGCGGATTTGTGCGACGGATACATGACGCGATGGACCATGAAGCCATGGTTGGTCAAAAAATACACGATGTCGCCGGGTTGGCATGGCTGCTCCGTCAGCAGTCGTACGCGCAGACGGGCGAGGCCCGGAATGGCGGGCGACATGCTGCTGCCCCGAATTGCGCTCTCGAAAATTTCGTCACGCCCGCCCAGATGGGCGGCTACTAACGCAGGCAGCAGGGGTTCGCGGTCCAGCAGAAACGCGCTTACCGCGCCGATCCGTCCGGCCGCACGCGGATCCGGCTGCGCCGGATCAGTCGGGGTGACCGCGTCGGTTCGGCTCTCTATCATCCGCGCGGCGCCTCCAGCGTTCCGCTAGCGGGCCGGCTGCGCCTGCAGTTCGATCGCCGTACGAACTTCGCTCTCAGTAAAACCGGCTTCCCGGCGTCCCTCGATGTCCGCCGGATAATTGACACCCTCGGTGCCCTCGGCGCCGATCAACTGCGCGAAAGCCTTCGAGGCCGAGTTGAGCGCGGCGCCGATCTGCAGCACAGCGCGGGCGTCCCGCAGCGTGGCGGTACGGATCCATTCGTTCGCGAAGCGCACATGGACGATCTCATCGGCTTGCTGCGCCTGATACAGCTCCACCAACGCTTCGTCTCCCTGCTGTCGCGCCGCTTCGATTCCGAATTTGATCGCGTCGAGGCCGCCCGCCTCGAAGCTGCGGTTCTGCACGGCGATTCGGCCGATGAGCGAACGGATGTGCGCGACGATGCGGTATTGAAAGTTCAGGATCGGGTACTGGCCCACCCATCCGCCGCGAGACTCGAAGATTCGCCGGAACATCGCCGCGTGGCGAGCCTCGTCGGCGCACTGGCGTGCCAGTCCCAATCGCAACTCCCAATCCTCCGCTGGGAAATCGCTGAGGTTGCTCGCAGAACACTCGAGACTGTCGACTTCCTCGTTCATCTGACGATGAAAGAACTCGATCTCCCGCAGCGGGTGCCCGTCCGGGAAGTTGGCGCAATCGACCCAGCGATCCGCCACCGTGAAGCGTGCGTCGCGCGCGGGCCCGGCGGCGAACAGCGCGGGTTCGAGTGGCGCAGCGGCCACGCTAGTCATTGCGTTGGCTGTTCGGCGCGCCGGCTGAATGACCCACGCCCAGCCGCTCCAGGCGTTCCACTTCGGCAATTTCTGCCGTCGAGAACCCGGCCAACCGCCGGCTCTCGGAGTCGGTCGCGATCTCGTGCGGTGATTCGCCGCCGGTCGCGTCCACCACCTTTCGCAGCCAGGCCATCGCCACGGCCACCTGCATTACCGTCCGCGGCTCCGCGTCGGCCATGCGCTTCAACCATTCGTTGGCGAAACGCACATGGTGGATCTCATCGGCTTCGATGGCTTCCATTGCGTCGGCAGTCGCGTGATCGCCGGCATCCCGAAACATCGGGATCGCCTGGCGCTCGATGTCGAGCGAGCCGGCCTCGAAGGTCCGGTGCTGGACCGCAAGCCGCCCCGCCAGCGAGTCGATCATTGCCACCACGGACCAGTCCAGGTTGGCGATCGGATACTGGCCCTTCCAACCGCCATAGGCCTTAACGCACCGGTACAGCAGGGCCGCATGGCGCGCCTCGTCCCAGCACTGGCGCGCCAGCTCCAGCCGCAACTCCCAAGGCGCCTCCGGGAAGTCCGTCAGGCACAGGGCAGCGACCTCGACCGTCTGCACCTCCTGGTTGTACTCGCGGTGCAATCGCTGGCGGCGCGCTTCCGGGGTCAGCGCGCCAGAATCGGGCACCTGGTCGTGCAGGTGGACGATCGTGAAGCATGGCTCGCGCGCCGGATCACGGCGCACCGCAATCCCGCGCAACACTTTCGTATCGCCGGCGACGGTTCCTCGCATCTATGCATCCACCGCGATTTCTCCGGCTCGCGGAGCGAGGATTCGATCGATCATTGCCTCGCGCTTCCGGAGTGTTTCGGCCCACCCCTGGTCTGCCAACTGCAGCGGGGGAAGTTCCTGCCGCAATGCGCGACCCGCCTCGACCATGCGAGCGGAATCGCCAAGGTATCGTTCCACGATGCGCACTGTCGGAGCGTCCGACAACGCATCCGTCTCATCGAGATAACGACGGTAGCGCTGGGCCAGTGCCGGCAAGAGCACGTCGTAAACGGCAGCCAATCGCTGTGGCGTCGGCGCGATTCCCGTGAGCTCGGCGAGAAACTGCGCATACGCTTCGGCGGGGCGCATGCTTTGCTGCAATGGCATGCGCAGCTCGAACGTGCGCTTGCCGAGCGCATCGGCGTGCTGCGCCGCGTCCCAGATATGCTCGCCAAACAGCAATTTGACTTCCATCTCGGGCGTCGTCGGCACCCATGCAGCCAGGGTTTCCATGAGCCAGACGTGAACGTGGCGCATCGTCGCCGCGAACTGGCCGCGTTCCTTGACCGTCAGTAACATTGCTCCTCCATTGTGCGCTCGATCAGTTGTGCCGTCTCGGCAGGCGGGCCGACTTTCAGCCGCCAGCACGGGACGCGCGCCAGCAGTTGCCGGAGGGCCAGCAGCCTGAGGGCCCTGCGCTCGGGAGCGAGTCCCCACGAGCAATAGGCAATCGCGGGCTGGGCCAGCCAGTTCACGACGTCCGTGTCGTGCAGCGTCAGCCGGAAGGGGGCCAGCGACGCTCGATTGGCAAATCCGTCCAGAAAGAACACGGCCTGCAGGCTGGCGGGGCACGGCGAAGATCCGGGAAACAGGTCGCCGATCCAGTGCGGACCGACCCACTCGTCGTCCACTGCCAGTTTTTCCCGGTCGCCTGCCCGTTCCAATACCGCCGCCAGCTCCGGCGCACGCGGACCGGGTCGCAGGTTCAGAGTCCGGCGGAACGGTACGATCTCACGGCTGGCGAGTCGAATCAGGGCCAGTTCGTCGCCGAACAGCGTGTGGCCACGGGCGGCCAGGTGCAGCGCGGTGGTCGTCTTGCCCGCGTGCGAACCGCCCACGATCACCATGCCCGCGTCCCGCATTTGCAGCGAAGCCCCATGCACGGCCAGCAGTTCAGGTTGCGCCGCGAGAGTGATTCCCACCAGGTACTCGACCAGGAAATCCGCCGGCACCTGCCACGGGGCGATGAGCACGTACGGGCCACAAGCTGCGAGCACCGGCTCCACCGCGCCGCCGGCCAGCCGCCATCCGGCAATCCGCGAGTCATGGACGCTGAAGGGAGGCACCGCGCGCGTCGGGCGCAGCAGGTTGAACGCCGCACCTGCGGGATCGGGCGGCGCCCCGGTCTCGAACGTCAAAAGGATCAGTTGCGGATCACCGCCGCGGCGCACGGTGCATCGCACCCGTGGCATGTCGGGGGCAATGGGGGCCGAGACCGCGCAATCACCGTACATCTGCCGAAACTTTTCGAGCAGCACCGGATCATCGACGGCGATCTCGAAAACGCTATCGCCGAGCCGGTAGCGGGCCGATGCCTGAGGCGCAGGACTCTGTTGTTGGATGTCCCGCAGCAGCGCAGGCGCCGCTAGCCACCATGACGAATCGGCCGCGCAACGCTCAGCGCAGAGCGTCGAAGCCAGAGGCATGGTCAGCCTGCTGCCGCCGTTGGCGGCTGGACCTGGGAGCGCGTCGAGGGCACGAGAGAGCCGAAACCCTCCTGACGGAGCAGCTCGGCAATTTCTTTCTCGGTGAATTCGGCCAGGCGCCGGTCCTCCATATTCGCGAAAATGTCGACGTGCGTGAATTCAGTAAGGTTCACCCCGACGGCGTTAACCTCGCCGGGCTCCGGTGCCAACCCCGCCGTCACCCGGCGGAGCAAGTGGACGCCGGCCGCGACCTGAAGCAGCGTCCGGGGATTCTCCCGCGCCAACTGCTTGAGCCAGCGATTGGCGAATCGCACGTGCTGCACCTCGTCGGCCAGCAGCGCGTCCATCAGCGCCGCGGTACGTTCGTCGCCGGCGTCCGTCCACATGTCCTGTTGCTGCCGCAGCAAATCCATTTCGCCGCCTTCGAACGTTCGATTCTGGACCGCCAGCCGCGCGGCGAGCGAATCCAGCAGCAGGGTCACGCCCCACTCGTAGTTCATGACCGGGAATTCGCCCTTGCGGCCGCCTAGCTCGCGCAGCCGCCGGTAAAGGACCTTGGTGTGCCGTGACTCGTCCCAGCACTGGCGCGCCGACTGCAACCTCAACTCCCACGGCGCGTCAGAAAAATCGGCAAGCGCCTGCGCCGCGATCTCGAGGCTCTGCATCTCGTTATGCATGTGCCGGTGCAGCCGCTGCCTCCGGGACACGTCGGACATATCGTCGTAGTCGTGCAGATCCTTGTGCAACTGGACGACCGTGAAGCAGGCTTCGCGTGCCGGATCGCGGCGAAGGGACACTCCACGCACTACCTTGACATCGTCGGCCGTCAGTGCGCGCATTTGACCCCTCGAGTAATCCACTGATACGCCACGCGCACGGGTGGCGCAAGGCAAGAGTTGCGAGTACGCCGGACGCGGACGCGCCTGGCCCCTCCAACGGCCTATCTCAGAGCGGGTTGCCTACCAGGCAGGGAACCGACCCAGGGCTGCAGCCTGCGGCCCACCAACAGCCAGCGGCGCTGATCTGCGCGGCGGTCATCTGGAACGCCTGCAACACCTCGTCGCGATCCATCGGGGTGATCTTCGGGCTCTCGTAACGCGGCCGCGTGTTGGCTTTTGTGGTGTCCATGGATTCCCATTCTTGGTTCGTCTTCCGTGTTGGGCTGGGGCTCCAACTGCAGACTACGCAGAGTCCCACTGCCGTGACAAATTGTCGGGCGGGGGAGGTAGTCCCGTCAAGTCCCTCCCTTTCGAGCGCGGCGACCGGATTTTCCCGTAGTCGGTTGGGTGTTGTAGTGTCTGACTTAGAAGCGGGAGTCCGAAGATGGCGAAGACGAGGTTTACCCCGGCGCCGGGGCCGAAGGCGGAGGCGATGGGCAGGGGCAACGCGATCCGATCCCGCTCGACGCGAACCTCAATCTTGAGCAACTGTCGGTCGCCCCGAATCCGGTGGTCTCGGGCGGGCGGGTAAGCATCGCGATGGGCGTCCGTTCGGTCGCGAATAGCCGGCTGGGAGAGGCGGCCCTGCTGAGATACTCGAGCTATGGCATTCGCGCGGCAGTCCTCGACCTCAGAATCGTCGGACTGGGCTCGCCCCGCATCGGCCTGGGAACGCTGAAGATCGAAGTCGAAGTCGAATCGTTGCCGCTCGTCGAGTGCGTATACGAAACCGGGCTTTACCATCGCGCAAGCAACATCCGGGATCACTACGGCTTGACTACCCTTTCCGTGGTGCCGCGCCGGTCGACGACCGGCATTGCTCCGCACGATGCAGCGGGTCGCGGAATTCTCGAGCCGGTGTTGCGCGTGCGCAGTTCCTTCTCGGAGGATCCTGAAACCCCGGAAGTCGGCTGAAGCGTGCGAATCTGTTTTCGCGCGTAACGCGCTGCGCAAAGGCATGGCCGCTAAAGTGATTACAATGGCAATGCCGCTTTCCGGAGAGCACTCATGAAACGTTTTGGCGAGAGTGAAGATCCGCGCCGCCGTCTGCTGCTGCAGGCGCTGGCCGCCGGGCTGTTTTCCGCCGGCGTGCCCGGATCGCAGGCCCAGGCCCAGATCTTCGGCCGTCCGCCGGAGAAGCTGCCGCCGGGGCAATCGATCTACCGCCTCACCGGCGATGCGACGGTCAATGGAAGCGCGGCGACCATGCAGACCAGCATCGGCCCCAACGACACGGTGGAGACCGGGAGGGGCAGCGAGATCGTGTTCGCGGTCGGCGAGAACGCGTTCATCCTGCGCGACCGGAGCCGTGTCACCCTCGAGGCGGAACAACAACGTTCATTCCTGCTTTTCGGAATGCGGTTGCTTACCGGGGCGCTGCTTTCGGTTTTTCCCACCAGGGGACAACGCACCCGCATCACGACCGCCACTGCCACGATCGGCATACGCGGCACGGGCTTTTACCTGGAGTCGGATCCCGAGCAGACGTACTTCTGCACCTGTTACGGTGTCGCGGAGGTCGAGGCCAACAAGGACCCGGAGAGCAAGGACACGGTAGTGTCCAAAAAACACGACCGGCCGCTGTATATCGTGGCCGACGCCAAACCCGGCGAGAGCATTCGCGACGCGCCTTTCATCAACCACACCGACCAGGAACTGATGCTGATCGAGACGTTGGTCGGACGCGTGCCGCCGTATGTATTCCCGAGAGATTCGTACAGGGCGCCGCGGCGCCAGTACTGAGGCGTGGGCGGCCGCTACAGCGGGGCGCCGTTCAGGATCCAGTTCAGGAATAGGTCGTAGTCTGCGCGGCCCGGATTGCCGGGGGCGAGACTGGTGTTGAAGGCTCCGGTTCCGCCACCGCCGGCGTGGTGTTTCCCGGAAGGCTTGCGCAGCAGCGGGCTGGCGACGATGTCGGTGAAATTGATGCGCCCGCGCACTTCCGTGTAGAACCACAGATCATCGGTCGCATCGCCCACGGCCCCGTCTCCGTTGCGATCGATGTTGGTATAAACGATCGGCGTGCCGCCCGCCGGAGAGTGGCAGCCGGCGCAGCCCAGCGTTTGCAATTTATTCTTGATGCCGTTTGGGCCGGGGTCGAGGAAGCGGATTGCCGAAGGAACCGGGTTCAGCAGGTTATTGACCATCAGCGTGAGCTGGGCGGGAGCGCTCTGAGTGCTGCGATTGCTCGCCACGAGTTGCACGACGTAGATCCCGTCCGCTGTTGCATTGAATGTCGGCTGGATCGAGGTGGAATTGGTCAGCGTCACGTTGGTCGGAGGCATCGCTCCGCCGGGACCCGAGATGATCGACCAGTTGTAGGTACTGGAATACAGGCTGAGATTGGCCGACAGAGTGATCGGTCCCTGCGTCACGGTGCGATCCGGACCCGGATCTGCGACCGGGCGGCCCGGCCTCAGCACCGCGCCGGCGGTGTCGCGCACGGTGAAGCCCTGGCCCTGGAGGAAGGTGGCGAGCGTCTCAGCCATGCCAGAACCCCAGAACGCGTCGAATATTATTTTTGCGAGCGGCATGTTGCCGCGGTCGATGACGTGAGCCTTGGTGCGATCGTCAATACCCGGGACGGCAAAACTCTGGAACTTTGCAAGGGTGTTGAAATCGATGTCGGACGCGGACTGGGGGACCGTTCCGGTCCCGGTCCCGCGCACAAGGTGGCAGACGCGGCATGCCGGCACCACCACACCTTGGTACAACGCCGTTTGCGCTCCCCAGAGGGCCGGGACGAACGTGTCGGAGAAGGCGGCGTTGGGCAAGCCATTGCCGCCGTACGCGGCCTTGATCAATGCCGCGGCAGTGCCCTGCCACTCGCTTGAAATCGCGACGCGTCGGGGAAATCCGTTGCAAGCATCCTCGGAGAATCCCGTTGGTTGCACCGTTCCCGTCGGCAACGGGTAGGTGCACAGCACTATCCTGTTGAGCTGCTTTAGTGCTGCCTCCTGATCGGCCCGCGTAGCTCCGGGCGTCGCTGAAAATTCGAGGGTACCCACCTCGAACGGCATCAACTTCCCTTGAACATCGCCCCGCTGCAACGACGCGGAGTTCGGTACGAGAGGAAACAGCGGCAGTCCGCCGGCCCCGGGAGGCGTCAACGGATCGCCGCGCCCGCCATGGCACGAGATGCAGACGCCGGGCATCGCCTTTTGCCCGCGGCCGTCGAGGTCCACGGTCGGCTCGCGCACGCCCGTCGTCGCATTGAAATTGAAGTATTTCGCAAAACTCACGCCGCCGCCCGGCCCCGGGCTGTATTCGATGGCGTTGACAAATACCTTCCAGCGCTGGTCCTGCAAGACGGCGGCATCGAGGTTCAAAGGTGTGTATCCGGCATCGGCGATCGGGTTCACTTGGTAGTTCTCGACGAAAAACGCGATGGTGCCGTCGGCGTTCTGCCGCCCGGTCATGCGACGGCCGTAGCCGAGATCGCGCGTGTCGCGGAACACCACCCCGACCTCCGTACCGGTACCGCTGCCGAAGAGGTTTGCCGCCTTCCACTTGGCGAGTGTGTCCTTCACGTTGGCCGGATCGATTGCGGTGTAGTAAGCCTGGGTGTAGGCGATCGAATTGGTCTGGAACGAACCGTCGGGCTGCGCCTGTGGATTCGGGAACAACAGGAAACTGTCCGGACCGGTGATCGGAGCCGCCGGTTGATTGGACGAGTCACCGGAATTGCCCTGGGAACACGCCGCCAGCAGCAGCACCACGGCAATTGAACCGGCGATCGGGAGAAGGCCGCTGCCTCTCATGGTCGGATCTCTCAAAACTGGATCAGGTAGGATGCGGAAAGCTGGTTGTCGTAATAGCGGATCGTCGAGCCCGGCGCCAGCACTCCCGGACTCGTGGTCGGGTTGGACCGCACCCACCTCCACGAAACATCGAAAGCCTGCCCCCCGCTGAGCGCTAGGTTGTAACCGAACGTGGCGAGAACGGTTCGCGCTTCGAGGCGATAGGCAAGGCGCGGGGCGTCGGTAAACGCGTCGTCCCGAACGACGGCCTTGGCGAGATCGATGGCCGCCAGCGTCGCAGGCGCAGTCGACACGGCGTCGCCGCGGCGATACTCCGCGCCGAGGTACATGGTGCCGTTTCGCGACAGCGAATAGTCCAGATTCACGCGCCCGGAACGGTCCGCAACATCAAACACGGTACTCTTGGCGTCGCGCTTGTTGAAGGCAAACGCGACGAAAGCATCGATGCGGTCGGTCATGGATTGGCGCACGCTGACACCAACGGAGTGACGGTATCCGTCGCGCAACGTGGATTCATACTCATCCCGGGAACTACGCACGAAGGCCGCGTAGGTCGGGGCGCCGAATTCAGCCGAAGAACGGTACTGCAATTCTCCCTGGACCCCGAGGAAGATGCGCGACAATCCCTTGTAGGTTTGAAACGTCTCGCTTCCCAGCGACCCGCTCACCAACAGGCGCGTGTGCGGTGAATCCGGAATCGGAAATTCGAAGCTCTTGTTCAGCGTGACACCAAAGGACCGGTCCGACAACTTGTCCGCCGCGGCGCTTGCCCGGGTGACATTGTCATCGCCAGTGAACGTCGCCTCGATGCGCACGTCGAGGGGTTCGTCTGCCAGCAGCGCGGTCGGGCTGCACAGGGCGCCGAGCAGGATCGCGGTGGCCGCATCCCGAACAAAGCCCGTCATTTGCGCAGTGTGTGATGAGCTACCCGGAAACCAAGCCACGATTGCCCTCCTTGGGCCGATCCTGGTCTTCTTGTGCGGCGCTGCCTGCGATTCGCCCATTGTCCGAGCGAAACGCTGCTGCCAGTTTACCCGAAGAACATAAGCTATCTGTCGAAGTTCATGCACTAAATGTCCACGCGGAGCGAGCAGTGTCGTATTTTTTCCACATCCCTTTCCGTGCTTGCTGAAGGTTCGAATTGTGGAGTCGCAGCCATTCAACGTACCAACTGGTTGATCTCGATGACGGGGAGCAGGATGGCGAGCACGATCAGCAGCACGATCCCGCCCATGACCAGAATCATCACCGGCTCGAAAAGCGTCAGGAAAACCGCCAGGCGCCGCTCAACCGTTTGCGTTTCAAGGCGTGCCGCGCGCTCGAGCATCCGCTCGAGCTTGCCGCTGACCTCTCCGCTCGCGACGAGGTGGACGAGGAGCGGCGGAAACGCGCGAGTTTCAGCAAGCGCGCGGGCGAGGCTCACGCCTTCACGCACCCGGTCGATCGTGCGCTCGACCGCCTCGCGCAGCAGCAGGTTGCTCATTGCGTGGGCGCCGGAATCGAGCGCGGCGAGCAGCGGCACGCCGCCCCCGATCAGGATGGCGAGCGTGCCGGCGAAACGCGAAGTGTTGACGCCGCGAATCAACGGCCCGAGCCAGGGCATCCGCAACAACAGCGCGTGCCAGCGGCGCCTCACCGCGTGGCGGCGCAGCGCCATGCGCGCAGCCGCTGCGCCGCCGACGAGCAGCGCGACGAGATACGGCCAGGCTCCTCGCAGGAAATCGCTCAGACCGATCAGCGCGCTCGTCAGCGCCGGCAGGCTCTGTCGCGACTGCCGAAACACCTCCACCACCTGCGGCACCACATAGATCAGCAGGCCGGTCACGATCATCGCGGCGACGACCACGACCAGGACGGGATAGATCAGCGCGAGACTGGTCTTCTGCTGAAATGCCTGGCGCGCGTCGAGATAGTCGGCAAGGTGCTGCAACACCGTCGGCAGCGCGCCTGATTCCTCGCCGCCATGCACCAGCGCCCGATAGAACTCGGGAAAACTCTTTTCGCAGGTGCCCAGAGCACGGGCGAGGGAGAGCCCCGCCGAGAGCTCCGCCTTGACCCTGCCGAGCACTACCCGCGTGGCGGCCTCGGAGGTCTCTTCGATCAGCGCTGTCAGCGACCGTTCCACCGTCAGGCCGGAGGCGAGCAGTGTGGCGAGTTGCCTCGTCACCAGGCTCAACTCCGCCGAAGAGATGCCTCGGGCCCGCAACTGCCGTGCGCGATCCCGCGCGCGTACCCCGTCGATCACCGAGGGATGTAGGCCCTGTGCCCGCAACTGTCGCCGCGCCTGGCGCGGCGTGTCAGCCTGCACGACGCCGGACACCGTGCGCCCGGCGCCGTCCAGCGCTTCGTATTGAAATGCCTGCATGGCGGCGGTTATTCGCGTGTCACGCGCACCGCCTCTTCCAGACTGATCACCCCTTGGGCCACCCAGCGCATGGCGTCGTCACGCAACGAGCGCATGCCGCGGGAAACCGCGTGCTCGCGCAGCACCTGTTCGGAAGCGCGGTCGTGGATCAGCCGGCGCAGGTCGTCATCGACCATCAGGAGCTCGTAGATGCCGGTGCGGCCGCGGTAGCCCGAGCGGTTGCAGGCGGGGCAGCCGTGGGCCGCGTAGAGGGTTCGATCGGTTGGCGCAAATCCCAAGGCGCGCAGCTGCGCTGCATCGGCAGCGAATGGCTTGCAGCATTCCAGACAAAGCCGGCGCACCAGGCGCTGCGCGCCGACGCCGATCAGGCTGGAGGCGAGCAGAAACGGCTCGACTCCCATGTCCACGAGCCGCGTGACCGCGCTTACCGCGTCGTTGGTGTGCAGCGTCGCGAACACCAGGTGCCCGGTGAGGCTCGCCTGCACCGCGATCTGCGCGGTCTCGAGATCGCGGATCTCGCCGATCATGACGACATCGGGGTCCTGGCGCAGGATGGTGCGCAGCGCCCGCGCGAAGCTCATGTCGATCCTCGCGTTGATCGGCGTCTGGCTGATGCCGTCGAGGTCGTACTCGATCGGGTCCTCGACGGTCATGATGTTGAGCGCGGCGGTGTCGAGCCGCGACAGCGCGGCATAGAGCGTCGTCGTCTTGCCCGAACCGGTCGGGCCGGTAACGAGGACGATGCCGTGGGGCTGGCGGATCAGGCGGTCGATCTGCGACAGGGTCGTCTGGTCCATGCCGAGCTGCGACAGGTCGAGCCGCCCGGTCTGCTTGTCGAGCAGGCGCAGGACCACGCGCTCGCCATGCCCGGTGGGAATCGTCGACACCCTGACATCGATCGGCTTGCCTGCCACCCGCAGCGTAATCCGTCCATCCTGCGGCAGGCGCTTCTCGGCGATATCGAGCTGCGCCATGATCTTGACGCGCGAGACGATGGTGGCGTGCAGCGTGCGCGCCGGCTCGATCAAGTCGCGCAGCGTGCCATCGATACGCAGTCGCACCACCGAGCGCGTCTCGAAGGGCTCGATGTGGATATCCGAGGCGCCGTCTCGCAGCGCCTGGGTAAACAGCGCATTGATCAGACGAATGACCGGCGCATCGTCCTGACTTTCGAGGAGGTCCTGGATCTTCGGGATTTCCTGCAGCAACCGCGATAGATCCAGATCCTGCGCCAGATTGCCGGCAAGTGCAGCCGCGCCGGCGTTTGCGTCGCTGTACAACGCAGAAACCAGCTCGTCGAACTCGCCCGCGCCGACGCGGCGGGCGCGCAGGGGCACGCCGAGCGCCCGCCGCAATTCGGCGAGCGCGCCCGCGCGAGCTCCATCGCGGACCGCGACCTCCGCCAGCCCGTCACGCATTGCAGTGACCACGACGCTGTTCGCTTTGGCAAAGGCGTAGGGGACTGTGCCGGTGGTTCTGGTCATCGCGCCGCGACTATTCAGGCCTGTTGATATCAGCCGGCGCCAGCGGCCGCCGCGGCGGCAGTGTGGGCGATTCCACCTCGGGAAGAACAGAGTCGGGAGCGGGTCTTGCCTTGCCTTGCTCGCCGAGAATATAGTCGTAGCGTTCGCTCGTGAGCGGGTCCGCACCCTGGGTGTTGCGCAGCACCGTCGGCCGCAGGAACACCATCAGGTTCGTTTTGGTGCGCGAGCGCGTCTTGTACTGGAACAGGGTACCGAGCACCGGAATGTCGCCGAGTACCGGAACTTTCTCGATGCCATCCTTGACCGTGTCCTGGATGAGCCCGCCGATCACCACGATCTGCCCGTCGTCGACCAGCACCGTCGATTCAACCGCGCGCTTGTTGGTTATTACGCCAGCGACGTTTGTATTGTCCTGGATACTGGACACTTCCTGGTAAATCTGCAGCCGCACGGTGCCGCCTTCGGAGATCTGCGGCTTGATCCGCAGCGTGAGGCCGACATCGCGCCGCTCGATGGTCTGGAACGGCGTCGGCGTGGTCGCCGCGGCCGACACCGAGTACGAGCCGGTAATGAAAGGCACGTTCTGCCCGATGACGATTCTGGCCTCTTCGTTGTCCAGCGTAAGCAAGGTCGGCGTGGACAGAATGTTGGCATTGTTGTCCGTCTCCAGCGCGCGAACGAGTAGGGCGAGGTTCAGGATCTGAGTGGAGGTGCCCGGGATCGTGACCGTGCCTTTTATCACGCCGATATTCAGGCCCTGGCCTACGCTGGCTGGAGACGTTGCGATGCCGACAATGTTTTGGCCAGTGGTACCGAAATTGGTGCCGCCGAAGGTCTGTGTTGCGGTCTTACCCAAGCCGTTTAAATTCTGCCATTGGATGCCGAATTCGGCGGCCTTGTCGGCCGTGATTTCGGCGATCAGCGCCTCGACGTAGACTTGCGCGCGGCGCACGTCGAGTTTGTCCAGCGCCGCGCGCAGGCTGTTGTAGATCGCGTCGGGCGCGGTAATTATGATCGAGTTGGTGGCCGCATCGGCTTGAACTATGCCGCCCACGGGGGCGGAAGCCGCCGCTGACGCAGGCGCGAATGCCGCTCCCATCAAAGGTGTAGGCATCGCCGATGCGCCCACCGGACTGATCGAAGCCGCGCTGGGACGTGCGCCAGCTTGGCCTGAATCCCCCTGATAGATAGCACGAAGGGTTTCAGCAACCTTTACGGCTTCTGCGTTTTTCAGGTGAACGACATGAATATTGCCGCCCGCACTGGTGGGGCTGTCCAGCATCGTCACCAGACTGCGCAGACGCGCTAGCCGCGACGGATTGTCCGAGCGCGCAATCAGACTGTTCGAGCGGGCATCCGCAACCACGGTCAGGCGCTGCACCGACTCCCCCGCCGCCGTGCCGGGAACCTGCGGCGGGTCTGGGAACAAGCGGTTGACCGTCTGCGCAACGTCGAGCGCGGAGGCGTAGCGGAGCGGAATCACGATCGGGTCCGTGCCGTTGGGCTGGTCGATCGAATCGATGATCTTCTCGATGCGCTGCAGGCTGCTGGCGTAATCCGTGATTACCAGCGTATTGCTGGCGTTGTAAGCCGTGATGGTGTTGTTTGGGGCGATCAACGGGCGCAGTATCGGCACGAGCTGCGCTGCCGATTCGTATCTCAGCGTGAACACCTGCGTCTGGATCTGGTCAACGCCGCCTGGCGTTTTCTCCTGCGGCCCGAGCGTCCGGCCCGGGTGCAACTTGGCGTCACTCTCGGGGACGATCTTGATGAAGCCGCGCTCCTCGATCGCCGCATAGCCCTGCAGGCGCAGCGCTGACAGAAATACATCGTATATGAGCGCTTTGGAAATCGGCTTCGCCGAGACGATATTGACCGTGCCCTTTACGCGCGGATCGAGCAGGAAATTCTTCCCTGTAATCTCGCTCACCGCTTTCACGACGCCTTCGATGTCGGCGTTGATGAAATTGAGCGTAACCTGATCGGGGTTGGTGGGGCTCGCGGAAACGCTTGCGCCTGAGCTTCCCGTTGGCGTGGTGCGCGCCGTTGACCCTGCTGCCGCCCCGGACCTCTCCTCGGATACGGCGTCGGTGGACCAGGCCTGGCCGATAAGAACTACCAAGGCGGCCGCCGACAGAAATCCGGCAGGGAACCAGCGGCCATTCATGGACTGGTCCTCGGGCACGTCAGCGGCATGCGACGGAGGCATCATTTGTTGGCTCGTGACGCCGGGGGTGGCGCGAATGCTTTCTTCTCTGGCCAGGTGAGCGTTTCACGCACCCCACTGCGCTCCAGAACGACGTGATTCGGATGCACCTTCGCGAGCCGGATACCAGGAGCGATGTCGTCGCCCTCACGCACCGCGAAAATCTGGTTCGCTTCAAGTTGCACGACCGCGTATCCGCGCCGGCCGCCAGAGGCAGCCACGACACCGAGCAGCCTGATCGCGATTCCCGTCGGCGCAGCAACGTTCCCGTCCCGTCCCGCACTCCCGAACAGGCCGCTAGCGGATGCTACGCCACCGCCAGGCTCCGGCACTGCTTGTGCGCGCGGCTCGGGGCGCGGAGCGAGCCATGCCCAGGTCCAGTACGCCAACACCAGGCCCAGCAGCAGCAGGGCGGCGAACATCGCCAGAGACGCAACGGCCGTTTGCGCAAGACTTGCTCGTTCGAGCGGGATCACCTGCGTCCTTCGCTATTCGCATGCGCTACCAAAAAGAGGAGCCGTGAGACTACACTACAATGACGTGCAAGGAGGGTCATTTGAGGGCGATGACTTGGCAACGCGGCTTCACGTTGCTCGAAGTGATGGTGGTCGTCGTCATCCTCGGCATTCTCGCCGTCCTGGTGGTGCCGAAAATCATCAGCCGCCCCGACGAGGCGCGGGTAATCGCCGCAAAACAGGACATTGCGAGCTTGATGCAGGCACTCAAGCTTTACCGCCTGGACAACCAGCACTACCCCGTAACAGAACAGGGATTGCAGGCGCTTTCCGCGAAACCGAATACAGCCCCGGTTCCACCCAACTGGAAGGCAGGCGGGTATCTCGAGCGCCTGCCGAACGATCCTTGGGGCAATCCCTATCAATACCTGAATCCCGGCATCCACGGGGAGATCGACGTTTTCAGTTTTGGCGCCGATGGCGCGCGCGGCGGCGAAGGCAACGATGCCGACATCGGCTCCTGGGCTCTCTAACCGGCATCGCAAGAACCATCCCAACCGATGCAGCCGCCGATGACCGCTGAAAGTAGCCACGAATACGGGAACGACGTGAACACTTGCGTCCCACCCCTCCGTGTAAAAAAGGCGGGGCACCGTCGACCCTCTACTTTCCGGCGCTCACTCGGACGATCGGTGCGCGACTGCGGTTTTACGCTGGTCGAATTGCTCGTCGTGTTGCTGCTCATGGGCCTTTTTGTCGGAATGGTTAGCGCTATCACGCGTCCGGACGATCGCGCCCTGCTTCACGTCGAGGCCAGGCGGCTCGCAGCACTCCTGGATTTCGCCGCTGCGACTTCACGCATGACGGGCAAGTCCATTGCGTGGACAGTTGACGGGGCAGGCTACCGGTTCTGGCGGTTTCATGAAGATGCCGGATGGGCCGAGGTCCGCGATGATGATTTGTTGCGCGCGCGAACCCTGCCGCAGGGCATGACGATTGCTGACTTGGTGGTGGAATCCATGCGTGCGCAGGGCATCATGCGCCTGGAGTTCATCCCCTACGCGCCGCCGCTTTCCTTCACCATCGAAATGTCCCTCGGTGCCGAGCGCTATGTCGTTGCGGGGTCGCCCGTCGGCGAAGTGCGGGGGTTGCCGAGCGCAGGACCGATGAATGGCAACATGGCGCTGCGGTAGGCGGACAGGGTTCACGCTGGTCGAGGTATTGGTCGCGTTGGCAATCGTCTCGGTCGCTCTCCTCGCCGCGCTGCGCGCGGCGAGCCAGGGTACGAGCAATGTCGGGGAGTTGCGCTCGCGTCTGCTCGCCGGCTGGGTCGCGGAGAATCTGCTGGCGGAGCAGCGCGCCCGCGGGGATTGGGTGCCCCTGGGCATACACCGTGGTACCGCGCGCCAGGGCAGCATCGGGTTCGCGTGGCGCGAGGAGGCCGTCGCGACGCCGAATCCTGCATTCCGGCGGGTGGATATCTTCGTGTTCGCGGCGTCCGAAGAGTCGCGCGCACTGGCGCGCCTCACCGGATTCGTCGTGCAGCCACCACAGGCGGTCAAATGAAGCTGATTCGCAGCGCGTGCGGTTTCACCTTGATCGAACTGCTCGCGGCTCTGTTGATTCTCTCGCTGCTCGCTCTGATGTCGTACCGCGGCCTTGGCGCGGTGCTCGATGCGCGAGAGCACGTCAGTCGGGAAACCGACAAATGGCGGCGGGTGGCATCTTTCTTCGAGCGGTTCGAGCGCGACGTGCAGCTCGCTGCGCCGCGGCCGGTGCGGGCCGCATCGGGTACGGCGCCGGCGTGGCACGGAAGGATCGGTACGAGGTCGGAACCGCGCCTTGAATTCAGCCGTTTTGCGTCGGCCGAGGGCGTGGATACCGCACGGCGCCTTGCGTACTGGCTGAACGAGAAGCAGGAGATCGAGTTGTGGCTGTGGCCGGGCCTCGACGTAGCGCCCGGCACGACGCCCGTGCGCCACCCCATTTTGACCGGAGTCGCAAAATTCGAACTGCGATATCTAAACGCCGAGCTTGCATGGGTGGATACCTGGCCCACGGCGGTGCCCGACACCCCCGTTCCTCGGGCCGTGCAGTTGCGCGTCGTGCTCGCCTCGGGCGAGGAAATCGTGCGCGTGTTTGCGCTGAGATCATGAGAGGGCGACAACGCGGCGTGGCAATAGTGCTCGCGATGGGCGTGGTCGCGCTTGCTGCGATGGCCGCGGTGGCGATCATGGTGACCCAGAGCACCTGGGCGCGACAGAGCGAACTCACAGCCGACCACGTCCAGGCGCAGGCCTTGGTCCAGGCCGGCGTGGACCTGGCCCGCGCCGTCCTGAGCGATGACCGCCGCTCGAGCAGCGTCGATCATCTGGGCGAGCCTTGGGCGCTGCGGTTGGCGCCGATGCCCGTCGAAAACGGCAAGCTCGCAGGTTATATCGAGGACCAGCAGGGTGCGTTCAATCTCAACAATCTGGTCAAGGACGGAAAGGTCAGCCTCACGCAACTCGCGCACTTCAGGCGCCTGCTGCTGATATTGGAATTGCCCGCTGAGCTCGCCGCCGCGCTCGCCGACTGGATAGACGCCGACGACGAGCCGCAGCCGCGCGATGGAGCCGAAGACGGGTACTATCAGACGCTGCAGCCACGTTACCTTGCGGCCAACCGCCCGCTCACCGACGTGGCCGAGCTCGCGCTGGTGCGCGGCTTCGACGACAAGGTTCGTGCGCGCCTGCGGCCGTTCGTGACGGCGCTGCCCCGCTTCACCGCCGTCAACGTCAACACAGCGCCGCCTGAAGTCCTTGCCGCGGTGGTGGGAGGTCTGGGGCTGGACGGAGCCCGCGCGTTGACCGCGCAGCGCGAGCGCACCTATTTTCGCAGCTTCTCCGACTTCTCCAGTCAGCTTCCCAGCGGACTCACGGTGGCGACCGAGGACATCACCGTGAGCAGTGCGTACTTCATGGCGACGGTACGCGTCACCTTTGGCGGGGCGGAGGCCGGCGGCGCGGCGCTGCTGGTGCGAGAGGACTTCGGGTGGCCTGCCATCGTCTGGCGGAAGTTGCAATGAGATTGCTTCGCATCCGCTGCTCCCTTCGCGACCCGCCGCAGCAGTGTAGATGGGCGCTAGTCAACGGCGGCCGCGAACGTGTTTCAGGAGAGGGGGGGCTCGCGCAGCTGCCGCAGCACGTCAAGCGGGTTCAACTCGTGATTCCCGCCGCGGAAGTCCTGCTCACGCGCGCGAGCTTGCCACCTGCGGCCAGGCGCCGCGCCGGATCGGTGCTCGCCTTCGCGGTCGAGGAGGAAACCGTGGGCGAGCCGGATGCCAACCAGGTGAGCTGGCTCGGTTCCGCAGGCGACGCCGATGTGCTCGCGGTTTTGGACCGGCAGGGGATGACGCGCTGGCGCGATGCGCTTGGCGCCGTTGGCATCCGCGCGTACGAGGTGCACTGCGAAACTCTGTTGTTGTCGTGGGCAGCGGGAGAATGGAGCCTTGCCTGGGATGGTCGCGAAGGGTTCGTGCGCACCGGTGAGCTCGAGGGGGCAGCGACGGATTGCGGTGACCGGGAATCGCCTCCGCTGTCGTTGCATCTCATGCTCGAAGAGGCGGAGGCGCGCGGTGCGCGGCCGGCGGCGATCGCGGTCTACATGACGGCGCCGGACGCGGCGCCTGCGATCGACGCATGGCAACGCATCCTGGGGGTCGCGCTTCGCCTCATCGGACCATGGGACTGGCGGACGGCGCCGCCGCACGCCGGTATCAGCCTGGTACAGGAGCGACGGCCTTGGCGCGTGCCTCCCGGCGTGGCGGCGCGCCTGCGACCGGCGGCCTGGATCGCGGGCGCTGCGCTGGCGATCCATGCGGTTGCGTTGGTCACTGACTGGGCGCTGCTCGCGGCCGAGCAGCGGGGGTTGCGCCGGCACATGGAAGCGCGGTTTCGCGCCGCCTTTCCTGACACTGTCGCGGTAGCGGATCCTGCGCTACAAATGCGCCGCAAGCTGGCCGAGGCGCGGCGTGCCGCCGGGCTATCCGACAGCGGCGATTTCCCGCCCATGATCGAGAACGTTGCGGTTGGGTTGAGGGAGTTGCCGTTGGGTAGCCTGCGCGTCGTGTCTTACGAGGGTGGGCGAATGACCCTCGAGCTCGCCGCAGTCGATGAAGCAGCGGTGCGCCGCCTGGTGGCGCGCTTGCTTCAGACAGGCCTGAGTGTCGACGCGTCAACCGCATCGAAGCGCCCCGGAAGCGGAACGGTCGTCGTTACCGTGCGGTCGTCATGACAGCGCAGATCCGGAGATTTTGGGAATCGCGCGCGCCGCGGGAGCGAACGGTCGTCGTTATTCTTATTGCAATCTTGGGCGCGGCGTTGTATCTGTGGCTGGTGCAGTCGGCGGCCCGGGCTCGCGGGCCGCTAAAAGCGACCGTCACGGCCCTACGGGCTCAGGCAGCCCGCATCGAAGAACAAGCGGCCGAACATGAGCGGCTGCGCGCCAAGCCGCCGGCAACGGCGTCGCAAACCGACCTGCGCACGCTGGTGCAGGCCCAGGCCGGCGCGGCGGGGCTCGCCCGCGCGCTGGTGCGCATTGACGCCCTGGACGCCAACCAGGTGCAGGTCGTATTCGGCGCCGTCGCGTTCGCGGACTGGCTCAACTGGGTGGCCGGCCTGCAATCGCAGCAGGTCCGTCTTAACGCCTGCCGGATCGAAGCCCTGTCCACGCCGGGCCTGGTGAGTGTGACCGGAACTCTGGTTCGCGCCAGGTCGCACTGATGCACTGGGGTTTGCTGGCGGCTGGGCTCGGCGCTTACGCCATTGGACTCATTGTTACCGCGCCGGCAACGTTGGGTGACGTCATCCTGCAGAGCAGGAGCGGGAGCAGACTGCGCCTTGCCGAAGCGCAGGGCACGCTGTGGTCGGGCGCGGGGCAGTTCGAGATTCGCGATGCGGGCGGACGCATCGGTATTGCAAACGGGCTTGCTTGGCGTGTTTTGCCGGAATCATTACTGCGCGGCCGCCTCGTGTACGAAGTCGAACTGGACCATGCAACGAGGAGTTTTCCCGTAACGATTTCGTTATCGACGATCGAAATCACCGCCGCTGAAATCAACTTGCCCGCTACGGTGCTGGGCATCACGGTGTCCAGGCTGGCGCCGCTTCGGCTCAGCGGCGATGTGGTGCTGCACGTCGCGCGCTTTTCCATCGGGCGCAGCGGAGTGCGTGGCGCTGCCACGTTGCAATGGCGCGCCGCCGGCTCTGCACTTACGCCGGTGTGGCCTCTGGGTGACTATGAGGTGCGTTTCGAGGGTGTAGGCACTGCGGTCCATGGTCGGCTTCGTACCCTTCAGGGACCGCTGCAACTCGACGGTAAGGGATCGTGGGTGAACGGAGACAATCCCGTGTTCGACGCGACCGCTCGCATTCTGCCGCAGCACCAGGAGAAGCTCGCACCGCTCCTGCGCCTGGTGGCGATCGAGCGCGGCGCAGGAACCTTCGCCCTGCAGCTCAAGTAACAGGTCCGCCGGAAGTTACTTCAGATTCTCACCCGATGCGCGGTCCGCCCGTGGCCGAAGAATGTCAGCCTTTCACCGCCAGCCGCTGCCGCGCCGCCAGCGCCAGGCCCGAAGCGACGATGACGCCCATGCCGACGAGCGCCCAGGCGTCCGGAAAGTCGCCGAATACCGCCAGCCCCAGCCCCATCGACCAGACCAGGCCGGTGTAGACGAACGGCGCAAGCAGCGTCGCAGGCGCGTAGTCGAACGCGCGGATCAGGATGAAATGCCCCGCGGTGGCGAGAGCGCCGATCACCGCGATCAGCGTCCAGTGCCACCAGCCGCTCGGCGTGACCCACGCAAACGGCGCCGCGAACGAAAACGCGACCGCGCCGACCAGCGCGCCATAGAACAAGGAGGTGAGCGGCGGCTCGACGCCCGCGATCTTGCGCGTCAGGATCTGGTAGAGCGCGTTGGCGAGTGCCATCAACACCGGCAGCACCGCGTAGGGCGTGAAGATCGCGGTCCCGGGGCGCACCACCAGCAGCGCGCCCGCGAGGCCGATCACGATAGCCACCATTCGTGGCGCGTCGAGGCGCTCGCCAAGCATCGGCACGGCCAGCACTGTGACGAACAGCGGCAGCACGAAGGCGATCGCCGCGGCCTCCGCCATCGGAAGTACGGTAAGCGACGTGAAGTACAGGAAGGTTGCCGCCGCGAGCAGCGCGCCGCGCAACACTTGGACGCCGGGGCGGCGGGTGCGCATGAACTTCAGCTCGCCGCGCGCCGCCAGCAGCGCGCTGAGCAGCAACAGGTTCGCCGCGTAACGCGCCCACACGATGCCGGCCACCGGATAGCTGCGCGCGAGGTACTTCGCGATCGTGTCCATCAGCGTGAACAGGCCCACGGCGACGATCATCAGCGCGATGCCTTTCAGCGGCGCGTTTTGGACGGAGGGGGAAGGGGAGGACATGCGTGGCGACCGATTCGAAGCGGCGTAGCCCCTGGCGATGTGCGATCGAAGCCTTCGATGAAGGAGTCTGTCCGACCTGGGTCCGACAAACCCCCGGGCGATCAGGTAGGAGTTATGAGATCGAGACCAGCGAATCGCCGCAAGCCCTGGTCGAAACTGACGAGACTGTGCTTTCCGGCAATCGCGAAGGCAGCAAGATAGCAGTCGGTCTCCGCCGGCTTGCCTCTCGGCAACGCTGCGGTGAGCGCGCGCCACGCATTCTCCAGGCCGGCTGGCTCAGCGACCAGCGCAAAACGGTCATCCTCCATCAGCCGTTCCCAACCATCCCAAAACTCGGACGCGCTCTTGACCTCATCCTTCATGGCCGAAGGATGAGTCAGGATACGCAGCGCGCCCATCTGGGATACGCGGCAGATCACAACCGCGGCTGGCTCGTCGTGTCCGGCGAGCCAGCGCACCGCCAGGGCAGAGTGCACATGGCGCCCGTGCATCAGTGCTACGAGGACGTTTACGTCAGCGAGCGCGCCCATGGCGCCGGGCGTCTTCGTCGGCTTCGAGTTTCGCGATCTTGGCGTTGGTCAGACGAAGTGAACCCGCGGCCTTCGAGTCGAAGATGGGAAATTTCGCTCGCTTGCGCAACGGCTTCGGCTCCGATGATTGATTGAGTTCGCGCTTGAGTGCCGCGCCCACCAGGTCGCGCAGGCTCGTCCCGCGCTGAACGGCTTCAATCTTGGCGCGTTTCAGGAGTTCGTCGGGCAGATCAAGAGTTGTACGCATGTAAGCAGTTTAATGCGTTGCTGCCTTCCTGTCATCCTGCCGAATGGCGGTCGGAAATGTTGATGCATGAGCGCCGCATGCCCGATTGCGCGGGTGTTACTCGGGACGGAGGTGCGGAAACAGGATCACGTCGCGTATCGACGGCGAGTCGGTCAACAACATCACCAGCCGGTCGATCCCGAGCCCCGCGCCGGCGGTCGGCGGCAGGCCGTACTCGAGCGCGCGTATGTAGTCGGCGTCGTAGTACATCGCCTCCTGGTCGCCGGCGTCCTTCATCTTCGCCTGTTCGAGAAAACGCGCAGCCTGATCCTCGGGATCGTTCAATTCGGAAAAGCCGTTGGCGATCTCCTTCGCATCGATGAACAGTTCGAAGCGGTCGACGAGCTCCGCGTCGGCGTCGCTGCGCCGCGCGAGCGGCGAGACGTCCGCCGGGTAACCGAGCACGAAGGTCGGCTCGACCATGTGTTTTTCCGCAACTGCTTCAAACAGCATCAACTGCAGCGCACCCCAGCCCGGCGCTCCGGCGATCTCCGCGCCGAGGGGTTTCAACTGGCGCTCGAGGAATGCACGGTCGCGCAGATCGGCGGTGGCGCATGCGCTTCCGCCAAACTTGCGTATCGCGTCCGGAATCGAGATCCGCGCGAACGGCTTGCCGAAATCGAGCTGCCGGCCCTGGTAGGTCAAGGTGTCGGCGCCGAGCACCGCGCGCGCGGCGCCGCGCACTAAACGCTCGGTGTGCGAAATCATGTACTCGAAGGTCTCGTACGCGCAGTACCACTCCATCATCGTGAACTCCGGATTGTGGCGCGTGGAGATGCCTTCGTTCCTGAAACTCCGGTTGATCTCGTAGACGCGCTCGATGCCGCCGACCACCAGACGCTTGAGGTACAGCTCCGGTGCGACGCGCAGGTAGAGCCGCATGTCGAGCGCATTGTGATGCGTGACAAACGGTCGCGCCGTCGCGCCGCCCGGGATCGGTTGCATCATCGGCGTCTCGACCTCGAGGTAGCCCTCGGCATTCATCGCCTCGCGCAATGCCTGGACCACCTTCGAGCGCACGCTGAATACGCGTTGTGCAGATTCATTGACGATCAGGTCGAGGTAGCGCTGCCGGTAGCGTGCTTCCTGGTCCTGCAGCCCGTGAAACTTCTCGGGAAGCGGCCGCAAGGCCTTGACCAGAAGGCGCAGCTTCTTCGCCTGCACCGTCAGCTCTCCCTTGTTGGTCTTGAACAGCGCCCCTTCGACTCCGATGATATCGCCCAGGTCCCAGTGCTTGAACTGCTCGTGCGTCTCGAGGCCGCTTGCGTCGTTCGAGACATAGATCTGGAGCTGTCCGGTACCGTCCTGCAGCGTCGCGAAACTCGCCTTGCCCATCACGCGCTTGAGCATCATCCTTCCAGCCACCGCCACCGCGGCGTTCCTCGCTTCGAGGGCGGGTTTGTCGAGCGCGCCATACTCGCGCGCCAGCTCGCCCATCAGGTGGGTGCGGCGAAAATCATTCGGGAATGCGACGCCCGCCTGGCGAAGCTTGCCGAGCTTCGCGCGCCGTTCCTCGATCAGCTTGTTCTCGTCCTGCGGCTCGGGCGTTTGCGGCATTTCATTCATCCTCATACTCCCTGCTTCAGGCTGGCGCTGATGAAAACGTCTAGGTCGCCGTCGAGGATCGATAGCGTGTTGCCGACCTCCACGCCGGTGCGCAGGTCCTTGATGCGCGACTGGTCGAGCACGTAGGAGCGGATCTGGTGGCCCCAGCCGATGTCGGTCTTGGACTCCTCGAGCTTGCTCTGTTCGGCCATGCGCTTGCGGATCTCCAGTTCGTACAGGCGCGACTTGAGCATCGCCATGCACGAGGCGCGGTTGCGATGCT
>JBGOTT010000003.1:0-38068 GCA_041476585.1 Gammaproteobacteria bacterium | reverse complement strand
CCGAACGAGGCGATGACCTTCGCGGGCTTCTCGCCTTCGCGAACGCGTTGCACCGCCATGCGGCGTATTTGTTCGAGCGTCTGGTGATCGAGCGTGCGGCCATCGAGCTTCATGTCATGTTCGACCGGCATCGTATTCATTGGTTCCAGAATCGTAGACTAAATTATCGACTTATGAGTAATCCAGTGAATGTACCCGAGAATTCAAACACCTTGCCCTGGCCCCGTCAATTGAAAACGGAGTAGCATGTTCGCAGGCCATATGACCTTAGAAAATATTTCAGGGGCTCGACGCGGCGAATTGCCAGCAGCCGGATTACCGCGGCTATCCGCCGAGGAGCTAAAGGCTCTTTTGATTCGCTCCGACAGCGCCGGGGCGATTCGCTTAATCGAGCATTTGGGCGCTCTTTTCGTGACTGGCTCGTTGGTTCTTTACGCCCGGGCCACGCTATGGCTTTGGCCGGCCATTTTCTTGCATGGTTACGTATTGAGCTTTCTCTTTTGCGCGTTGCATGAAGCCACGCACTACACGCCGTTCCGCTCGCGCTGGGCGAATACGGCGCTGGGTCATTTTTGCGGCTTCCTGCTGCTGCTGCCTTTCGAGGCGTTTCGCATTTTTCACTGGGATCATCACCGGTATACCCAGGATGCGAAGCGTGACCCAGAACTCGCGCGACCCAAGCCGGCAACGCTTTCTGAGTATCTGATACACATCTCCGGCCTACCGAACTGGAGGACGCGCGTTGCCGTCGTTGCCACTCATGCAGTGGTCGGTCGGGTGGACCAACCGTGGGTAGCGGTGGAAGATCGCCGGCTGATCGTTCGCGAAGCGCGAGTCTATGTGCTTGGATACGCAATTGCGATACTGATCTCAATCTGGCTCGACACCGCGGCACTGCTTTGGCTTTGGGTGCTTCCGGCAATGGCGGGACAGATATTCATTCGCAACTATCTCCTTGCCGAACACACGGGCTGCGCGGAGAACTCCGATCCCTACAACAACACTCGAACCACTTACACGAACGGTTTCGTGCGCTTTTTTGCATGGAACATGCCCTATCATGTGGAGCACCATGCGTACCCGGGAATACCGTTCTACCTGCTGCCGCTCGCGAACGAGCGACTGCGCAAACTCATTCGAGTGAGCGATCCGGGTTATCTGACGGCGTTGCGTTCCATCATTCGCCGGCTACCCATGATCGCTAAGCCGCTGGTCCACTAGGGATCGGTGCCTCGGTCAGCGCGAATCTTTTCGATCCGCCAGACGCGCACGGACCCTCCGCGCAATATCTTCCGGAGGAAGAGCACGCGTCCAATCTCTACGATCGCCAGCTTTTCGCGTCGCATCGATGCCCAGCTTCGCGGTCATGCCGGACCCGCTGAGCGGTTCCGAACGATCCGCGCGGGATCCGGGCACCACTACAAGATCCCGCTCGGCCTTCATCCTGGTACTGATCGCCCACTCCACGTCATTGCGGTCCCAAGGATCGATGTCCGCGTCTACAACGGTCACCATCTTCACTAGATTGACACTGTTGAACGCCGTGAGCATGGCTTTCTTTGGTTCACCGGCCGACGATTGGGCGAGACTTACGACCGCATGCAATCTCCCGCAACCACCATGGCCCACCGCGACTTCGCGCACTGGCACCGCAGCGTCCGCGAGCCGACGAAAGAGAGCAGCTGCGATGGAAACGCCACCGATAAGTGTGTGCTCCGGATAGTAGCCAGGCTGAATGACCTGATAAAGCGCATCAGCGCGTCGTGTCAGACGATGAAAGTGCACGATCGCGCCGGAACCGTAGTCCTCGTACATGCCGTGGAACTCCGAGACTTTGCCTTCCGCCTCCTCTTCGTCAGGATCGAGCGTTCCTTCAAGTACGATCTCGCACTGTGCCGGCACTTCCAACTCCACGCTGCGGCAGGCAACCACCTCAATCGGTTCACCGAAAATCGCCCCGGCCACCTCCAATTCATCGTCGCCCAGGTTTAGGTAGAGCGCTGCGGCGATCAGAACGCACGGATGATTCCCAATGGTCACCGCGATATCCAGCTTTTCTCCGCGCGCCTTGGCGGCGCGTGCCATCACTGCCAAGTGGTGACTTGGCGCAATCCCGATGAGCGCTCTAGACCCGCCCCGAAGCTTTAGGCGCGCGAAGGAGAGGTTTCTCCCTCCTGTCTTTGTGTCTTTCGCGACAATGGCGCCGGCGGTGATGTAACGCCCCGATTCGCCAGGAAAAAAGTGCGGTACCGGCAATTCGGTCTCGAGATCGGGATCGACTACCATTACCTCCTGGCACGGGGCGCCTTCCACGAGGCGTCGGGCCAGAGGCGAGCGAACTGCGCGCACAATCTTAGCTTGGAGCGATGCCCGCTCGACGGCGAGCCCGCGCGCGATCCGCTCCATAGAATTGAGGACGTTGCCAACGGCGCGCAGCCGGTGCCCCCGTACGGATTCGAATAATGCAGCCTGGCCGTAGGCCAGTTCCGCGAGGTAAGAGGAAATTTCGAACACCGGATCGACTGGTTCGGTGATTCGAAGCAGCTGCCGCTCACGCTCCAGTTCAGCCAGAAAAGACCTAAGCGACTGGCGCTCCGCCGCAGCCGTCTCGTTTATTCCGGACTTCGCAGCGGGCGAGTCAGACATGGAATGCTCCGCAATTTGATAACATTATTCTAGCTTCTATGAGCTTTGATCTGACTGTCCGAGGCGGCACTGTGGCTACCGCCACAGAAACTCGCAGCTGCGATATCGGAATCCAAGATGGGCGTATTGCCGCGCTCACTCAAGACCTGCCTGCTGGCGCGCGCGATATCGACGCAAGAGGAAGACTAGTCCTGACATGACGTACGGCCTACTTAAGCTGTCGGACGCGCAGATGCTCGACGTTCTCGCCGCCGCCGACCGCGGGCGAAGGACGAAGTCATATGCTACAACTGCGACATCGACCTCGCCGCCAACCTGAGAAAGACCATGTTCAATTTCGCTGCACACCGCCGGCCCGAGCATTACAAGTTCATCGTCGATCGGATCGGTGCCGGTGAGCCGTTGCGTTAAGGAGACTGTCATGGGCGACGTGATGATTCTTCGCGGCAAATACGCACTCACTGATCCGCGAATGAAGGAAAAGGGCGTGATCCGCGATGGTGCGATTGCGATCGAGGGCGGACGCATTGCCGCGGTCGGCACCTTCGCCGACTTGCGCGCGGGGTACCCGCGCGCGCGCCTACTTGGCAATGGTCGGCAGTTGCTCATTCCGGGCCTGGTGGATGCCCACAGCCATGGCCGCGGCATGTCACCAATACAAAAGGGCGTGAGGAACGATTTCCTGGAGAACGCGCTCTTCGACTGGGCCTATATGCAACTGCTGCCGCCGGAGCTATGCGCCGCGATGACCGCCTACCATCACATTCGCTCTGGCTGCACGCTGCTACACCACAACGGCTTTGACGACGATGGGCAGATTGGTCGCGAGCGGGCTCACACCGCTATCAATACCTACCTTAAATCCGGAATACGGCTCGCTTTCTCACCGGGGGTGCGTGACGAGTCGAAATTGGCGCTAGACGAATTCGCTTTTTTTGAGACGCTTCCCCAGGACCTGAAGGAATGGGCCCGCTCGCGCGTCTTCTACGATAAAAAGCAGATCGAGCAGGACTATTTCGGCCTAATTGGCGATCTGCATGCGCGCTATAACGACGCTGAAACCCGGGTGCTGCTCTCGCCTTCCTGGGCACATGGCCTAACCGAGGGTTTCGCACGCAAGATCGTCGACACCGCGTCTGCCCTGGGAGGCGTACAGATCCACATGCATACACTTCAAACGCCAATCCAAAAGGCCTACGGCCTACGCCGCCACGGCAAACCCACCATGCAATGGCTGGACGAGGTCGGTCTGGTCGCAAGAAACATCACTTTCGGCCATGCTATTCATGTTACCGAGGCCGATATCGAGCTCATGGGGCGGCGTGGCGCCTCTGTCACGAATCACCCGAGCTGCAACTTCATCATGAGGAACGGCATCACCCCAGTGATGCAGATGCGCAAAGCCGGAGTCAACGTGGCGATGGGGTTGGATGACAAGACGATCAACGACGACGAGGACGCCGTAATGGAGCTACGCATGATGCACAAAGTGCACCGCCTCTCCACCTTCGAGTTGACCGAGCCGCCCCTCGATGCCTACGAGGCCTTCGAGATTGCGACGCTCAACGGGGCGCGTGTCTGCGGCTTCGAAGGTGAGACCGGTGCACTTGTCCCCGGCATGAAGGCGGATGCCGTGCTGGTGGATCTCGAGCGGGTCGAGAATGAACCTTGGCTCGATCCGCGCTCGGATATCGTTGAGGCGTTCGTGGAGCGCGCGGTGGGCAGCGATGTTGCCACCGTTGTTGTGGGAGGCAGGCTTGTTATGGAGGACGGCAAGCTCTTGCTGCTTGACGTGGATGCGCTCTTCGCCGCGGTCCGCGAATTCTGCTCGAAAGGGCTCTCGTCCGAGCACCAAAACCGTGCAGACATGCTGGCAAGAATCAAGCCTTACGCGCAGGCCTGGTACAAGACCTGGCACGAAGGCATGGTAGATAAGCCGTTCTACCGGGTGAATAGCCGCGCCTGACGCTACTGCTATGATCTTTGCTGAATCGGAAGAATTGCCAAAGGGGTACCCAATCATGACTCCACGCTTACTTCATCTTGCCATTGCTGCGTTTGCCGCATGGAGCGTAGCTGTCAACGCCCAGCAACCTCCGATTCGCACCGGCATCGACGCGACATTCGCCCCGCACGCGATGCCAAAACTCGGCGGAGGACTCGAAGGCTTCAACATTGACCTCGCCAATGAGCTTGCGCGACGAATGGGACGGTCAATAACCATTGATGGCACCGAATTCTCGGCGCTGATTCCCGGCCTGAACGCAAAAAAGTATGACTTCCTGATTGCCCCGACCACGGTAACGCCGGAGCGCGCCAAAGCGTTGCTCTTCACCGAGGGCTACATGGAGACAGACTACATGTTCCTTCAGAAAAAGACCGACAAGGACATCACTGGACTGGAGGATCTGAGGGGCAAAAAGATCACAGTTAACAAGGGATCGGCCTATGAAAGCTGGGCGAAGGCCAACGCGGAGAAGTACGGCTTCACGTACGATGTCTATGGGACGAACGCGGACGCGGTGCAGGCGGTTCTCTCGGGCCGCGCCGATGCCAACATGGCCGGTCACACCGTGGTCATGTGGGCCGCAAAGCAAAACTCAGCGGTAAAACCCACCTATATCTACAAGACCGGCCTTGTCTGGTCGATGCCGTTCCGCCTCGACGACAAGGCCGGCCGCGATCAGGTCTCGATGGTAATAAAGTGCATGAAGCTCGATGGCACGATTGCGCGCCTCTACGAGAAGTGGTTCGGCCTAAAACCGGCTGCAGATTCGTGGGTCCACAAGGTTGCGCCGGGCCACGGGGTGCCCGGCATGGAAGGCTACGATCCGAAGCCCGTTACCCCGAAATGCTCCTAAGCGAATCTGAATGAATCGACGGGCGCCGCGTACCGGCGCCCGATTTTTTTGTGCCCGGTAAGCCCATCCTCCAGGTCATTGGCCTGCACAAGTCCTTTGGCTCGCTTGAGGTGCTAAAGGGGATCGACCTCTCGGTCACCAAAGGCGAGCTCGTCTTCATCATCGGTCCTTCGGGATCGGGCAAATCGACGCTACTTCGCTGCTGCAACCGACTTGAGGAGCCAACCCGCGGCTCCGTCATCGTCGACGGCTCCGACATCACCCGTCATGATGTCGATGTCAACCGCATCCGCCAAAAGATTGGCATGGTTTTTCAATCGTTCAATCTGTATCCGCACATGAATGCGCTCGGAAACGTCACGCTCGCGCTGCGCAAGGTACAAGGCATGCCGCGTCCCGACGCTGACGCAAAGGGCATGGCGGCCCTCACGCGCGTTGGACTTGCCGATAAAGCAAAGGCTTGGCCGAACGAACTCTCGGGTGGACAGCAGCAACGGGTGGCAATCGCGCGCGCGCTCGCCTTGGAACCGTTAATAGTCATGTTCGATGAGCCGACGAGCGCGCTCGACCCAGAGCTTGTCGGAAGCGTACTCAACGTGATGCGCGAGCTGCGTGAATCGGGTATGACCATGGTCGTAGTGAGTCACGAGATGGCGTTCGCCCGCGCGGCCGCCGATCGCGTGGTGTTCATGGACGGCGGCGCGATCCTCGAGCAGGGTCCGCCGGAGAAACTCTTCTCCAATCCCGAGCACGCGCGGGTAGGAGAATTCGTCGCGCAGATTTCGCATCACCACTGACGAGCGTGGAGTTCGAGCGCCTCGTATTCAGCTTCTTTAACGCCGATGTGGCGGCGCGCTACTGGCTGGACATCGTAGACGGGTTCTGGGTCACTACGTATCTCGGTCTCGCAGTGATCGGAACGGGCCTCTCTATTGGGCTCGCGCTCGCCGTGGCGCGCTCATTTCACTTCCAACCAGCAAGCTTCCTGATTGTGATCTTCGCGGATGCGTTTCGCGCGCTGCCGCCGCTCGTTGTGATCATCGTGCTGTTCTTTGCGTTTCCCTACATCGGGCTTTCCATGAATGCATTCACAGCGACCTGGCTGGCGCTCTCGATGGTGCTCGCCGCTTTTGCCGAGGAAATCTTCTGGGCTGGAATCCTCTCTATTCCGAAAGGGCAGACAGAAGCAGCGCGCTCAACCGGCATGTCGCGCCTGCAGGCGCTGGTGAACGTAATCCTGCCGCAGGCAGTAAGAATCACCATTCCTCCCCTCACCAACCGCATGATCGCGATCACCAAAGGCACGGCGCTCGGATCGGTGGTGGCGGTCCACGAAATCATCTATCACGCCTCATCGGGCGCGAGCGAGGCGGGCAATCCGACACCGCTCACTTTGGGCGCCCTCGCCTATCTGATCCTCTTCGTTCCGGTGGTCATTCTTAGCCGCTGGATCGAGACACGCTTCGCCTGGAAGCGGTAGCGTGATGGACCAGATCCTGCAGTACTTCCTAAACGTCGCAATCATCGAGCGCGTTTGGCCTTTTCTGCTGAGCGGATTGGGCATGACGTTGCTGCTATCGCTCGTGATTGTGCCTGCCGGTTTGGCGGGCGGTCTCGCTGTCGCGTTGATCTATCACTTGCACCTGCGTTGGATCAACCGATTCCTGATTGCGTATGTAGACTTTTTCCGCGCCTTCCCGCCGCTGGTGCTAATGCTCTTCATTTACGGCGGATTGCCGTTCCTCGGCGTGGATCTGCCGCTGTTCGCGACCGTTGCGCTCGCGTTTTTGCTCAATACTTCGAGTTACTACGGCGAGATTTTCCGCGCAGGCATTGAGAGCATCTCGCGTGGCCAGGTGGAGGCGGCCCGATCGACCGGGCTATCCCGCGGGCAGGCGACATTTTGGGTGATCCTGCCTCAGGCCGTCCGAAACGTCCTCCCGGACCTGATTAGCAATACGCTCGAAGTGATCAAGCTGACGACGCTCGCGAGCGTTGTAGGATTCTCAGAACTGCTAAACAATGCGCGGAACGCCCAAGCGCTCACCTACAACGCCACTCCGATCGTGGTAGCAGCGCTCGTTTACCTCGTGATGCTATGGCCACTTGTACGCCTGGTGTCGCGCCTGGAGCACAAGAGCATCGTCGTCCGTTAGCCTAGGCGGCACGCTTATCCGCGATAGCGGCGCGCCTCGCCAGAAGCACTCCCATCGCCATGCCTACGGCTGCCTGGGTAGGATCCACGACAGGAATCCCGAGCTGGTCTTCCAGCCGGGCACGGTAGCGCGCCATGCCGGCGCAGCCAAGGATGAGGACACCGGCGCCGTGCTCGTCACGCAGTTTCTTTCCGACAGCGCTCAAACGCTTCCACACAAGCTCTTCCCTAGAGAGCTCCGCCACGCTGCGGTCAATCGCAAGCTCTCCGGCGAGTTTGTGATCAAGACCGAGCGCACGCTGCGCGCGCCTGTGAAGCGAAATCGAGCGCGAAGGCGCCAACGCGAGTCCAACCATCGTGGCCTCGCTGACCTCCGGTGGATAGTCCAGAGAACAGGCGTACATTTTCTCGACAGTGCCCTCATTCACGATATTAACAACGAACTCTTTGGTCTCCACGATGTTACGCGAGGTGTCCTTCATCGGCCCGGTGTCGCGGTTCTCGATGCTGATCATGAGGATCGGTGGGTCCTCGCCGAGTACATTGAAAAAGGAAAATGGCGCGGCGTTCACCACACCTAAGAGACTACGCGTCGTTAGCTAGAGAAGAAGGGCTGCCGGGAAGCGCCGAAATTAGCGTGGGTAAATGGGCCACATGGAAAAGGGCCCGTGGTGCCTTTCTCGAACAGCATGGCGGGGCCGCGATCGCGCAGTGCCAGCACGGCGCCCAGCTCGAAACGTAGATCGACCGGCCGCGTCACGCGATGCAGATCGCCACACGTGCCGAGGGCGGAGACGAACCCGCGCATACTTCGGTCGGTCATTTTTCTGCCGCCGCTGCGCCGTTGGTCCGGTTTGCTCCGTCTCAATGGGACGAAAGCCGGAAGTGATTGATATTCTTCCGCTTGGCCTCGTCCAGCGCGTCGTCATAGCCGGCATCGGCATAACGCATCACGCCGGTACTGGTGTCGTTGGTCAGCGACAGCGACAGCCGCTCATCGGCGGCGTCGGTGCCGTCTGCGATGAGCGTCACCCCAGAGCTCGTCATATAGCCGGAATAGCCGCCGCCGCCGGAATGAATGGCGACGAGATCGGCCTGCGACGCGCAATGCACCATCGCATTGAGCAGAGGCCAGTCGGCGATGGCATCCGATCCGTCGCGCATGTTTTCCGTCATGATATTGGGATGCGCCATCGCGCCGGCATCGAGATGATCGCGCGTGAAAGCAACCGGTGCGGACAGCGTTCCGTCCCGCACCATCCTGTTGACCGCAAGCCCCAGTTCCGTCCGCTCGCCATGCCCGAGCCAGGCAATGCGCGCGGGCAGTCCCTCGAACGGCACATGCTTGCGCGCGAGCCGCACCCAGTTCGACACGATGTGGTTGTCGCGGAAGCGCTCGAGCAGGAGATCATCGATCTTTCGGATATCTTCGGGATTACCCGACAAGGCGATCCATCGAAACGGACCGACGGCGCGCGCGAAGAGGGGACGCAAAAAGGCCTCCGTGAAGATCGGAATGTCGAAGGCGTTGCCGACGCCGCCATTCTTAGCCTGCGTGCGGATCAGATTGCCGTTGTCGAAAACTACGGCGCCTTTCTTCTGGAATGCGAGCATGGCCGTGACATGCCGCACGATGGAGCGGGTGGATTCCTCGATCAGCTTTTGCGGGTTGCCGGTCCGCATCGCGCGCACCTCGTCGAGCGTGCGGCCGGACGGCACATAGCCATATACCAGATCGTGCGCGGAGGTCTGGTCGGTGACAACATCCGGAACAATGCCGCGGCTTGCAATCTCGGGATAGATATCCGCCGCGTTGCCGCACAGGCCGACCGAGAGCGGGCGCCTCCCGGCCTGCGCCTTGCGAATCATGTCGAGAGCTTCGTCGAGCGACTCCGCCTTGGCGTCGAGGAAGCCGATGGCCATGCGCTTGTCGATGCGCTTCTCGTCCACATCGATGCACAGGATCGCAGCTTTCGCCATCGTGCCGGCGAGCGGCTGCGCGCCGCCCATCCCGCCGAGACCGGCGGTCAGAACAAACCGGCCGGCCAGATCGCCGCCGAAATATTTCGCGGCGATGCGCATGAAGATCTCATAGGTACCCTGAATGACGCCTTGCGAGCCGATATATTGCCAGGCTCCGGCGGTGAGGCCGCCCCAGCAGATCAGATTCTTCTCCGCCAATTCATAGAAATTCTCGGCCTTCGCCCATTGGCCGACAATGTTGCAATTGGCCATGATGACGACCGGCGCCCTGGAATGGGTGCGGAGCACGCCGATCGGCTTGCCGGATTGCACGAGAAGAGTCTCGCCGTCCTCGATCGTCTTCAGCGTTTCGACGATCTTGTCATGCGAGGGCCAGTCGCGGGCCGCGCGTCCCAGAGCCGCATAGACCACGAGATTGTCGGGGTCTTCACCGACGCACAGCACATTCTCCAGCAGACGCAGCAATGCCTCCTGGCGCCAGCCGCGGCATCGCAATTGATTGCCGGATGTAACGGAGAATGTGCGCTTCATCGGCGACGCCCTTCTGAGCTACTTGCAATTTAGGTCCAATGGCAGAAAGAGTACCACCTGCCTTGAAGGTCTCCCCGAAAACCGGTCCGAACGGATAGTCAGTTTCCGAGAACGAGAGAGTTACCCCGATTTGGCAACCGATTCTTTTTCGTGCGAAAGAATCCAGCGTGCGCCCATGACCCGGTCGATATCGCGGTCGACCCCGAGCTGTCGGGCGGCTTGTCGAATTGACCAACCCATTGCCCTGCGCATGGCGAGCAGGCGCTCCGCGAGGGTCCTAGGCTCCGGGAAAGGGTCGTAGCCGAGGAACCGAAGTGGCGCCGGCACGGCCTCGACGGGTGGTTCCGTATGGCCCTTTTCCCAGTTCAGGATCGTGCAGGGGTTCACTTCGAGGACCCGCGCCGCCGCAATCTGGCTCAGCTTGCGCTGGAGGCGATAGCGCTTGAAGTGCTCGCCTAAAGTTCGGGGCTCAAATTCCGGCTCCTTTTGTTTCAGGCACTTAAGCGTGACGGGTATCCTGCCTTGTCGAACATATCCTATAGTTAACATTGTGTTGCACAGAATCAGCGGAGTGGGTGTTGCAGAACAGGCAATCTCTGATATCAATTGTGCGCCATGCAATTAGTCAGGAACAGGAAAATGCTCAAAGCCCCCCCGGTGGCCACCCAAACTCCCCCACCTGTGGCCACCCCAAATTCCCCCACCCTGAGCACACGAAGAGGCGCCTGAGGGCGGGACGTACGCTCCTCCCGGACCATTTCGGGGGAGGAAGGAGTGAACGTCTTGAAGTTGCTAGTCGACCTTGGCCCCCGAAGCCTTGACAACCTTCGCCCACTTGTCGATTTCCGTGCGGATGTAGGCGTCGAACTGCTCCGGCGTATTGCCGACCGTCTCCATTCCCAGCTCGACCATACGCGCCTTCACTTCCGGAACGCGCAACACGCTAACGATGTCGGCGCTGATCTTGCGCACAAGCTCGTGCGGCGTTTGGCTCGGGGCGACGATGCCGAAGATACTCTGAACGCTGAACCCCGGGATGGTTTCGGCGACCGTAGGTATCTCGGGCGCGATCGAGGCGCGCGCGGGGTTGGTTACCGCGATGGGCTTCAGCCGCCCGCCCTTGACGTAGCTCATCGAGGAAAACAACGGGTCGATCAGGAGCGGGACGCGGCCCGCGATGACATCCGGATACGCGGGTCCGCTGCCTTTGTACGGGATGTGCAGCAGATCGATGCCGGACATGGTTTTCAGCAACTCTCCCGCCAGATGCATCGAGCTGCCGCTGCCCGGCGATGCGTAGCTAATCTTTCCGGGCTGCTTCTTCGCCAGCGCGATGAGCTCCGCGATGCTCTTCGCCTCGAACGAGGGGGTGGCGGAGATCAGGATGTGCGCAATCCCGAGCATGGTCACGCCCGATAGATCCTTCACGGTGTCGAAGGGCATGTTCGTGCGCAAGCTCGGATTGATCATGTGCCCGGTGATCACCATACCCAGCGTATAGCCGTCGGGAGCCGACTTCGCGACGAAGTCGGTCCCAAGCATCGTGCCGGCGCCGGGCTTGTACTCCACGACGAGCGGCTGCTCCCAGAAGGCCTGCAGGTGCACTGAAAGTGTCCTCGCCAGGATATCGATCGCTCCGCCCGGGGCGTTGGGTACGATGAGGTGAATCGGTTTGGTCGGAAAGCCTTGTGCCGACGCGCCCGCCGACACCGACAGACCGCAGACCAGGCCGGCGACAGCGGCGGCTGTCCACGCATTGCGGCGAATCATTGCAGCGAAGGAAATCCTCATGATCGATTATCTTTCCATGTTCATTTGCGAAGCACTGCGCCCTTGGACAGCGGCTGGACGGTGCGCTGGTAAATCGAAAGCCAACCCTTCTCATCCGGCGACACGAGCTTGTGCAGGCGCGAGCGCCGCGCCGCGAGCTCGGTTTGCGGCACTTCGAGGTTGACAACCCGCTTCTCGACGTCGATCACGATCAGGTCGCCGTTCTCCACCAGAGCCAGCGGGCCGGCTTCCGCGGCCTCCGGCAGGACTTCGCCGACCACCAGGCCGCGGTTGACGAGCCCCGACAACTGCCCGTCGGTCACCACCGCCACGTGCTCGCTCAATTCGGCCCCGTCGAGAGCGAACACCAGCGCGGAGGCCATGGCCATGCCGGGGCCGCCCTTCGTACCCATGCCTCTGAGCACCACCACCTGGCCGCGCGTGATCTCGCCTTTCGCCAGCCCCTGCAGGGCGGCCTCGCGGGAGTGATAGACGTTGGCGCGACCGGAGAACTGCAGCGTGCGGGTATCGCCGACGCCGAGCTTGACGATGCCGGTCTCCGGCGCAAGCGAGCCCCGGACGATCACGATGGACGGCCTTCTCGACAGCGGGTCGTCCACCGTGCGGACGACATCCTGCTCCGGCACCACGACGTCGCGCAGGATCTCGCGCACCGTCTGCCCGGTCACCGTCCGCGCGCTCGCGTGCAGGAATCGCTCGAGCCGTTTCATCACCGCCCGCGCGCCGCCGGCGGCCTCGAGGTCTTCGATCAGGTGCTCGCCGTTGGGACGGATCGCGGCGAGCAGCGGGATCCTGTCGGCGTAGTGCTCGAACAGGCCGTAGACGTCCACGTCGCACTCTGCCTCGACGGCGATGGCCTGCAGGTGCTTGACCGTGTTGATCGAGCCGCTCAGGCTCAAGATCGCCATCACGGCGTTGGCGAAGGCTTCCTTCGTCAGGATATACCTGGGCTTGAGATCTTCCCAGATCATCGCGACGATCCTTTCTCCGGCGCGGCGCACGTGCTCCATCATCTTCGCGCTGTTCGCGAGGACGGGGGCGCTGCCCGGCAGCGCCATGCCGAGCGCTTCGCACACGATGTGCATGGAATTCGCCGTGCCCATGCCGGCGCACACGCCCGGCCCGAGCACGGCGTTGTCGGACATGCCGGTCAGGTCCTTGACGGTGATCCTGCCGGCGGCCACATGCCCGGCGCTGAGGAACACGTCCTCAATGTCGACGTGCTTGCCCTCGTACTCGCCGCTGCGCTGATAGCCGCAGATCACTACGATCGTCGGGATGTTGAGGCGCGCCGCCGCCATGATCTGCCCCGGCGTGGTCTTGTCGCACGAGGCGAGGCACACCATGCCGTCGAGCAGCGCCCCTTCGACGGCGACCTCGATGTCGTTCACGATCAGGTCGCGGGTCGGCAGGATGTATCCGCCGCGGTGGCCCGCGCTGGTGATGAAATCGCTCGGCGCCGCAGTGCGCACCTCGAAGGGCAATCCGCCCGCGGCGCGGATCGCTACCTTCACCTCCGCCGCCACGCCGTCGAGATGGCTGAAGCAGCTCGAGAGCTCCGAGGAGGTGTTGACGACCGCAATTTTCGGTTTCTCCATGTCCTCGTCGGTCAGGCCGAGCGCCTTCCATTGCGAGCGGCGCACCGCCCAGCGCGAGGTGCCGCGCTCGAAGTTGCTGCGAAGTTTCCTGCTCATGCGCGACTCCAATCCGGAGGATTCACCGGCTCTTCTTGGTCACTTCGACGGTGCCGTTGTCGGCGTCCACCCTGACCCAGTCGCCGGTGGCGATGACCTGCAGCGGGTCCTGATCGAAATCGGTCACTGCGGGAGCGTGCGTGACCACCGCGCCGAGGGCGATCTTGGTCGTCATCTCGTTGAAGAGCATGGCGAGCGGCGCCGCTCCCGCGAGCCGCGCGATGTGAAACTGGCTCGACCATCCCGACGAGCCCTTCGCGCCCGGAAACACTAGCACCTTCCCCTTGAAGCTCTGGCCGCGCAGCTCGTGCCGCGTCTCGATGATGATCCCGGTCCTCGGGTCGATCCCGCCCCAGCCGGAAATCCGGTGCGTGGTGACGAGCGCTTCGCCCTCGGCGCACCCACCCACCACCTTCCTGCCGCGCAGCACGATCTTGTTCATCGCAGCCCGCCCGACCAGCGCCCGGTGATCGCCGCCTGGACGCACTCGAACGTCGTGCCGAACCACGCCTGCACGCCCATGATGGCGGGTAGGTAATGCGCCTGCTTGGCCGAGTCCACGGCCGCGATCTTCGCGCCCTTCGGTAGCACGCGGCCGACCGCCGAACAGGTATCAGTCATCAGAAAACCCCCGGCGTCTTCGATGATCTTCGTGTAGCCGTTCTGGTCCGCGACCTGCTTGATCGCGCCCGGCGTGAAGATCCACAAGCTGCAGTTCTCGTGGATGCGCTGGCCCTCGAGCAGCTGGCACACCTCCCAGATCTGCTCGAGCGAGTAATGGGGGCAGCCGAGCATGACGTAGTCGACGTTGCGGTCCTTTCCCGTAGAGTTGACCCGCTCGTAGGCTATTTTCCGCTCCGCGGGGCCGTACTTGAATTTCGTGATTGGCTTCTTCCCGCCGAACGCATCCTCAAGGCTGCGGGCTTCCGGAGTCACGCCGATCACGTGGTACATCTCGACGCCGCCGGACGAAGAAGCCGCGGCCCCGAAGTGTTTCAGCCGCGCGAGGTTGGGGACGCACTTCACGCCGCTCAGGACGGGTATCTGCTCCTGGACCACTTCGCCGATGTAATAGCCGAGCAGTCCCCAATCAGCGGTGTCCTTGACCTCGACTTCGAGCTCGACCAGGTGAGTGCCGAGGCGGTTCTCGTCCAGGTGGTATCCCCAATAGGGAATCTTGCCGGTAAGCATCGCGGCGCCGGCGCTCTCGCGCCCCTCTGCGTTGGTACGGCCGCCCAGCACCGAGTTGCAGTAGATCACCGCCGACGATTCCATCCACGCGCAATGCTCGCCCTTCACCGGGACGTTGCCCACCTGGTACGGGGTGCAGGTGTTCAGGAGCTGCACGCCGAGCCCGCCGAAGAAGGCCGCGCCGTCGCGGTACAGTTTGACCGCCTGCGGGCCGATGCCCTGTTGCTCGGCGTGAACCGGGTCCAGACCCTGCTGCAGATGGCAGCTGTAGACCTTGACCTTGGGTATCTCCACCACTTCGGCGCTGTCGAGGCTGAACTCGGAGAACACCGCGTCGAGCCCCATGCCGTGCGTCGCGGCGAAATCCCGCAGGAAGGGCATCGTGGCGCCCATCGTTCCGCAGACATTGTTGGTATCGATGAGCCGTTCCGCGCCGAGCGCTTCACCGTACCGCACCAGCAGATCCATCGCCTTTTGCCTGGCCGGTCCTTCCTTGCCGTCCAGCATGGCTTTTTCGTCGTCAGCCAGTCTCACCGGCCCCTCCGATCACACAGATGCCCGGGATCGAGGATGTGAATTCACGCGGGCGCAGCGGCCTTCTCCTGCGTGCGCGCGGTGGCGCTCGCGCCGTCGTCGCCCAGGTACGCGCCGTCCGCCACCAGCCGGCGCTGCAACGACGGCACGTCAACGTTTGCCGGCTTGACGCCGGCGCCTAGCGCCATGTCCGCGGCCGTGCCGGCGGCCTGCCCCATGGCGAAGCACGGACCCGAGACGCGCGACGAGGACTGGCCGTCGTGCGTCATGGAAGCGCAACGGCCCGCAACGAACAGGTTGTCAATTCCGCACGGAACGATCATGCGGTAGGGAAGTTGGTTGAATCCGCGGGATTCCGGGATCTTCGGGAACTTGAGCAGCACGGCGCCGGAAACGTGCGCCTCCACCGGCCAGCCGTTGACGCCGATCGAATCGGAAAAGCTCGCGCACTCGAGAATATCGCTCTCCGACAACATGTATTCGCCGACGATACGGCGCGTCTCGCGTATGCCGATCTGCGGTGCGATCTCGACGATATACGCGTTCTCGAACCCCGGCGTCACGCCCTTGATGAACTCGAACACGTCCCAGCACTGGCGGCGTCCCTCGACCTCGCCGTAGCTCAACTGCTCGACGTCGATGCCGCTCACCGCAGAGCCGTCGGGATTCTTGATCTGCGTGACGTTGGCGCGCCACTCGATCGGGTTTTTCTGCGGCCGCACCAGCGCGCCCTTGCGCGGGAAGCGCCGGCCCTTTTTTTCCGCTTCCTCCATCAGCTTGGGAATGATTTCCCAGGCGCGGCCCGCCTTGACCGGATCGACTCCGCTGATGCGGAAATTGGTGGAGGGATAGAGCATGTTGCCTGCCCCGTCGCCAAGCTCGAACGGGGCGCCCGCCCAGGCCGCGAGGTCACCATCGCCGGAGCATTCGATGAACATGCGGCCCCGGATGGCATGGCGCCCGGACTTGCTTTCGATCAGCAGCGTGTCGATCTCGCGCTCGGAGCGCTTGGTCATCCCCACGCCGAACGCGTGGAACAGCACCTTCACCCCGGAGGCGGCCAGGAACTCGTCGGCGGCAATCTTGTAGGCCGAGGTGTCGTAGGCCTGCGCGGTGATCTTGCCCGCGAGCGACACGTGCGGCGCATTCAGGCCGCCCAGGCGATCGATCCGGTCGGTGAATTCGTCGGACAGCCCATGCACGACGCGCTTGTGCTCGCCGTGGACGTTGGCGTGCAGGCCGCAGAAGTTGGTCACGCCCGCGGCGGTCCCGGCACCGCCCAGGAACCCGTAGCGCTCGATCAGGATCGTGGAGCGGCCGGTGCGCCCGGCGGCCGCGGCGGCGACGATTCCCGCCGGTCCACCGCCCAGGACCACGACTTCGTACTCGCCCAGGACCGGCGTTTCGCGTCCCGGTTCGAGCACCGGTGCTGGTTTTTGGCTCATGTCATCGACTCCTTGCGATTGCTATTTCTTGTACATGCCCTGCTGCGTGAAGAACGCCTCCAGATTGTCACGGTCCCGAGCGAGCGCGCGGCGGTAGGTCGCCGAGTCCTTGTACGTGATCTGGATCGACATCTCCTTCATGCGCCTGACGAACTTGGGCTCGCTGACGATCTTCGCCACCAGCTCGTCGAGCTTCCTCGTCACGTCCTCGGGCAGGTTCTTGGGCCCGAAAAGGCCGAGCGAGGAGACATAAGGCAATTCGTAGCCGAGCTCGAGGACCGTCGGAACGTCGGGCGCCAGGTCGATCCTTTTCTCGGTACACACCGCCAGCACCCGGATCTTTCCGGCTTCGACCGAGGGCTTCAGCGCCGCAAAGTCGATTGCCCCGACCTGGACGTGCCCGCCGAGAAGCGCAGGCAGAGTCTTCGAGTCGCCGCCGAACGGCGCATCTTCCAGCGTCACGCCTTCCTTCAGCGCCATCTTGACCATGATCATCGAAGGCAGTGTCTGCTTGCCGGGCGTCCCGATCATCAGTCCACCGCTTTGGCGCGCCAGCTCCACGACGTCCTTCATGCTCTTCAGGGGCGAATCGGCCTTGACGGCAAACGACATCGCGGTGGCCGCCACCGCGGAGACGCCCTTGAGGTCGCCGCTCGCATACGGCGCGCTGTACGCGAACCTGAACACTTCCGGCACGGCCGCCGCGACGGGGAAGAAGCCAAGCGTATAGCCGTCCGGGGCCGCGGTCGCCACGGCATTGCCCCCAATCGTCGCCCCCGCCCCGGTCTTGTTGATCACGATCACCGGCTGCGACACGTAGCCGGTCAGGCTGTCGGCCAAGGCGCGCGCAGTCAGGTCCATGACCCCGCCGGCGGGGTACGGCACCACGATGGTGATGGGCCTCTCCGGATACTCGGCCAGGGAGAGGCCCGCGAACAGCCAGCCCAGGGCGAACAGCAATATGCCTCGAACCACTTTCATGCGTTGGTTCTCCTTCAAACTGCGGCAAGACGCCGTTCCCGCTCCTCGGCCGTCCGGGTGCGCGGCTCCCGCATCAGCCGGCCGTAGCCCTGTATCGGCTCACCGATGCCGGCGAGCTTGAAACACATCCAGTAAGCGGCCTGGTTGGAGGTCACCACTGGCTTGCCGAGGTCCTGCTCGAGCGCCTCAATCACGTCGAGCGCATCGATCCCCGTGCAGCTGATAAACACGCCGTCGGAGTCGGGCGTGTCGACCGCCTTCGCCAAGCGGTAGAGCACGCTCGGCGGCAAGTGCGCGAGGATGTTGTTGTCGACGAGATCGAGTCCCTCGCACTTGAGAACCTTGAAACCGTTGTCCTCGAGGAACTTCTTCTCGATGTCATTCACCGGATTGGGATAGGGCGTGCACATCGACAGCTTCTTGATCCCGAGCTGCCGGAACGCGGCCATCATTGCCGTGGAGGTCGTCGTGCAGGGGATGCGCGTGGCCGCCTCCATTTCCCTCACCAGCCGCTCATCGTGTCCCTTGCCCTTCATGAAGCTTCCCGCGGTGCAGATCCAGCCGATCACGTCGGGCTGGCTCGCGGCGAGGATCTTCGCCGTCTCGACCACCTTCTCGTCGAGATGCATCATCGCCTCGGCGCTTTCGTCCTTGTGCCGCGGCACGGCAGCCGCTCCCACGGCGACCCCTTTGGGCGCGAGCTTGTGGAAATCGCCGATGTGATGGAAACCCGCCCCGGGGTAGATGATCCCGATCCTCGCCCTCCAGCCCTGATTCGAGTGCCACAGTGGATGTTTGCCGAGATCTGCCCTGCGCAGTTCCATGACGAGCCCCTCTTAGAAAGTTGAATCTGAATCCTTAGTTCACCAGTATGAACATGGCCATAATTATGAACAAGCGCGGTTGCGGCTGTCAAGCGCGCTACTGCGCCCGCGTGTTCGCGCCGCGTGCGTCAGCCCCCGTCTCAATCGGCGCCGCCAAGCGAAAAACCGCCGTCCACGTTGACCTGAGCCCCTGTGATGTATTTCGCTGCCGGCGACGCGAGAAACAGCGCCAGCCCCTGCACGTCGTCGGCACGGCCGAGGCGATGCATCGGGATCGCACGCTCGAAAGGCCTCCGCGCGACAGGATCCTTCAGCCGCCCCCCGGAGATGTTGGTGATGAATGGGCCCGGCGCGATTGCGTTCACCGTGATGCCGTAGCGGGCGAGTTCCAGCGCCGCCTGTCTGACAAGGTGCGCGACGCCCGCCTTGGAGACGACGTAGGGCGTACCCACGTGCTGCTCGGTCTTGAAAGACGACACCGACGAGGTAACGATAATGCGGCCTGCGCCGTGTTTCTTCATGTGGCGCACCGCCGCCTGGATCGTCCAGAAGATCCCACCTAGGTTCACCGCGATCACGCGCTCCCACTGCTTGTGCGGAATGTTCTCGACCGCGCGCTGCGGATTGCGCGCTCCGTCGCCCGCGAGGAAACCCGGCCCGCCGCCAATCCCAGCGTTGGCGAACACTACGTCGATACGTCCGAATGTAGCGGCCGTGCCCTCGAAGGCGCGCTCCAGCGCGGCGCGATCTGTCACGTCGACGGTCTCGGCCCGCACTTCGGCGCTAGTCGCCGACAGCGTGCGAACGGCCGATTCGAGCGCCGCGGGATCACTGTCGAACAGCGCGATACGCGCACCGTTGGCCGCCATCACCTCGGCGCAGGCAAGCCCGATTCCACTCGCGCCTCCGGTGACTATCGTTGTAAGCCCCCGCACGTCGAATAGCTTCCCGGCTTCGAGCGTCATATCGCCTCCCTAGTACCGCCCACGCCGAGCAATCTCGTCTTCGTTGCTTCGTCCCGCGCGAGCTCGGCGCTCGCGCCGCGGTAGGTGATGCGCCCCCGCTCGAGCACGATCGTCTCCTGCGACAGCGCGAGCGCCAGGTCCGCATGCTGCTCGACGATGATGATCGTGATGCCGGCCTCGTCGCGGATCCGCACGAGCGCCTCGTAGAGCTTATCCACGACGATCGGTGCCAACCCTTCCATCGGCTCGTCAAGAAGGAGCAACCTGGGTCCGCCGACCAGCGCACGGCCGATCGCAAGCATCTGCTGCTCGCCGCCCGACAGCCGCCCGCCCGAGGCATTGCGTCGGTCGGCGAGCGCTGGAAACTGCGCGAACACGTCGGCGAGCGACCAGCCCCGTCGCCGCGCGGCAACCTGCAGATTTTCGGCCACCGTCAGTGAAGGGAAGATCTCGCGCTCCTGCGGCACGTAGCCGACGCCCAGCAGGTTGCGGCGGTCCGTAGCGACCCCGTCGAGACGCTCGCCGAACATGCTGAGCTGTCCGGAATGGAGTGTCGTAAACCCCATGATGCTCTCGAGCAGCGTGCTCTTGCCCACGCCATTTCGTCCAAGGACCGCAAGCGTGCGGCCAGCCGCGAGCTCGAACGAGACATCATCCAGCACGACCGTATCGCCATAGCCGGCGACAAGATGCGCGAGGGCGACGGCCGTGCTCATCGCGCCCTGCGCCCCAAGTAAACCTCGCGCACCCGATCGTCGTTTGCGATCTCCGACGGCGATCCGCGCGTCAGTATGCGTCCCTGCACCATCACCACGATCTCGCGCGCGAAGCGGAAGACGAGGTCCATGTCGTGCTCGATCATCAGGATCGCGACACCGGCCGGCAGGTCCTCGAGCTGGTCGTGAATTGCCCTGGCTTCACCAGCGGGAACGCCCGCCGCCGGCTCGTCGAGAAGAAGCACGCGCGGTTTCAGCGCCAGGGCGATCGCGATCTCGAGCAGCCGCTGCTTGCCATAGGGCAGCTCGCGCACCAACCGCAAACCGTCGCCGCCGAGACCCAGCGCAGCAAGCAGCGCCTGCGCCTCGTCGAGGCAGGCGCGCCAGCGCGGTCCGTAGCGCAGCATGCGCCAGCCGATGCGCTCGCGCTCGGCAACCGCAATTGCCACGTTCTCGCGCACCGACGTCTCCATGAGCAGCGTGTTGATCTGGTGGGTGCGCACCAGTCCCCGGCGCACGCGCTGCTCGGGCAGCAGTTGATCGATCGGAATGCCGTCGAGCCGGACGTGACCCGCGTCTGGAACCAGCATGCCGGTCAGCAGATTGACAAAAGTGGTCTTGCCGGCACCGTTCGGCCCGATCAGGCTGATGCGCGCGCCTCCGGGAAGATCGAGGTTGATGTCCTGCGCGACGGTGAGCGCGCCGAAGCTCTTGAACAGGCCCCGTACCGAAAGGACTGCGTCATCGCTGCTCACGACGGCTCCCGCTTAGGGCGCGAATCCGGGCGGCGCCGAGATCAACCAGCCCCATGAGGCCGTTCTCGAGAAACAGCACGACCGCCATCAGCAGCGCGCCGATCACGAACATCCAGCGGAATGGGTCGGCCTGCGCGGCGAGATCCTGCACCACGACGTAGACCACGGCACCGGCGAATGAGCCGTAGAGGCGCCGGGTGCCGCCCAGGATCAGCACCATCAGCACCGTTCCGGAAGTTAGCAGCTCGAGCGCGGTCAGCCCGACCGAGCGCGTGGTCTGCGCCGAAAGCGCACCGGCCGTTCCGGCCATCGCCGCGCCCAGCGAATAGACCGCCACCAGGCGCCACCAGACCGGCGTGCCGATCGCGCGCATGCGGCGCACGTTCTGCCTGATGCCGTCGAGCGAACGGCCGAACGGCGAGCGCATGATGCGCCAGGCGAGCAGGAACCAGACGAAAAGCACCGCAAGCGTATATAGGTAGGCGGTATGTCCCCACAGATCGAACCGAAACAGCCCCAGCAGCGGCGCAATGCGGATGCCTTGCAGACCATCGTCGCCGCCGGTGATTGCGCGAAGGTGGTTCGCCACCTCGAGTACAAGCGCCCCGATCGCGATCGTCAGCATCATTAGCGTCACGCCCCGGGTATGCAGGATCAGCGCGCCGGTGATCAGCCCGAGGACCGCGGCGGCCGCGGTCGCCAGCAGCAGTCCGGCGATCGGGTCGTTGCTGAAGTGAATCGAAAAAACGCCAGCAACGTAGGCGCCAAAACCGAAAAACGCCGCGTGCCCCATCGTGATAATGCCGGCGTAGCCGAGCACCAGGTCGAGCGACAGCGCGAAGAGCACCATGATCAGCGCGTTGGTGCCCAGGCTGAGCAGATCGGAGCCGAAGAAGTAGAACGCGAGCGCCGCCGCCCACGGCAGGAGATGTCCCCAGCCGCCATACCGCAGTGTCATTGCGCAGACCTCGCCGGCATCAGGCCGTCGGGGCGCCACAGCAAGAGAGCAAGCACTGCACCATAGAACAGATAGGCCGCGGCCGAAGGGAGGTAGTACTTGGCACTCGTGTCGATCAGGCCAAGGGCGATGGCGGCAACGAACGAACCCTTGAAATTGCCTACGCCGCCCACCCCCACAACGAGCAGGAAAAGGACCAGGTAGCGCAGCGCATAGTAGGGTTCGAGCGGAAGCAGCTCGGAGCCGAGCACGCCGCCGAGGCCGGCTAGCGCGCATCCTCCGGCGAACGTCAGCAGGAACAGGCGGTTCACGTCGATGCCAACGGCACGCGCTATGCGCGGATTATCGACCGCGGCGCGCAGCCGCGCACCGTACAGCGATCGGTCGATCAGCAGCCACAGCGCAAACGCGAGCGCGAGGCCGAACGCGATCACGAACAGGCGGTACGCGGGATACATGCGATAGCCGATGTCGACGAGTCCGGAGAGGTAACCGGGCAGCGGCAGCGCCTTGATGTTCGAGCCAAAGACCGCCGTCAGCGCGGCGATGACGACAAAGGTGAAGCCGAAGGTCATCAGCGCCTGCGCCAGCTCGCCCTTGCGATACAGCGGCCGGTAGATCAGCGCTTCGGCGAGCGCCCCCGTGAGCCCCGCCACCAGCGTCGCACCGAGCGCCGCGGCGAGAAACGGCACGCCCGCGCCGAGCGCGACCGCCGCGACGTAACCACCGATCATCGCGAAGGCGCCGTGCGCGAGGTTCACCACGCGCATCAGTCCCATCGTGACCGTCAGCCCCACGGAGATGATGAACAGCACCATTCCATAGGCGACGCCGTCGAGAACGACGGTGAGCGCACTCATCGCCGGGCCGGTCGGCGGTTGCGGAGCGTCAGGTCGGGCACGACCCGGGGCGCGCGAGAGCTACTCCGGGTTCTCCTCTTTCCACGGGTCCTTGACCATCGGGATAGTCTGGAAGTTGACGTTGACGAGTTGGCCGTCGCGCTCTTCGACGCGGCGCATGTAGATATTCTCGACGATGTCGCGGGTCTTCTCGTCGATCCGGACGGGTCCGCGCGGGCTGTCGAAAGCCACTCCCTTCCACAGGCCCAGCGCCTGGTCGCCGGTGGGGCGCGGGCCGAACCTCTCGACCGCCTTGTAAATGAGGTGCATGCCGTCATATGCGCCGACCGAGGCGAGATCGGGCACCGTGTCCTTGCCGAACATCTGCTGCAAGTCCGCCCACAGCGCCTTGTTAAGTGGGTTGTCTACCGTCTCGGTGTAGTGGAAGGAGGTCACCACGCCGAGCGCGGCGCGCCCGATCTTGGGCAGGTCGATCTGCTGGGTCTCGGCGGTGCCGAGGAACTTGATTCCCGCGGGCTTCAGGCGCGAAGCCCAGGTGTTGATCAGGCCGACGGTCGGCGGACCGCCCGGGCCGAAGACGAATACCGCATCCGGCTTCTGCTGCAGGATGCGCTCGAAGAAGGGCGAGAAGTCGTTCGTCGACAGCGGGATGCGGATCGACTCGAGCACCTCGCCGCCGCCGGCCTTGAAGGCCTTGCTGAAGTAGACCTCGGCGTCGTGGCCGGGCGCGTAGTCCGAGACCGCAGTCACGACTCGCTTGATGCCGTTCTTCGCCGCCCACTGCCCGATCGGGACCGCCGCTTGCGGAATCGTGTGGCTGGTGCGCACGAAGTACGGCGACTTACGGGTGATCATGCCGGTGGCCGCGTTGAAGATGACCGTCGGCATCTTCGCCTCGGTGATCAGATCGGCGACTGCCAGCGCGTTCGGCGTGAACACGAAGCCGGCGAGGAACTGCACCTTGTCGCGCAGGATCAGTTCCTCGGCGAGCTGCTTGGCGCGCACCGGATTGGGCCCTCCGTCGTCGCGGTAGATCACCTCGATGGTGTTGCCTTTCACGGTCTTGCCGTGCTGCTTCTGGTACACCTCGATTGCCTGCCGGAACTGCTCGCCCCAGCGCGCGAACGGACCCGACGAAGACATGATCACGCCGACCTTTACGGTGTCGGCGGCCGCAGCGCCTAGACCCAGCGCCAGGAGCAAACCCATTCCCAATTTCGCCATCGTCATGCTCATATGCGGTTCCGCTTGTGAGTGGTCATAGGTGGGCTGAGCCAGCGGCACCGAAGCCGCTGGCGGCGACGCCCTTCGGCGCGAGCTTGCGAAAGTCCCCGGCCTGTGAAGCATGGAATCGAAAAGTGCTGTTCACGGATATGAACGCCATTATAATTATGAACTCGGGCCGCAATCGCCGTCAAGCGCGCACGCGCATCTTCACTTCGGCGGCGCGAAATCTTCGGGTATCTCGCGCTCGAGCGCGCTGCGCGCCGCGTGCAGCTCCCGCACGCAGAGCGCCTTCAGCGAAGCCGCAAAGCGGACGCTTGGAATCGCGACGTTGAGGGCGCCGACCGGATAGCCGTCGGGTCGACGGACCGCTATCGCGATCGCCGACACGCCCGGCATGTGCTCGCCATGCGAATAAGCGACCCCTTCCTTCATGGCCTTCGCGAGCTGGCGCCGCAGCTCCGCGATCGATTTCACGGTCGTCTCCGTTTTCGGCACAAGCTTCACGCGCGCCAAATAGCGCTCGCGCTCCTCTTCCGGCAGAGCAGCGAGGACAGCCTTGCCGATCGACGATGAGTACAGCAGAAAGCGCGTGCCGACCGTCATTCGGTACGTGAGCGCCTGCGGGGAATCCACGCCGCACACGCGCTCGACGTAGTCGTTGCGGAATAGGCTCAGCGCAGAGGACTCGTGCGTCGCGGCGGTGAGCCGTTCCACGATGGGCCGCGCCATGGGGATCAGGTCGAGGTTCCCGTCCCGCTGCCGCAGCAGCGCGAAGACCGAAGGTCCGAGCGCATAGGTGCCCGGCCCCGGCGCGAACGTGAGGTAGCCCCTGCCGATCAGGTTGCGCAGCAACTGGGTCAGACTGCTTTTGGGGATGCCAAGCGCCAGGGCGATTTCCCTATGCGATAACGGTTTTGCCTTCCGGCTGAGCAGCTCGAGCAGGTCGAGCACCCGATCCGCCGATTTGACGGCCACGATTTTTGCCGGTTTCACCGTCATCGCTCCCACATGACGATTAAAGCATAAAGCAGAGATCGAGCCCCGGTTGGCTCAGATCTGGTGCAACAATTCGGGGAGCTCCTGGTTGCTAAGGGTGCCATTAAGCTAGCGGGTCGTCCCGGTGTGGGTACGCGCCGACGCCGTTGAAGCCGCCTGTGGGTGGCGAAATGATAATCAAGCGGCGACTGGAGTCTGGAAGAGCCGGGGGGTCCTCCCTTGTTAGCTAGACTATGAGGGGAAAACACACCAGGTTCGCATCATTCTCGGAGAAAAATCCCCGTGCCGGAAAAACAGGAGGTAGAAGTCATCCAAAGACAACCGCAATGGCCGCCGCAGTGATGCTGCTGACTGACGCTCCCCTGTATCTTGGACACCCTCGATCCGGACGCTTCAATGAAGCGCGCAATCCCGCTAAATGATCCGTGCGCGCCGCAGGAGGTTCAACAGCCAGCCCTCGGTTTTGGTGGCCGACTCGGGCGCGGGTAAAGTCGCGGACTCAACCGGACCTGGCATCGCGTGATGGCCGGTCACCTGGTCAACGTGGATGCGGTAGAAGACGGGAGTTAAAGAATCCGCAGCGCTGTGACGATGGGAGGCGACATAAGTCGCCGGTTCCCACCACATCGCGCGCTGCTGGAGCATCTCGTAAGCCAGATTCCGCTCGAACGTGTATTCGGGAGCGTCCGGCAACTCTTCGTAGTGGCCGAAGACGACGACGCTCAGCCATTGAACGGGACTGGTGTTTTCATCTGCCTCGACACAGACGCAAGGGTTCGCGCGCATCCACTCGATCTTCTGGCCGGCCGTAGAGAAGGAGTAAAGATGCCTTTCGTGGTAAGTGAAATAGATGGGCACAACATAAGGCTGGTTATCGCGGGCACACCCGAGTCTGCCAAATCCAAATCGCGCCAACGCATCAAGACACTCCTTCTCGGTCATCTCGTGAATGAGCATTGTCGCTTACTCGATCTTGCATCCTCCAATCGTCCCTGCAGATGGGCCATGGTCAGAATCCCTCGGGGTGGGGTGCAGCGTGGCCTAACTCTTAATGCATCAACTACCTCGGCTGTGCGCGTGTCAATAGCCAGTCCAGACAAAAGCCGCGAATCATTGATGCAAGACAAGCCGTGAGCGTGAGCAATTCTCAAAGAACATGCGGTTCGTGTCGGATTCGAACTACCGAATTCCCTATGTCTTCATCACGCTTTCGACCAACCAATGCCCAATGAGATTTCCGTCGCCGCTTGACGAGGACGCGGTGGGTTTGATCCGCAGGCAATTAGGGAAACACCTGCACCGCGTCTTTGTAGGCCACGATGACGAGCCTATGGATTACTGGACCACCACGGCAAATAACGTGTGGAAGTCCGCCTGCAAGGAAGTCGGCATCAAAGACTTCCGCTGGCACGATCTTAGGCACATGTGGGCAAGCTGGCACGTTCACGTCAGTGTCCTTAACGTTGTTGCACCAGAACCTGCATCATCGCGTCGCCATGCGCCAGGAGGTGCTCTGGAGACCGGACTCCGCGCCTCGTGCGGGCGCGACGCCGATGTACTGGCTGAGGAGCGCCCGGTCCTCCATGAGAGCGGCGCTCGCGCCGTCGTAGACGATGGCGCCGCTGCTCATGACGACCGTCCTCTTCGCGAAGTCGAGCGCGAGATGGGCGTTCTGCTCGACGAGCACCAGCGCCATGTCGTCCTGCTCGGAAAGTTTCCGGATCATCGGCATGAGGACCTTCACGACCAACGGGGCAAGGCCTTCCGTGGGCTCGTCGAGCAGGAGAACGGACGGATTGCCGATCAGCGCCCGGCCGATCGCCAGCATCTGCTCTTCGCCGCCCGATAGGTGCGTTCCACGATGGGCGAATCGCTCGGAAAGTTGCGGAAAGAGCGCGCAAACCGCGTCCAGCGTCCACCTGCCCGGACGACGTGCGACCAGCAGATTCTCCCGTACCGTGAGTGAGGGGAAGATTTCACGTCCTTGCGGAACATAGCCCAGTCCCGCCGCTACGCGCCGATGGGAGGGCAGCTTGCCGATTTCCGCGCCATGGAGACAGATCTTGCCTGCACGCAACCGCGCCTGGCCCACCACGGCGGACAAGAGCGTCGTCTTCCCGACCCCATTGCGGCCGATCACCGCCAGACGCTCGCCCGGAGCGACGGACAGCGTCACGGAGTCGAGGATCACGGTGTCCCCGTAGCCGGCGCGCACGCCGGTCAATTCCAGGGCGGGCGCACCGTCACTCATGGCTGCCGCCGCCGAGATACATCTCGGCTACCGCCACGTCCGCGGCGATTTCGGCCGGCGTGCCGCGCGCGAGAACGCTGCCGTTGGCAAGGACGGTGATCTGGCTCGCGAATTGGAACACGAAATCAATATCGTGCTCGACGATCAGGATCGCGATCTCGGGATCGAGCTTCGCCACCACGTCGAGAATCGGGCCGCGCTCGCCGATCGGGATGCCGGCCATCGGCTCATCCAGCAGCAGGATCCGGGGCCGCAGGCCGAGCGCGATGGCGAGCTCCACCAGCCTTTGCTTGCCATAGGAAAGTTCCCGGATCGGCTGGAATGCCTCGTCGTCCAGGCCCAACGTACCGATGATATCCATTGCGTCTTGGGTGACCACGGCGTGCGACGAGCACCGCCGGAACATCGACATGCCTACGCCCCGGCGCCGCATGACGGCCAGGGATACGTTCTCGAATACGGTCAGGTTCCGGAACAGCTGGCTGATCTGGAAGGTGCGCGCCAGGCCGCACCGGACGCGCTGTTCTACCGAAAGGCGATTGACCTCAAGGTTCCCGATGCAGACGATCCCTCGCGCGGGACGCAGGACTCCCGACAGTAGATTGATGAAAGTGGTCTTTCCGGCGCCATTCGGCCCGATGAGGGCGTGACGGGCGCCCCTGTCGAGGCGGAAGTCCACGGACTGAACCACCTTCAACGCGCCGAAGCTGATCGACAAGCCTGCGGTGGACAGCAGGGGCGCGGATGCGGCTGCGGCGGTCATGCGGAACGCCTTCGGCACTGCGCGCGCACCCTCTCGATGGCGCCGAGAAGCCCGTTCGGGTACAGCAGAACGACGAGCACGAGAAGAAGGCCGACGCCGAACTCCCAATAGATCGGACTCATCTTGGCAAGCCAATCCGCCGCAACGATGAATACCAGCGCCCCGGCGAGCGCGCCGTAAAGGCGGCCCACGCCTCCGAGGAGCAGCATGGTGAGGACTGCGGCGGAGCGCTCGAATCCGAGAACTTCGATCGTGATGAATGCGTTCGCCTGGGCGAACAGCGCGCCCGCAACGCCAGCGAGGGTTGCCGAAAGGGTGAAGGCGATCAGAAGATGGAAGGTGATCGGTGTGCCGATCGCGCGCATCCGGGCGCGGTTCTCCCTTATGCCTCGCAGCCCCTGCATGAATGGCGATGCGCTCAAGAACCTCAGCCACCAGAATGACGCCATCAGCACAGTCAGCGCGTACCCGTAGCTCGTGAGCCCGCGGAGATCCCATTCGAAAAGCCCGAGGAGGGGGCCCAATTGGATTCCCATGAGCCCGTCCCAGCCGCCGGTCAAGTCTGCCCAGGCATTGGCAAGCTCGAAAACCATCGTCGAGAGGACAAGGGTCAGCATGATCAGCGCGAGATGCTGGTATCGCAACAGCACCGATCCTGTGACCAGCCCGAACGCTCCCGCCGCGATGCCTGCCGCAAGCAAGCCGCTGATCGGCTCGCTCCAGCCCAGCCGCGCCGAAACGAGCCCCGCGGTATAGGCGCCGACGCCGAAGTATGCCGCGTGGCCCAGCGTCACGATTCCGGCGTACCCGACGATGACATCCAGCGACAAGGCAAAGAGCATCATGATGAGGACATGCGTCCCCAGCAAAGCGCAATCGGGAAACGCGATCGGGAACGCGATGGCGGCCAGCCAGGGAAGGGCCTCGATTGCGCGCAAGCCGTCCCGACCCTTGAGAAATCGCTCGGCCGCGGAAACGCCGGACGTATCCGCGCCCCGTTCAGACCTTTCCAAGCAGACCTCGCGGGCGGAGCAGCATGACGAGAAGAAGCGGGGCGTAGATCAGGAAGGCGCTGGCGCCGGGGAAAAAGTACCGGGCGGCCACGTCCGCCACACCTATCACCAGAGCGGCGGCCATGGTGCCACCGATGGTGCCGAGGCCGCCCACCGCCACTACGGCAAGCACTACCACCAGGTATTGGATAGCAAAGCGCGGCGTCAGGCCCACGACGTTGACAGCCAATGCGCCCCCGAGCGCGGCCAAGCCGCAGCCCAGAGCGAATGTAAGCGTGAAAAGGCGGGCGGTGTTGATCCCGGCCGCCTCGGCCATCGCGCGATTGTCGACGGCAGCCCGGATTTTCGCGCCCAGCACCGTGCGTTCGAAGCTGAACCAGAGAGCGGCGAAAACGGCCGCCCCGACACCGACGATGAACGCGCGGTAGGAGGGGAACTCCCGGCCAAACGCAGGGACCGTGCCATCTAAGGCCCCCGGCAGTTTCAAGGTAACGGGGCCCGGACCGAAAAGATAGGTCGCGACCGCCATGCTCATGAGCGTCAACCCGATGGTCATCAGCACCTGGTCGAGCTCCCCACGCCCGTAGATCGCGGCGTAGAGCATTCGCTCGAATGGCACGCTCAGCACCGCGACCAGGGCAACCGCGAGGAGCAGAGCAGGCACGAAGGGCACCGCAAGGCGATTGATCAGCACGACCGCGAGATAGCCGCCGGCCATCGCGAAAGCTCCATGGGCAAGGTTGATCACTCCCATGAGCCCCATCGTGATCGACAGGCCGACGGCGAGGACGAAAAGAATCATCGCGTACGCGATCCCATCGAAGAAGATGCTCAGAGCCAAAAGCTAGCCCGATGCGATTTGAGTTGAAGAACGATCTATTTCGTCTTGCTGGCCGCGGTTGCGCACTGGCCGATGGCCAGCTCTTTGCACGGATCTCTTACCGCGGGGATGGTGTCGAGCACCTCGATGCCGTACCGGCCGTTCATCTTCACCACTTTCTGCACATAGATGTTCTGGACGACGTCCCGCGTCGCCGGGTCGATCCAGATCGGGCCGCGGGGGCTGTTGTGCTTCCAGCCCTTGAGCGCAGCGACGGCCTTATCCGCGTCGATCTTGCCGTTGAGAGTCTTGACCACGTGAAACACGGCAGCCATCGCGTCGTAGCCGTGGACCGTGAAGTAGTCCGGGACCGAATCCTTGCCGTACTCCGCCTGCCAGGCGGCGACGAACTTCTTGTTCTCCGGCGTATCCAGGTCCGCCGTGTACTGGCCGCCGGACATCCAGCCCAGCGCCTGCTCACCGTACTGCGCAAGGATCGAATCCTGCGTGGCATCGCCGGTGCCGAGAAACTTGACCCCGGTCTCGGCCATTCTCAATTCGTGGTACGTCCGCGCGAGCGCTAGGGTAAACGGCCCTCCGGGCGTGAAGATGTACATGCAATCCGGGCTCTGGTCACGGATGCGCCGCAGGTAGGGAGTGAAATCGGGAACTCCGGTTGGCCCGCCCATGGGGATGGCGTCGGCAAGGGTGCCGCCCGCCTTTTCGTAGCCGCTCTTGAAGGCCGCCAGCACGTCGCGCCCGGGTGCGTAATCGATGTATCCGACCACGGTCTTCTTGCAGCCCGGCTTCTCGATCGCGTACCGACCCATCGGGTAGGCGATCTGCCAACTCGCCGCGGAAACGCGCACGATATATGGAGACAGATTGGTGATGAAAGAGGCCTGTGCGTTCACAAGAATGAGGAGCTTCTTCGCCTGGGTGACGACGGGCGCCGCCGCGATTGCATCGGGGGAGAATTGCCCCGCGAGAAGAATGTCGACGTTGTCCCGGAAGATGAGTTCCCGGACAAGTTCGCGCGTGGTGGCTCCGCTCGGCTCCTTCGAGTCGCGCTTGATCAACTCGATCCTGGTGCCGCCAAGCTCCTTGCCGTGGAGTTTCATGTAAAGCCGCATCGCCTGTTCCTCGCGTTCCACCGTGTCGCCGCCTGGTCCCGAGAAAGGCAGCACGACGCCGACCTTGACGGTCAGCGGCTGGGCGAGCAAAGGGGCACACAGCAGGAAAGCCGCCATGCCGCAGAGTAGGTTGATCGAGCGCTTCGAGTTTGCGTTCATCTTTCGCTCCTTTTCAGCGAGATTGCGTCATGCAGCGTATTGCGGCGGGGCGGTGAAACCACCGATTTCGGCGGCCAGAAGACGGGCAAACTCTATCGTCGTCAAATCACCGCATTCAGGTCCGATGATCTGAATTCCCACCGGTAACGTGTCCCGCGCCAGTCCGATGGGAGCCGCAGTGGCCGGCAGAAAGGAGAACGTCGGCAGACCCGCCCGGAACATCTGGTCTGTATACGCGACCGCCTTGCCGTTGACTTGCAGCGTTCGTTCGTCGCGGACCGGATTGTGATCGTGTGCGAACGCGGTGGTCGCCGCGATGGGCGCGACCAAAACGTCGATGCGGCCAAAAAACTCGTGCCACGCGCGCCGTACCTTTGCGCGGACTTCGTTCGCCGCGAGCCATTCGCAGTGGTGCAATGTGGCACCGCGGGCGACCCTGGCCCGGTATCCGAAGTCGTCCGGGCGGCAACTTTCCGCGATCGCCCTCTGCGCGGGAAACTCGCTAGCCGATGTCGACCGGCCAACCGTCGCGGCGTAGAGCAGGGACGGGTAGGCGCGGTAGGCATGACGATTTCCTTGACATAGCACCAGCCGCCCGCCATCACGAGCAGGGGGTGCGGGCCCTGCGCCGCGGGCAAACGCAGCACACCGCGCAGCTTGCACCCCTTGCTTACAAACTCGACTTTTTTCTCCACTTCACGCCTCCCTGTGCGAGCAGCCTGCCTGCTCCCAAATTCAAAACGTGATCCCGACCGGTCGGTATATTAATATACCGACCGGTCGGTAGACAACAAGGCGCAACATACATATCATTGCAACTGTTGTCAACATGAGGGCTACCGGCTCAGAAGGGAACAACAATGACCGACGAGATCGAGCGCACCCCCTCAGATGCTCCGGCGCTATCCGCACGCCATCGCCCCACCAATGCGAGCAAGGGCCGCGGTAGGTCGGGTCGAAGGTCCGATCCGGCCCAAAGAGTCGACAAAGAGCGGCAAATACTGGCCTGCGCAGCCGAGTTATTCGCCCGCAAGGGATTCGAGAACACTTCCATCAACGAGATCGGTGCCGGCTGCGCCCTGTCGAAGCCGGCGCTATATCACTACTTCCGCGACAAAGATGCGATTTACGCCGGAATCGTATTGACGGTGCTACGCGATCTTTGTGAGATTGCAGAGCGCGACGTCGCGGCTGCGGCGACTGCAGAGGGCAAATTGCGCGCATACATGCGCAGCCACAGCGGTTATTTTGAAGACCACTATTTCGAGTATGTGTCGGCGCAGCTCGGTTACCGCAATCTTTTGCTCCCCGAGGACCGGCGTGTTGCGCTAAAGTGGCGGGACAAACACGAGGGCAACCTGCGGCAGATTCTTCGAGAAGGAATCGCCTCCAACGAGTTCCGGCCCATTGATGTCGTCACCTGTGGACGCGCCATCTTGTCCTGCCTGAACTGGATGGTGCGGTGGTTTCGCCGTGGAGGTGGCAAGCACGCCACCGACTTTGCTGACGAATATTTCGACTTGCTTCTTTCAGGCATTCGATCTGCCGCTTGATCTGCCGGAGGATTTTCCCGTGGCCGGTCCACTTTCGCATATCAAGGTTCTCGATCTAAGCCGCGTCCTTGCCGGACCTTGGGCGAGCCAGATCCTCGCCGACTTGGGCGCCGAGGTCATCAAGGTCGAGCGTCCGGGATCGGGCGATGACACCCGAGCCTGGGGACCCCCTTTTCTGAAGGATTCGCAGGGAAAGGAAACGAAGCAAGCTGGCTACTACCTGGCAGCGAATCGAGGAAAACGATCCGTTACGCTGCGTATCGACACTCCCGAGGGGCAGGAGGTAGTTCGAAATCTCGCTGCCAAGTCCGATATCGTGCTTGAGAATTTCAAGGTGGGAACGTTGGCGCGCTATGGGCTCGGATACAAAGCGTTAAGCGCACTTAACCCCAGTCTCATCTACTGCTCCATCACGGGATTCGGCCAGAACGGCCCTAAGCGCGGATTCCCTGCCTACGATTTTCAGATTCAGGCGATGGGTGGTCTGATGAGTGTGACGGGAGAGCGTGACGACTGCCCTGGAGGCGGCCCGCAAAAAGTTGGCATCCCGATCATCGACCTCGTCACGGGCGTGTATGCGGCGACCGCGATTCTGGGTGCGCTGGCCGGACGAGCGGTCTCCGGGCGCGGCGAGTACATCGACATAGCGATGCTTGATGTCCAGGTCGGCCTTCTGTCGAATCAGGCGATGAACTACCTGCTCGCCGGACGGGTACCGAAGCGAACCGGCAACGCGCATCCGAATATCCAGCCGCAAAAAGTGTTCAAATGCGCGGACGGCGATATTGTCCTCGTGGTGGGCAACGACGGCCAGTTCGAGAAGCTATGTGCCGTCCTCGGCATACCGGACCTCGCCACCAACCCGCTTTACGCAACCAACCCCGCGCGCGTGGCGAATCAGTCGACGTTGCTACCGCTCATCGACCATGCGTTCTTGCGGAAGCCGCGCTCCCAATGGGTCGAGCAATTGGGCAAAGCGGGGGTTCCGTGCAGCCCGATCAACTCGATTCCAGAGGTATTCGAGGATCCCCAGGTCAAGGCCCGCGAGATGCTTCGTCACCTGCGCCACCCGACGGCAGGGACAGTTCCACAGGTCGTCAGCCCAATCCGATATACCAATGCGCCGCTTGAGTTCAGCAATCCGCCTCCCCTGCTCGGCGAGCACACCGACCAGGTGTTGCATGAACTTGGCCTAAATCAGTCGCAGATCGCCGCAATGCGGGAACGCGGCATTGTCTAAACGATAATTACCGAGCCACTCATGGACGATTTGAGACAACTGCAAGTCAAGATTGATGGGAATGTTGCAGTTCTGATCATGGACAGCCCGCCCGTGAACGCGCTGACCCGCATTCTCAACGACGAGTTGACCCGTGCGCTGGACCGCATTTCGGAAACGGATGAAATCCGGGTGGTCGTGCTCACCGGCGCGGGCAAGCATTTCTGCGCCGGCGCCGATCTAAAGGGCCGCGCAGAAATCATCAAGGGCCCCGGCGATCTGATGGCGCACTCGCGTCGTACGAGGGAGTGCTTCCACGCTATCAGAGAGTGTGCCAAGCCGGTAATTGCGGCAATCAACGGGTCGGCGCTTGGTGCGGGGCTGGCCATCGTTGCCTCCGCAGACATTCTTATCGCATCTGAAAACGCGGTCATGGGCGCCCCCGAAGTGGACGTCGGACTCCTGGGCGGTGGGCGTCACGCCATGCGCCTCTTCAGCCACTCGCGGCTGCGCCGCATGATGCTGACGGGCTACCGTTCCCCAGCAGCTGAGCTCTACCGACTAGGGGTAATTGAAGCCTGCACCGCGCCCGAGGAACTGATGCCGGCTGCAATGGAACTCGCGCAGACGATCGCGTCCAAGAGCCCGGTATCGACCCGCATGATCAAGCACACCTTGAACGTCATCGAAGAAATGAGCCTTCGCGATGGTTACCGCTACGAGCAGGACATGACTGCAGCCATTGCCAAGACTGAGGACGCGAAAGAAGCGCAACTGGCTTTCAAGGAGAAGCGCAAGCCAGTGTTCAAAGGTCGTTAGCGGGCCCCTAAAAGAAACGTCTCATGCTTCGTACCGCGGTTTTTGCGCTGGTTGCGGCGCTCGCCTTGACCTCATCCCCGTATTAGGACCGGCTATTGGTAGAGAATTCCGGTCCCTTGAGATCGCCCAGCTCCGCCGTGTCTAGGCAGGGCGAATGCGTGCAGCAATTTAGGCGCGTGCTCGGCGATTGAGCGTTTGCCTCAATCCACCTTCGCTCCCGACGCCTTCACCACCTTCGCCCACTTCGCGATCTCGGCACGGACGAACTCGGTGAATTCCTCCGGCGTGTTGCTGACCGGTTGTGCGCCCTGGCTGATGAACCGCTCCCTTACCTCGGGGGCCTGCAGCGACTTCGCGATGGCGCCGTTGAGCCTGAGGACGATGTCGCGCGGCGTGCCGGCCGGCGCGAAGATGCCGACCCAGAAGCTCGGGTCGTAGTTCGGAAATCCGGTCTCGGCGAAGGTCGGGACATCGGGCATCGCCTCGACCCGCTTGGTCACCGCGACGGCGCGGACCTTGCCCGATTTCGCTTGCGGGATCGCCGAGGTTGCATCCGAGAACATGAGCTGCAGCTGCCCGCCGATGAGATCCGTCATCGCCGGCGCCGTGCCCTTGTATGGAATGTGCACCATGTCCACGCCCGTCATGGCCTTGAACATTTCCGAGGCCATGTGGATCGAGGTACCGCTGCCCGCGGAGCCGTAAGTGAGCTGCCCGGGCTTCGCCTTCGCCAGCTCGACCAGGTCCTTCGGGGTTTTGACCGGCACGTTGGGATGCACGACCAGCATCATCGGGACGATCGCGACCAGTGATACCGGCGCGAAGTCGCGCAGCACGTCGTAAGGCATCTTGGGGTACAGCGTCATGTTGACGGCGAAGGCGCCGACCGTGCCGAGCACGATGCTGTAGCCGTCGGGGGCGGACTTCGCAATGATGTCTGCTCCCAGATTTCCGCCTGCCCCCGACCGGTTGTCGACGATGACCGGTTGGCCCAGTAGTTTGCTCAGCTCCTGGCCCACGGAGCGGGCGTACAAATCGGTCGGTCCGCCCGGGGCGAACGGCACCACCATCCGGATCGGTTTCGCGGGATACGGCTGCGCCAACGCGACCGATGAGAGGCCGAGCAGCGCAACTGCCGTGAATGTCAAATAGTTTCTTCGCTTCACTGTCGAACTCCTTTGGATTAGCCGGGCATGTCCAGCACCTGTGATCTGTCCCCCGATGGCAGTGCCAAATCGAAATTAGTAGAGCCCGCTCTCTGAGCGGTCCCCGAATTCAGTGCCGATCGCGTCCGAATCGTCACACTTTTATCAGGCACGACACTCAGGGGCAGGTCACATCAACTCGCGGTCTCATAGTCGTTACGCTTTCGGTTTCCAATCAAAAAACGGATCACTTTAGTTCAATCGATCTTTGCGCCGGAGGCTTCGACGGCGCTGCGCCAGCGCTCGGTGTCTCGTCGGACGAACTTCGCGAACTGATGCGCCGTCCCTCCCACAACTTCCAGGCCTTGCGCGGTGAGGCGGTCTCTCAGGCCGGTATCCTTGAGCGCTTTATTGATCTCCGAGTTCAGCCGCGCAACTATTGCCGGGGGGGTACCCGCCGGCACCATGACGCCCTGCCAACCCACCGCCGCATAATTTTTCAGGCCCGCTTCGGCCATGGTCGGTATTTCGGGGATCGCAGCTGACCGCACAGTGCCAGTGATCGCGAGCGCCTTGATCTTGCCTGCCTTAACGAGGGGCAGCGCATTCAGAAGGTCGTTCGACAGCACCTGCACCTCCTTGGCGAGCAAGGCGTTCAACGCAGGCGCCGCGCCCTTATAAGGAACGTGCACCAGGGAGACTCCCGCTTGCAGCTTGAACAGTTCAATTGCCAGGTGGGGGAAGGTGCCGTTGCCCGCGGAGGCGTAGTTCAGCGTTCCCGGCTTCGCTATGGCGAGCGCGATCAGGTCCGCCACGCTGTTTGCCGGGACATCCTCGGCGACCAGCAGCAGATTGGGTACCGAGACCAATTGGATCACCGGCAAGAAGGCCTTTGCCGTGTCATACGGCAGCGACCCGTACAGGCTCGGATTGATGGCGATATTGGTGTTGGCAAAGAGCAGCGTATAACCGTCCGGCGCGGATTTCGCCACCGCTTCCGCGCCGACGATTCCACCGGCGCCAGGCTTGTTCTCGACGACTACGGACTGCCTCAATGCGGTCGCAAGCTTGTCTCCCACCGTGCGCGCGAGGATATCCGCCGATCCGCCCGGCGGGAACGGGACAACGAAGCGAATCGGCCTATTCGGATAATCCTCCGCGGCCGCTGTCGAGCACACAACCACGGCGATCATCGTGAGCCAACGTACGAGCGAGAACATGAATGTTCTCCTCAGCCGGGAATTACCGGCAGCAGCAGGTGGGAATCAAGTCTTCCGCCGAATTGCACAGTGTGCGTGGTCGGGATCGCGTTGCACGTATGCACCCAGATGGGATCTTCTGCGGTTGTGTCCTGCCCCTTGACGTCGAGCGCTATACGATGACCAGACAGGAAGACGTTAGACGTTTCGCGGATTTCAATTGCGAATTCATAGCTTCGGCCCGGCTCCAGCGTCTCCCGGCGCGTGTGTTTCTGATAAGGCTGGTACGGCCGCGATTTCTCCACATCGAGTTCGCGCTGCGACGCGCGCAGCCATCCCTTGGTCACCGTACGTGACGTACCGTCTGGCGCCACATCTCGCACCGTGACGATCCAGGTCGCGTCCGGTTGATCGAGGCGCGCATGCAGGTACAGCGCTACCGGGCCGGTCATTTCCGTCGCTTCGTCAAACGGCGCGGATGTGAAGGTAATTCCCGGTGCATGTTGGTTGGGTGGTAGGTCGGGATCGTTTTTGAATGAACCCGAGCCCTCCGAATCCGTTCGTGAGAGCGAAAGTGTCCCATTCGGTCCGAGGTACATCTTTGTCCATTTGGTACGCGCGAGCGGCCACTCCTGCTCGTCGCGATACTCATTTTTGCCTTTGATAAGCAGCCGGATCGGCGGCTCGTCCATGAAGCCCGTGTCATTGCCCTTCAACCAATGGTCGTTCCAGCGCAGGATCAGGTCCTGGTGGTCGGCCCACGGGCGCAACGGCCCCAGCCGCGACTCCGTTTCCATAAGGAGCAGTTTTTTCGGCGCGTCGATTCCTTTGTACGCCTCGAAAGCGCCGGCGAGGTGCACCGCCCAACTCGTCCAGCGCGT
>JBGOTT010000002.1:0-41319 GCA_041476585.1 Gammaproteobacteria bacterium | reverse complement strand
GTAAACGGAGGCTTCCAACCGCACTTTCTTCAAGCCTGCATTCCAGCTCATCCAGACACGTTGAATACCATCGAGGTTCGAGGACAGTTGCGAAGAAATGGGGATTTCATCGGGCAGCCGTATGGAAGATCCAGCACGCATTGCCGGCGCCAGGACCGATAAGATAAGAGCATCGCCGATCGCCCGCCGGCAGAGGCGCGATGTCGGAAGACGGTAATACAAAGAACGACCACCGCACATCGCGCTGACCTCCACGCGGTCGCGATTGATCGGCGTGATTCGCACTTCGTCTATGAGCATATGTTCACCGTTGAGAGGGTTTGGCAGCAACTGCCCACACACGTTGCCCTCGATGGCCAACGGGCCCTCGTGGGTGAAAAGATAGGGAAACTCAACCGCCCGCTGGGCACACTCAACACGTGGCCCCGCTCATTTGGCTAGACCTTCTCGCGCTGCCTGCGCAGCAGATTCCGGGTGAGACGCAGCATGAACCGTACCGGCGTCCGGTCCCAGGGCGTGAAGCGCGGCAGCTGATACAGATCGCTGCCGCAATCGGCCACGCCCGCGGCCGTCGAGACCGCGGCGGTAAAGCCGATCTCCCTGACCAAGGCGACGTGCTCGGCGGAATAATCCGCGCGGGGCTTGCCATTCGGATACGCAAAAAGCTCCACCCGCTCGCCGGTGATGCCCTCCAGCGCGCCCTTGCCGTCGGCGATCTCGCGCCGGGCCGCGGCGCAGTCGAGCCGCGCCAGGATCGGATGGCGGACGGTGTGCCCGCCGATCTCCATGCCGGCGGCGCGCAGCCCGCGCACCTGCTGCGCGGTCATCATGAGGTCATCGGGCAACGCCGCGTTTGCCGCATCGGCGATCTGCGCCACCAGCGCCTCCCGCTCGGCAGGCTCGCGATGTTTCACAGCCCTGATCAGCGCCAGCGCGGCGCTGCGGCGCTCGCCGATGCCCGCCAGAGAAAAGCTGCCCAGTCCGGCCGCCGCGAGTTCGAGTTGCGGCCCCGCGGCGCGCTTCACCGATTCGATGATCGTGTCGTTCCACATGCGTCCGCCATCGAGGAATCCGGTGGAAATGAAGAAGGTGGCGGTGATTCCGTGGCGTTGCAGCACCGGCAGCGCGACCTCGAAGTTGTCGGCGTAGCCGTCGTCGAAGGTGACGCACGCGGCGCGAGTGGGAAGGCTCTTCGCACGCAGCCGCCGGACCGCCTCCGAAAGCGGCAATACGTTGCAGCCTTCAGCCAGTGCCTGCATCAACGCATCGAAGGTCGCCGCGTCGAGGTCGTCGTTCAGCAAAGGGTCCGGTGCGCGCAGCACCCGGTGGAATATCAGGATCGACAGCCGCGCCCTCGCGCCGGAGGGCGAAAACAGCCCGGCCAACGCCTTGAGCAGCACAAGACTCATCGACCTCGCACGATCGGTCACTGCGGTTTTTCTCCGCCGCGGCGGCCGGTGAGAACAAACGCGTGGCTCACCAGCGTTCCGAGCCAGGGCAGCACGTGAATCAACCATCGAGTGGCGCGCGCCTCCATCAACCACTGCAAATGCCGCAAGCGCGCCGGCAGAATCGGCACCCAATGCAGATGGACGTCGACCAGGCCATTGGCTTGGAACAATTCCCGCAGTTTGCGCGGCGACTCATAGCGCAGGTGCAGCGGCCGGCCGCGCAGCCGGCGCAGCCACGTATCGAGCAGGTTGGGCAGGCACCAGCGGTTGAGCGCATCGATCCAGATCGCGCCTCCGGGCCGCACCGCCCTGCACAGCTCGCCCAGCGCCGGCGCCGAGTCGGCGAGCGCCTGCGTCACGCCGAAGCAGACCGCGCCGTCAAACGATCCCGTTTTCGCCGGCAGGCGCGTTACATCGGCCACGCCCCAGACAATGCCGGGAGCAGCGCGCATGCGCGCCTTCTGGATCGTCGGGAAGGAATAATCAAAACCGCACACCTGAATGCCACGGTCGGCGATAAAACGCGAATACGTTCCCGCTCCGCAGCCGGCATCGAGCCAGCGCGCACCCGGCCGGTCGGTGCGCCAGATTCGCGCAAAGTTGCGCATGCGCGCCTCGAGACCGCCGCGCGACCAGCCCGCGATGCCGGCATCATCGTCGCTGTGCTGCGCGAAGCCCTCGAATCGCGCGCGCCAGCGCTTTTCAAACGATTCGCCGTGCATCATGCGTGCAGGTCCGGTCTCACCGCGCCAGCGCATCGAACAAGCCGGCCAGCTTCGCCGTCAACGTGCGCCGATCGAACTGCCGCAACACCGCCAGGCGGGCCGCGTACCCCGCCAGACTGCCGTCGCTCCATCTCGCAAAAGCTTCGCCCATCACGCGCTCGAGCTCCGCGACCTCGCCCGGGTTGACCGCCCAGCCGCCGCCGGTCTGTTTCAACACCTCGCCGGTGGCCCCGGGAAACAGCAGGGCCAGCACCGGTTTCTGCGCGCGCAGGTATTCGTAGAGCTTGGCCGGAACCAGCCCGACGGTATCGTCGGATGCCTGCAGCAACAGCAGCAGGTCGGCCCGCGCCAGCTCCTGCAGCGCCGCCTCATACGGCACCCGCGGCAGAAACTCGACGCTATCGCGCAACCCCGTTTCAGCCAGGCATTGCCGCATCGATCCGGATTCACCGAACGCACCGCCGCCGATGAACCGGAACAGCAACCGGGAAGCATCGATGCGGCCCTGGTCGGCCAGAGTCCTCGCCGCGCGAAACAGCGGGCGCGGATCGCGGAACTCCGGATTGATGTTGCCCGCGTGCACCACCAGCATCCGCCCGTCGTTGCGTGCCAGCGCGGCGGGCAGTGCGGCGAAGTCTGCCTCGTCATAGCCGTTCAGGATCGCGGTGAACTTGTCCGCCGGCTGCTCGCGATAGCGCGCCTGCAGCATGTCGCGCAGATGCGTCGTGCTGGTCACCACATGGCTTGCAGCCGCAATTACGCGCCGCTCGAGCCGCGGGGCAAACCAGTGCACCACGCCGGGCGTGCCCGGCTCCGGCGGCTCCTCGTACCAGGGATCGCGAAAGTCCGTGACCAGCGGCACCCGTGCACTGCGCGCGAGCGAACGCCCGATGAGGTGCGCGGTCGCGACCGGGCTGGTCGAATAAACCAGGTCGAACGGATCTTCGCGCAGCGCGCGCCGCCCCGCCGCCACCGCCCAAGGGTACCAGCCGATCCAGCGGTCGGGGACCGCGAGAATCGGCGGATAAATGCCGAACAGCGAAAGATGCGTCTTGGCGTTCAGATAGCGGGTGCGGATTACGCGCGCCTGTTCCGGGATCTGCCGTTCCAGCTTCGAATCCGTCACCTCGTATGCGTCCCGGTTCAGCGTGAGTACGGTCGTGCGCCAACCGTGCTCGGGCAAATACCGGGTATATTTAAGCGTACGCAACACCCCGCTGCTGCTTGCTTCGGGCGGATAGTGAAAAACGACAAACAAGGCGTGTCTCACGCTGCGGTCTCGTTCAATTGAGCGACGATGAACGATCGCTGCAGCCGCAAGTATAGCCAGACTTCCCGGGCTCAGGGCTCCGCTGCCGCGCGCTCACCGCGCGTGCGGATCAAGGGTTGCGAACCGGCGTGAGCCTGGCGTCACGAGTGCGGCGCGCCATCGGTTCCATGGTGCGAAGATTGCGCCGCGTCGCACCAGCGGAAGACCTGTGTGTCCGCTTTCCGGGCGATGAGGAGGTGCTCGGTCAATTGCGCGCCGATCTTCCCGCTATAAGCGCGGTACAGGATTCGTTCCGGCGTGGCGCGTTGCACGAGGCGAAGCTGCTGCTGGTTCGGCAGTTCCGCCAGCGGCGCACGCCACGGTTCTTCATCGGGGCAGAGGAACTTGACCAGGCGCTCGATGCAATCACGCAGCAATACCCGTCCTGGCGCGAACGAGCGCTGAGCAGACAGGAAATAGCTGCGGCGAGCACGCCGGCCTCGGTTGCGCAGTGGGCTGAAATCCCCCGGGGCCCGGGAGAGGATCAGCTTCCCCGTGATCGCGTCCATCACTTCGCAGGCGCCGTACGCATTGCGCGTGCGATCGCCTACGGCGCACCGAGGGAGGAGAAACTGCAGACTTATCTCGATTCCTGGATCGCCTACACCGAAGCCACGCGCAATCCGGACGGCTATTCGAGCTGTCTGATTGCGGTCTACCGCGCGATTGCGCTGAGCTGGGCGTGGTTGTTCCTGTCTACCTCGGAGAAAGACACCACGGAAATCGAGTTCACCATCCTGCGCATACTGCTGCATGACGCGCGCTTCCTGGCGAAGCGGCTCGGCACGTCGTTTGCGAACAATCATCTGCTGGCGGATGGATTCGCGCTTTGGTATCTGGGCACCCTGCTTCCGGAATTCGCCGGCGCTGAAGAATGGAAACGCGCGGGCGAAGCGGTGTGGCTTCGCGAGTTGCGGCGCCAGATCTACGAAGACGGCACGAGCTTCGAGCATTCCGTGCGCTATCACGATCTGGCCTGCGAACTCGCCGCAGCCTATGTGCTGCTCAAGCGCCGCAATGGCGCCGAGCCCGAGGACTGGGTGATCGAGCGTCTGCGGCGCATGCTCGAGTTCCAGGCCGAGCTGTCGGGTCCCGAGACCGCGACCCTGGCGCAAGGCGACGGCGTCGAGGGCGCGATGTTCGCGCTCGACGGATTCGACGCGCTGGCGTCGTCGGCGCCGCGGGAGATCCTGCGCGCGCTGTTTGCGCCCGATTGCCCGCCGCCGCAGTCCGACGCGCGCGGCTCGGAACGCGCCTTCTGGCTGCTCGGAGGCAGGCTCGCGCCGCCGCCGCGCGAGCCTGCCGCAGGCGCATTTCGCGCTTTCCCGGACGGCGGCTATTTCGTGTTCCCCGAGACCGACCCGGCAACCCGCCTGGTGCTGCGCACCGGCCCCGCGCCGGAAGCGGCGGTCATGCCGGGGCACATGCATGCCGACCTGCACAGCGTGTGCCTCAACCTCGCCGGTCACGCGGTGATCGCAGACCCGGGCACCTATACCTATCGCTCGTGCGAGGGAAACTGGCCGGCAGGAACGCCGCCGTGGCGCGCGCACCTGCGCGGAGCGGGCGCGCACAGCGGTTTCTGCCTCGACGGCCTGGATCCGTTGGGTCCCCGCAGCGGTGACTTTCCGCTGACTCCGATCCAGTCGAGGGCGGTCGGGCGGGCTTGCCGCAGCGGCGCAGTGCTGGCGTGGGTGGAGAGCGCGATCGCGGGGCAGACTGCCTATGCGGGGCATCGCCGCGGCGTTGTGCACGTGCGCGGCGGCTACTGGCTGTGCTACGACGTGCTGCCGCAGGCGGCGGGCGCCGGTCGAGCCTGGATCCAGTACCAGCTCGCGCGCGACGCGCGGCTCGACGCCCGGGGCGCACGCGCCTTCCTGGTGGAGTGCGCGGGACAGCGCTTGTGGATCGCCGCCAGCGAAGCTGCCGGAGAATGCAGCATTCTCTGCGGCTCGCACGCTCCGCTGGCCGGATGGCTGTCGGAACGCTACGGACAACTCGAGCCGGCTCCGATGCTGAGGATGGCGGTGGACGGGTCGCATTCCCTCATCGCCACCCTGCTCATGGCCGGCGCAGCCGTTCAGTCCGCGCCGCAAGTCGAGGCGCTCGGGATCGGCGGCACCGGCTACGGATTCCGCGTCACCTGCGGCGATCGGCAGGACTACCTTCTGCTGAACGCGGACCCTGACGGCAAGGAAATCTCGGCCTGGGGAATCAACTTTGCGGGCGCGCTGCTGTTGCTGCGCTGCCAGGGCGGTGCCGCCCGGCGCATCGGCTGGCTCGATGGCACGCGAGTGACTGTCGATGCGCAGCGCATCGTGGTCGAAGCGCGCTCCGGAGCGCTGCGCGAACTGGAACTCCGGGCGGAAACGGGCGGCATCGCGACCAGCGGCTGCGCTGCGGACCAGGTGTCGATCACGGGGCTGGTTGTCCCGATGGATGCAACGCGGACGGACACCGATTGAGAATAGACCTCGAGCCGCGCATCGCCTGCCGCGCGGGCGATCGGGATGATCTGTTCGAGAATCCGGTCGGGTCCATTTGCAAAGCTTCATGTTGGCGGATAGCGTTACGTTGACACGCTGTTGTTATTTGTTTAATCTTGCAACAACTTTTGTTTCGATATTTTTGACGCCATGCCAACAGATGGCCGTAACGTTACCGTCGAAGCGCTTAACGAGCGCAGGGTCCAAGCGGTGAAATTCAGGCTCTCCGGCTTCTCCATTGTAGAAACGGCTGCGAAAGCTGGTCTCAGCCAACCCACGGTGATCCGCGCACTGAAAGCCTACCAGGCCGGCGGCTGGGGCGCCGTTCCGGTAGGTCCGCGCGGCAGGGGAGTGAGGAGGAAGGCGATTGCCCCAGAAACCGGCCAAGCCGCCAACAACATTAATCAAATTTTCACGAACCGGAATTCCGACCCTTCCAGCCCGGGCGACAAGGTCGATCCGATCGCGCCCTGCACGAAGTTGTCGACCTTGACCCACCTGCAGCGGCTCGAGGCGGAAGCCATCCACATCATGCGCGAGGTGGTCGCCGAGGCCGCCAAACCGGTAATGCTCTACTCGATCGGCAAGGACAGTTCGGTGATGCTGCACTTGGCGCGAAAGGCCTTTTACCCGGCGAGGCCGCCGTTCCCGCTGCTGCACGTCGACACCACGTGGAAGTTCCGCGACATGTACGCGTTCCGCGACCGCGCCGTCGTCGAGGCCGGCATGGACCTGATCGTGCACGTCAACGACGAGGGGACCGCGATGGGCATCAATCCCTTCGTGCACGGGTCGGCGATCCACACCGACGTGATGAAGACGCAGGCGCTGAAGCAGGCGCTGGACAAGCACGGATTCGACGCCGCGCTGGGCGGCGCGCGGCGCGACGAGGAGAAGTCGCGCGCCAAGGAGCGCGTGTTCTCGTTCCGCTCGGCGCAGCATCGCTGGGACCCCAAGAACCAGCGCCCCGAGCTCTGGCGGCTCTACAACACCTGCAAGCACAAGGGCGAGTCGATGCGCGTGTTTCCGCTGTCCAACTGGACCGAGCTCGATGTCTGGCAGTACATCCGCGTCGAGAACATTCCCGTGGTGCCGCTGTACTTCGCCAGGCCGCGCCCGGTGGTGGAGCGCGACGGCACGCTGATCATGGTCGACGACGAGCGCATGCCGCTCGGCGAGCGCGAGGTGCCGATGATGAAGAAGGTGCGTTTCCGCACCCTGGGCTGCTATCCGCTGACCGGGGCGATCGAATCCGCGGCGGACACGCTGCCGGCGATCATCCAGGAGATGCTGCTGGCGCGCACCTCGGAGCGCCAGGGCCGCGTGATCGATCGCGACGCGGCCGCGTCGATGGAGAAGAAGAAGCAGGAAGGCTACTTCTGATGGCGCACGTCTCGGACCTGATCGCGAGCAACATCGACGGCTACCTGAAGTCGCACGAGCGCAAGAGCCTGCTGCGCTTCATCACCTGCGGCAGCGTGGACGACGGCAAGAGCACGCTGATCGGACGCCTGCTGTACGAGACGCGGGTACTGTTCGACGACCAGCTCGCCGCGCTGGCCGGCGAATCGAGGAAATTCGGCACTCAGGGCGACGCGCTCGACTTCGCGCTGCTCGTCGACGGGCTGGCGGCCGAGCGCGAGCAGGGCATCACCATCGACGTGGCCTACCGCTTCTTCTCCACCGAGCGGCGCAAGTTCATCGTCGCCGACACACCGGGGCACGAGCAGTACACGCGCAACATGGCGACCGGCGCCTCGACCGCGGACGCGGCGATCCTGCTGATCGACGCGCGCAAAGGCGTGCTCACCCAGACGCGCCGCCACAGCTACCTGGTTTCGCTGCTCGGCATCCGCCATGTCGCGCTCGCGGTCAACAAGATGGACCTGGTCGACTATTCGGAGAAGCGCTTCCGCGAGATCGAGGCGCAATACCGCGAGTTCGCGGCGCAGCTCGGCATCGCCGAGGTCACTTGCCTTCCGGTGTCGGCGCTGAAGGGCGACAACCTGATCGCCCCCAGCCCGCATACGCCGTGGCATCGTGGCGCGACGCTGATGGGCTGGCTGGAAACCGTCGAGATCGACGAGCAGCGGCTGCAGCGGCTGCCGTTCCGGCTCCCGGTGCAGTGGGTCAACCGGCCGGACCTCGGCTTCCGCGGCTTCGCCGGCACCATCGCCAGCGGCACGGTACGCCCCGGAGACCGCGTGCGCGCGCAACCCTCCGGCAGGGAGAGCCGCGTCGCGCGCATCGTCGCCGCCGGCGGCGATCTCGAACAGGCGGTCGCCACGCAGTCGATCACGCTCACGCTCGAGGACGAGATCGACATCTCGCGCGGCGACCTGATCGCGGCGGCGGACGCTCCGGCCGAGGTGGCCGGCCAGTTCGAGGCGACGGTCGTCTGGATGGGCGAACAACCGATGCTGCGCGGGCGCACCTACTCGATGAAGATCGGCACCAAGATCGTTGCCGCGACCATCGCGCCGCTCAAGTACCAGATCAACGTCAACACGCTGGAGCACCTCGCCGCCGAGAAGCTCGAACTGAACGAGATCGGGGTATGCGAGCTCGAGCTCGACCAGCCGATCGCGTTCGATCCCTACGCGGAAAACCGCGATACAGGCGGCTTCATCCTGATCGACCGCCTGACCAACCACACGGTGGGCGCCGGGATGCTGCGCTTCGCGCTGCGCCGCGCGCACAACATCCACCTGCAGCACGTCGACGTGGACAGGGCGGCGCGCTCGGCGATCAAGGGCCAGAAGGCCTGCGTGCTGTGGCTGACCGGGCTTTCCGGCGCGGGCAAGTCCACGCTGGCCAACCTGGTGGAGAAGAAGCTGCACGCGATGGGTCACCACACCTACATCCTCGACGGCGACAACGTGCGTCACGGCCTGACCAAGGATCTCGGCTTCACCGCCGCCGACCGGGTGGAGAACATCCGGCGCATCGCCGAAGTCGCGAAGCTGATGGTCGATGCCGGCCTGATCGTGCTCACCGCCTTCATCTCGCCGTTCCGCGCCGAGCGGCGCATGGCGCGCGGCCTGCTGAAGGACGGCGAATTCATCGAGGTCTTCGTCGACGCGCCGCTCGGCATCGCCGAGCAGCGCGACGCCAAGGGGCTCTACAGGAAGGCGCGGCGCGGCGAGATCAAGAACTTCACCGGTATCGACTCCCCCTACGAGGAGCCCGAGGCGCCGGAGATCCGCGTCCTCACCGCCAGCCTGAGTCCGGAAGGCGCGGCCGACCAGGTGCTGGCCGAGCTGCGGCGCCAGGGCATCATCGGCGAGGGCCCCTGACTCGCGATGTCCCGAGGCCGGCGTTACTCGAACACCTCCGCCTGAAGGAACGCCTGCCCGGCGGCATCTTTGTTCGACAGCAGCGGCGCTCACTGCAAGGCCGCCCATTCGATGGCCAGCGTCGGATCGTTCCAGATGATGCAGCGCTCGTGCTCGGGCGCCCAGTAGTCTGTCGTCTTGTAGAGTAACTCCGCGCTGTCCGACAGCACCAGAAAGCCGTGCGCCATCCCCGCAGGCTTTGCGTTGTACGTAGGATTGCCGAGCGCGGCACGGCGCAGGTTCAGGCTCTCCGCCGAAATCAAGCGCATCGCCTGGATACCCGCAGGCTTTGCGCACGAGTTTCCTGTCTTGTCTGAGCATGCGGATTTTCCGTACAAGACAACGGAATACTACGCCGCGCGGTTCGAGCGCTGCATTCGGTGGAACGATCCCGCCATCGGCATCCTATGGCCGATCGGTTGCGAGTCGATGCTCTCCGAGAAAGATCGTGCCAGATTGCTGTTGTCCGAATCGGAAACATTCGATTGATGAAGAATGCAGTTAAGAAAATAGGCTAGAGAAAAGGTCGCTGCTTGAACGCATTACATGCTGTCCGCCACTCGGCAATGGTCACTGCCGTGTCTCGCACCGTTCGAGCTCGGTGGTTCGGCTTTTCTCCGACGCCCCGCCGCCACGGGTAGTTCTACCTTGGAATCGATGCCGAGGCTCTTCCAAGTCAGGAGCGCTCCCTTCGAGCACCGTCTCGATCCTAGCGGGCAGATACCACGCTTCGTTCGCTGTGCGGCCCGGCCGTCTGGTACAGTTATATTTCGCATTCATTTTTACTTAGACGTGGTCTTGGAGGCGATAATGGCTCACGCCGCGCAGTTGGAATACGTCGGGCTACTATCGGTACACCTTGATCAGTTCTTTCACCGTAGCAGGGTCTTGGAAATCGGATCACTGGACATTGCTGGATCGATACGTAGTTTCTTCGCAGAGTGCGACTACGTCGGACTTGATGTAGGCCCGGGGAAGGGGGTCGATGTCGTTTGCGAGGGCCAGAAGTACGATGCTCCCGACGCGACTTTCGACGTGGCCATTTCCTGCGAAGCGATGGAGCACAACCCCTACGCGGCGGAGACCTTTCGAAATATGATCCGTCTATGTCGGCCAGGTGGCCTTGTAATAATGACCTGCGCGACAACCGGCCGTCCGGAGCACGGAACAGCCCGAAGCGGGCCCGAGGGATCGCCATTGACGGTCGCACTTGGTTGGAACTACTACAAAAACCTGACAAAGAGGGATTTTGAAAGGGCGGCGGACCTTGCGTCGTCCTTTTCGTTGTACCGCTTCTGGACAAACTGGGACCACTACGACCTCCTGTTCTTGGGGATCAGGAAGGGAAGCCAGCTAGCGAAACATACTACTGCGGCGTGGGAGAAAGCCGGCCAGAGTATAGATGCGTGGCTGGATGCACAGAGCGGTGGGAGAGTTCACACCTATCGTGCGTTTGCCGCGAAGACTCTTGGAGATCGTTGGTTCAGAATAATGCAGAGCGCTATCTCTACACTTTCCTGGCTCCACAAGTCGCGTTGATTGGGAAGGTCCCCGGCAGTAGCCATCGTCAAATCTCGTGTATGGCGGATTGATCAAGCGGCAACTTGCTGAACCCTTCGATTCTGTCGGGTGCGCGGCTGCGCGCATATTCGTCCACTCGCCATCGGACGCACCCCCCAGGAGATCGCTCATGACTTTTCTGTTCCCAATTCGACGTGCCCTGTCTCTGCCCTTCGGTCTCCCGCTCGGTATGGATAAGATGGAATTCCTTCACAAGCTTGCTGCCGTTGTGTATCGGGATCTTAGATGCCGGTGGCGGCTTTACGACGAACTGACTCGAATCGCCTCGATACACCCGACCGACAAGGGAGTCACATTTTATCCGTTCAACGGGTACACAAGGCATTACCACCGTCTCTTCAATGCAATGAGACACCTACCGGTCACGATCCTGGAGATCGGCTTGGCCAGGAAACGCGACAGGGGTGACCCACGGGTGACCTGTCCATCTCTCCAGCTTTGGGCTGAATACTTCCCACATGCGAGTATTGTGGGCTTTGATATTGATGATTTTTCGATGCTACACCAACCGCGTACCGCGATTTTTCGAGGCGACCAGGGTAAGCCGGAAGACCTTCTGCGGGTGGTCGCGGATTATCCAAAACTGGATATCGTGATCGACGATGGCAGCCACGCCTCTTTTCATCAGCAGACCTCGCTTCGGACGCTATGGCCGTATGTGGCTTCTGGCGGAATCTATGTGATCGAGGACTTGGATCAACAGCTACCCGAGTTGGAAAGCTCGCTGCCAAAAAGTCGAAAAACACTGGACCTTCTCAAGGACCTGCCTGCGCTACATCAGCTAATCGACAAGGCCGGCGAGATTCGGTTTTTTGATTCTCCTCTCCGGGATGCCGTTGATTCTATGGCTTGCATCGTCAAGCGGTGAGCTCGGTACACTTTAAGCGGCGACCTGCTGAACGTTTCGGTTCTGTTGGGTGTCCGCCGGTCTGAGCAGGGCTTTGAGTTTCTTTGAGGTCTAACCAAACTGGCGGAGAATGCGTGCCAGGGCATCGAGCTCCACGTCTTCGTCGCGCTGCATTTTCTCCGCGTTGCGGCGCATATGAAAACCGAACGGCTGTCCACGCCAGAGAAACTCTTCCCAATGCCCGCGGTTGGAATCCGGCGCCCGCTCGAGGAAACCGTTGCGTGCAAACGCGCCCCGCCGTTTCGGAACGTAACACAGGCTGTCGGGAAGCACGGCTTCGATCAGACGGCTGCGCAATGCCAGCGGATTTCGCGTACCGGGGAAGTCCTCGGGGAGTCGATAGACAGGCGTGGCGCACTCGTATTTCACGCGATGATCATTGGCGAAGCGAAGATACATGCGTGTCCCGGTGTCGCGGTAGTCCTTTTGCCTGTGCCGCAGCGTAAGTGTGTTGAACACTCTGGCAATCACACCCGAGCGGTCGCGGCCACTCTCTTGCTCCTCGCCGTTCACCACGTCCGGGCAAGAAGGGCGGAAGTCGAGCTCGGACATCGAAACCTTCTCGAGATCGACGAAGAAACAGTGCACGCAGGGGAAATAGCGGTATTTCTCGATATATTTTGGATGCCACGGGACTCCGAACATTCCAAGACCACCCTCGACCATGTAATCCAGTACCTCTTGCAGCCAACTCGGGCGGACGATATAGAAATCCGGATCCAGTACCAGCAAAAACCGCGTATCGACCAGACCGAGCGTTTTTTGCAAGGCAATGGTATGGTGATAATTGTCCCGGTGTCGCCCTTCCGTGCCGGCGATCAGACGAAACCGTGGATCGGGCGCTGTCAGCTTGTGCCTCGATCCGTCGGGCGTATTTTCCGCAACGATCCACTTAAGTCGTCCCTTGCCGCGGTTAAGGCGCTCCCCGAGTTCCCAGTTCGCAATGAGGTGTGGCGCGTTGTGGAAAGACACCGTGCAGATCGTGAGTTCCCGATCGGGCCCGAGCCGATTCGTTGCGGTATCCATTGGCTTGTTCGTTTAACGCCTGGGAATTCCGGTGCCGGCTTGATGGCCGTGGCTGCAGGCGGCCGAGGTCGCAATACCGCACGCCGACTTCAGTCCGTGCATCCAATACCGTCTACCTTTAGCATCAATCATACCCGTCGCGCCGTTTGATCGATTCCCGGAACATAGGCAATTGGACCAGAAGATCAAACTTTGCGACAGAACCTCCTGGTCAGCGAGCTGCCTGCCGTATCAATGCAAACCCGGCAGGCACTCTCGCTTGCCCGCGCCAAACAGCAGGCGATAGGCCTCGTCTGCAGCCACACTATGACCCGTCCTGTTCCAGTGCCGATCCATCGGCCAGAAGTCAAACTTCGTGCGATCCCGGGCGTAGCGCGCGCGGAAGACGGGGTCCAGGTCGCTGACCGCGAACCCCGATTCTTGCGCCTGGTCGAGAAAGTAACGTCGCACCTCCGGCGTTTCCTTGGGCTCCGAGGGCGACCGGGGATCATAGATAGCGTAGCGATCCGAATCAACGAGGAAAGCGATGCATCGAGGAGGCACGCCGAGCGCTCGCGGCAGTTCGGCCAGGAAGTAATCGACCATCCTGCGTTGAAGTACGGCATCCCCCACAACGCGGGCTGGTTGAGGCTGCTCCCCGCTCCGGCCGAACTTGAATAGCGCCTCGGACGAAAAACCCAGGTTGTCGTAGATGTAGCGATAGAGGGATATCTCACCGATCGTTTTGCGGACTGCTTTCCCGAGGGTCTCGCCGCGCAACGGAAGGTACTCCAGCCGGAACGAATCGCCTTGCGGCACGAAGTGATAATAGCCGAGCCGGGCCGGGAGACTTTCGGACAAATCTCCATCGATGACGACAAACACTGCGGCCGAGGGAGCGAATTCCGCTTTGGCAAGTCGCGACAGGGCCAGATAGTCGCTGGCCGACAGGCCGGTAAAAGCAAGGCCATACACCGACTCGCGGGATCCAAGATGCTCGCCCAGTCGCCCTTGTATGGATTCTTCATAGACGTTCTTTGGCGACGCGACATAACTGTCTCCGACGACGATCACCGGATGCGATCCCACGCGATAATCGAATGGCGCGCGGTGGCCATAGTTGTTGGTCTTTCCACGACGCACGTTCAGCATCTGCCAGGTTTCCGATGACGTGAAAGACTGCCCGGGCTGATACCCCTGCAGGGGCCAGCGATCGAACTGCTCGGTACGGTAAAGTCCCATGGGCACCGGCAGCAGCCTGAAAATTCCCTCGATCACGAGCAGCGCGGCCAGCGCTCCCGCTGCAAGCCACATCAGTCCGGAAAGCGGCGCACGCATCTCAGAAGTTGAAGTAAATGAATTCGGATACGCCGCGCGAACCGTTGATGATGGCGAGCAGGCCCAACAGCACAACGATGAAACCCAGCGAGAACCAGGCCCATTCGCCGCGCCTCTCGCTTGCAACGCGCGCGGTCTCGCGAAAACGCCCCATCAGCGTCTGCGAGTTCGGCAATGCCCAGGCCATTGCCAGCAGCACGGTGATCCACGCCACCTGCCGATTTCCGCCAAACGCATCGAGCTTTCCGGACCGGGCCCATCCTTCCTGCAGCCCTTGCAGGTCGAACATGGCATGGAGAATTCGCAGCGCCGCATCCAGGCTCGTCGCGCGAAAGAACACCCACGCAATCACGACGAACAGAAATGTCGTCAGCACCCCCAGCGCCCGACCCAGACGGGTCGAGCGCACCAGATCGTGGCCGAGCAAGCGCACACGCAGCGCCTGCCAACCGTGGTTGATCACGAGATATAAACCGTGCAATCCGCCCCAGATGACAAAAGTCCACCCGGCCCCGTGCCACAATCCGCCCAGCAGCATCGTGATCATCAGATTCAGGTAGCGGCTGAACACTCCCTTGCGATTGCCGCCGAGCGGGATGTAAAGGTAATCGCGCAGAAAGCGCGAGAGTGTCATGTGCCAGCGCCGCCAGAAATCGGTGATGCTGGTTGCCTTGTAGGGCGAATTGAAGTTGAGCGGCAGATCCACGTTGCAGATCTTCGCCAGGCCGATGGCCATGTCGGAATATCCCGAGAAATCGAAATAGATCTGCAGCGTATACGCCAGCACCCCGCCCCAGGCTTCCATCGCACTCAGCGGGTAGGCGGGATCGGCTTCGAAAACCGGACCGACGTAGGGCTGGATGCCGTCGGCGAGGACGACCTTCTTGAACAAGCCGATCAGAAAATACCCGGAACCGATGAGAAAGTTGTCCAGGCGGAAGCGGTAGGTTTCGTCGCGCGCAAACTGCGGCATCATCTCGGCGTGGTGCAGGACCGGGCCGGCGATCAGGTGCGGAAAATAGGTCACGAACAGCACATAGGGCATGACCCTGGATTCCTGCACCTTGCCCTGGTAAGTGTCGACGAGAAAAGCGATCTGCGTGAAGGTAAAGAACGAGATGCCGATCGGCAGAACGACGTGTGCCAGCGTGAGCTGCGTGTGCGCCACGAAGTTGAGGCTGTCGACGAAAAAGTTGGCGTACTTGAAATAGCCCAGTGCACCGAGGTTGGCGATCACCGCCAGCGCAAGCGCTCTTTTCGCCGTGGAAAAACGCTGCGATGTCCGATAGCGCAGGACGGCGCGCGCGGCAACCAGGTTGCCGCCGATCGAAGCGAGCAAAAGCAGGACGTAATTCGGACTCCAGTAACCGTAGAAGACGATCGAGGCCAGCGCGAGCCAGGTTGCGGCGCTGCGCAAATAGCCCCCTGCAGACAGCGCGAAGAATCCTGCCGCCGTCAGCGGCAGGAAGATCAGCAGGAATTCGTAGGAGTTGAAAAGCACGTGCTGTCCACCGGCTCTCGCGGATATGCGGCCGATGACGTCATGGCCGCCGGCAGGCGAGTTCGAGCATCAATGCATCCGCGAAGAACTTGGCCGCCCAGTTCGGGTATTCGTAGGTGCCGTATTCCGCCCAGATCGGCTGCGCACCCTTGATACCGCCCCGGATGCCGGGATCTCCCGAACTCAAGTCCTGGGTGCCGGCGAGGTAACGGTTCATGCGCCGCGCCGCGTCCGCGTACGCGCCCTCGCCGGTGATCTCGGCCAGCCGGAACCAGACGATCGCGGTCTGCGCATCGCCGGTCAGGCAGCTCCAGCCGGCAGCCGGCAGCCAAGCAGAATCGAAGCGTCCTGCAAGGCTTCCGTCCGGTCGCTGCAGCTTCAACAGCGCATCGGCGGCCTTGCGCGCGGCGTCCCGGAACCGCGCAAGATCGAGGATCGCGCCCGCTTCGAGCAGGCCTTCCATCGTGTAGGCGATGGTATGCAACAGCGGGCGCCGGTTGTCATCGAGACAGCACTCGGCGTACCAGCCATTGGGCTGCTGCTTGGTCAGCACGAAATCGAGGTTGCGTATCGCGGCATCGCGGTGGACGGCTTTGCCAGTGACCAGCGAGGCCTCGAGCAATCCCCACGCCGTGCGCGCGTCGTAGACGTTGACGCCCGCGCGCGCGTACTGCGAACCATGCTGGCGCCAGGCGCCGTCCGGGTTCTGCGCCGCAGTCAGAAAATCGGCCGCGCGCTGCGCCGCATCGAGAAATGCCTGTTCCCCGGTTTCCCTGTACGCCGCGGCCCAGCCGAACAGCACCTGCCCGGTGTTGAAAATCGCCGGAGTGGGGGGAAAACCGATCACGCCCCCCTGCACCGCACCGTTGTCCATCTGCACCCGTGCTTCCCATTGGGCCATGCGCAACGCCCGCGCGCGAAACTCGTTCTCGCCTACAAGCCTGGCGTAGGCGAGAAACGTCGGGATGATGTAGCCCGTGGTTTCCGGATACGCGGCGAGCCAGCCCTGGCGCCGGTGCGCGCGCATCCAGCGCAACGCATAGCTGCGCGAAACCCCGCCGCCCTCGGCCGCGTCCTGTGCGCGGCACAGCCAGCGCATGGTCTGGCGCAAATGCGTTGCGGGATCCGACACCGGAAACCCGCGTCCCAACCAATCGCGCAACGCAACCGACATGCGTTTCAGCAGCATTTTCTACCTCAGCGTTTGAGGCGCCATGCGATGCGGTCATGGACGTGATACCAGAGTTCGCGCACGCGGCCGGCGGTCACCGGCGCCGGCAGGGTTTCGTAGCCGCAGTCGCACAGCAGCGCGCCGGCAATGCGCTCGAATACCGCCCGGTCGGTCGGGCTCATCTTCGTCTTCCACTTGTAGGTGTTGGATTGCATCGGCGGCTGATCGATCATCGGCCACAGGCTGCGCCGCTCGTCCGGAACATTGCTGCCGACGTCCTTGAAGTACTCGAGCATGGCAGGGGAAAACGCTACGCCGAGGAACGTGCAGATGCGCGCGAGCCAGCGCTCCGGCTCCGCCAGCAAGTCTTCGTAGCGCAGTTCGAGGAAGCGCTCGGCGGGCAGCATCGCGCCCATCTTGCGGCATAGCGTGACCTGTTCGCGCCATTCGAGCGCACAGCGCAGCACGTTGGAGTAGCCGTAGATGTATTCCTTGGACAGGTGCGACAACGCGCAATCGCGCCCGTCTCTCAGCAGATGAATGAACTTGCATTGCGGGAACAGGCGATTGAGTCGATCGAGTTCGATCAGTGTTCCGGTGTTCTTGTCGCCCCAGTACCGCTTGCCGTGCGCGTGGAGATAGGCCTCGTGGAATCGCCGCATCACGCCGGCAAAGCTGTCCGGCAGCGGTTGCGCCAGCAGCATCGGCTTCGGCAATTCGGTCTGCCACGCCTTGATGCGCGGCTCGGCCAGCAGGTCCTCGATCATCCTTCGCGAGTCCTCCGGGGTGCGCAGATCGTTGTAGCCCGGGAGTTTCGCCTGGTAGCCGGACCACAGCTCGGCCGAGTCATGCGGCATGCCGATGTCCGGATGGGCGTTCAGCATCAGGCGCAGCATGGTGGTCCCGCTGCGCTGGAATCCGACCAGAAAGAACGGTTCGTCGGTCATCGAAGGCCACGCCCTCGCTTCAGCAAATTCAGGATCTCGACGCGCGCCGGATGGGCCAGCGCAAACACGCCGAGCAGCCAGCCCGCCACGGCCCCGGCGGAGGCCAGCGCGAGCGGCAGCACGTAGCTGTCCGGGCCGATCTCCATCTGCAACCTCACCCAGAGCGGAATGCAGCCGCTCAGCACCGTCACCGCCAGACTTTTCCGCGTAGCGGCCAGCATATCCTTCAGCGACACTCCGATATGCCGCCGCAGCGCGTTCGTCGAGACGGCGAATGCCAGAGCGGAACTGCACGTCACGGCCAGCGCGATCTGGTGCAGGCCGAACACGGCGCCGACCAGCAGCAGCGCGACAGTGACGGACTGCACGGTGCATTCCAGCAGCATGTTCGCGCGCGCCGCCCCGACCGCGATCAGCGTATAACCCGCGAAGCAGAACAGCGCGTTGCTCGCGCCCCACAGACAGAGAATCGACAGCAGCGGCGCCGCCGCTTCCCATTGCGGGCCGAAAAGCAGGCGGATCGCCGGGTAGGCCATCAGTCCCAGCAGCGCGAAGAACGGCCAGGCCGCTACGGTGATCATGCTCGCTGCCCTGAGATACATGCTTCCGACCTGGATCCCCCGACGATGCTCCGCTGACAGATGCGGCAGCATCACCCCCGACACCGCGGCGCTCACGTTCTGCTCGAACATCCTGACCAACCCCGTCGCCCGGCCGAACAGACCGACTTCCGCGAAACCGAGCATGCGCCCGATGATCAGATCGGGCGCGGCGGTCCCCAGTTCCTTTGCCGCAACCGTGACGCTCACCATGCCGCTGATCGAAAATACTCGCCTGAATTCCGTGAATGCGGGCAGCCATTGCATCTGGCTGTGACGGCAGAAGGTGCTCGCGATCAGCACGTTGGTAGCTACGCCCGCGACCGCAGCCCAGGCCATGCTCATGTAGCCGAAGCCTGCGTATGCGAGGGTTACCGCGGTGACCGCGTACACGATCACTCCGGCAGTCTTGATGTAGTAGGGCTGCACGAAGTTCATGTCCCTTCGCCACAGTGCGACCTGCACGGTCGTGAACGGCAGCAGCACAAAATTGAGAACCAGTACACCGATTGCCTCGCCGACCCCGGGCTCACGATAGAAATCCGCGGCGAATCGCGAAACTCCGAACAGAATCAGCGCAATCAGCCACCCCAGCAAAATCGCAATGCCGAACGCGGTGCGGATGCGCTCTGCGGTAAGCTCGCGCTCCTGCATGATGTACTGGCCGACGCCGAAGTCGCGCATGACGTGGGCGAGCCCGACGAGCACCGCGGCGACCGAGTAAACGCCGATCTCGCGTGGTGTCAAAAGCCGCGCGAGAATCAGGGTCGACACGATCTGAACGGCCAGCGCCGAATAGCGTTCTGCGAACTGCAGAACCAGCGACTTGCGGAACGAGCCCATCGATCAGGCGCTCGCCGCGGGCAACGCGTGGCTGACCACATAGCGGAACTTGCCGGATTTCTCCGCCGGGATGTCGAACAGGCGCTCGACCACCACCTCGGTGGCGTCGCCCAGCCGCTGGCGGAAATCGCGCCTGATCTTTTCCTCGTCTTCGGGCGTGAACGACGGCTCCGGCACGATCAGCACCCTCGTGCGCGAACGGCTTTCCTGCACGATCTTGAACGCGCGGATGCCGGGCATGTCGCGCAGCACATAGACCAGCGCCAGCCCGTGCATTACCGTGCCATTGGCAGCCACCACGAAATCGGTGGTGCGCCCCCGGATCTCCTTCAGCAGCGGCAGGCCGCGCCCGCACGGACAGCCTGCGGCATCGATTACGCCGATGTCCCCGGTGCGGTAGCGAATGAACGGGAAATCCTGCGTTGCGAGATGGGTGACGACGATCTCGCCGGCCTGGCCGGCGGGCAGCGGTGTCCCGCCCGCATCGACGATCTCGACGATGATGTCCTCCGCGCTGATGTGCATGCCGCCCTGCGGGCACTCGTGCGCGATGAAACCGGCGTCGCGTCCGCCGTAGCCGTTGGCGACCGCACAGCCGAACACTTCGGCGATGTCCCTGCGCTGGTCGGGGTACAGGCACTCGGAAGTGACGAACGCCACCTTGACGCCGAGATCGTCCATGCGCACGCGCCGCGCGCGCGCGTGGCGCGCAATGTGGCTCAGCGCCGAAGGGTAACCGAACAGCATCCTCGGTCTGCGCGCGCGGATCTCAACGAGGAAGCGGTCGAGGTTGGCCTCCGACATTTCGAACGCGGGCAGCAGTCTGGTGCGCAGCAGCGCATCGCGCAGCGCCCTCACGCGGTCCTGCGCGCCCAGTTCGATCGGCGATCCCCAGACCACGATCTCCGGATCGCCGATATCGACGCCCCACCAGCGCGTGGCACGCCATTTCTCCGCGACGTCGTGGCTGACGCGATCCCTGCCGATGAAAAAGATCAGCGGCTCGCCGCTGGAACCGCCGGTGTTGTAGCGCGCCAGCCGGACCGCGCCTTGCGCCTTCAATCCCCCGAGGTTGTCCCGGATGATCGCTTTGGTCAGGAACGGAAGTTCGTGCAGCGCGGCGAGCGATTGCACTTTTCCGGGCTCGAAGCCGATGCGCGCGAACAGCCCGCGATAGTATGGCACCCGTTCGGCGGCATGACGCAGCAGCCGCTGCAGGCGTTCGAGCTGCAACGCCGAGATGCGCGCGCTGTCCCACCACTGCGACTGCTCGAGTTTCCTGCGCACAGCCACGGTGCTGTGCCCCTTCAACCATTCGTGCAGCGGAAACAGCAGCCGCGCGACCATGCAGGTGTACGCATCGTGCACGGGGCTATCCCCCGCCGGCGGCCGCACCGGCGGCTGCGCCCCTATGCGACCGCGCAAGCTGCACCAACTCGCGCTCGAGCACCGCGACGCGGCTGTCCCATGAATTGGCCCGCGCGTATTCGATGATGCGCGCCCGGTCCCAGTCCGTGTCGAGCGCATCGGCGATCGCCGCAGCCAGTTCGCCCGGAACGCCGAAAGGAACCAATCTGCCGTACTCGGGCCTGCACACCACCTCGGCGTTGCCGCCGACCAGGGTGGTGACAACGGGAAGTCCGCAGGCCATCGCTTCCAGGAAGACGTTCGCCCAACCCTCGTTGCTGGTCGCCAGCACGAAGACATCGGCCGCCGACAAAGGGCCCTTGAGCTTTTCGGAAGCCACGGGCCCGAGAAACCGCACGGTGTCGCGGAGCCCGAGATCCACGGCCAGGCGTTGCAGCGTTGCGCCGTAGTTACCCTCGGGACTCGCACCGCCGACGACGAGATACTGGATGCGCGGAAAGCGCTTCTTGAGCAGCGGGAGGCACTCGATCACCCGGTGCATGCCTTTGCGTTCGACCAGCCCGCCCACCGAAATCAGCACCTGCGCGTCGGTCGCGATGCCGAGGTCCCGCCGCGCTTGGGCTTTGTCCGTGGACTGAAATTTCCGGGTGTCCACGCCGTTGCCGACCACCACGATATTGTCGGCGGCGATCCCCATCGCGACCACATGGCGCTTCAGCGCATCGGCCACGGAAAAGATTCTCGTGGCTCGCTTCAGCCCGGCGATCATCATCCGCCGCCGGACCCAGGTCCGCGATATCGGCACTTCCGTTCCACGCAGGGTCACGGCGACCGGAACTCCGAGCCAGCGCCCGATCAGCGTGGCCGCAAAACCGTCGGGATAGGCGAAGTGCGCGTCGATCAGATCGAGCCTGCCTTGGCGCTTCAGCCGCAGCATCATCGGCAGCGTGCACAGCGCAAGCAACCAGCCGTCGAGGCACTTGAACACCGCCGGCACGGAAAAGAATCGCGGATGCAGCACTTCGAAGCCCGATTGCATCTCGGCGCGCGGCGCCGGAGGACGGAAATGCGGCCGCCACCGGCGGATCAGATGCTGGAACGGAAACCACGGCACCGGCGCCACCACGGTCAGCGGAAGCCGCTGACCGATCCGGAACATCCGTTCGCGGATGAACAGGCCGGCGCCAGGCTGGCCTGGATTTGGAAACAGCGTGGTAAATACGACCAGGCGCGGCAAGGTTTCGGTCATGGATTAATGCCCCGTGCCTGCAGCACGGTCGCATAAACCTGGCGGTAGCGCGCAACGCTGTGCGCCCAGTTGCGCTCCTTCTCGATGAAGCTGCGCGCAGTGGATTTGAGCGCGGCCCAGCGCTCCGGACGGCCCACCAGGTCGAGCACCGCCGCCGCGAGCGCCTGCGGGTCTCCCGCCTTGAACAAGATTCCCGTTTCGCCGTGACGAATCAGTTCGCGGTGCCCGCCGACGTCGGAAGCGACCAGCAGCCGCCCCTGAGCCATCGCTTCCAGCGGCTTCAATGGCGTCACCAACTCGGTGAGCCGCATCGACAGGCGCGGATACACCAGCACGTCGATGAGGTCGTAGTAGCGCCGCACCTCGCCGTGCGGGACACGGCCGGCGAAAACGACCTTGTCGGCGACGCCGAGTTCCGCGACCAACTGTTTGAGCTGTGCCTCCTGCGGCCCGCCGCCAACCAGCAACACGCGAAAGGAAGCGTTCTGCGCCAGCATTTGCGGCAGCGTGCGCAGCAGCATGGCGAGCCCCTCGTAGGCGAAAAACGATCCGATGAATCCCAGCACCAGCGCGCCGTCGAGCCCGAGTTGTCGCTTCAGATCGGCATCGGGCGCGCCGCCAGCGGAGAACTCTTCGATGTCCACCGCGTTCGGGATGACCGTCACTTTCTCCGCCGGGATGCGGCCGCGGGCCAGGATGTCCCCGCGCAGGCCCTCGCAGATCGTCGTGATCGCATCGGCGCGCCTGAGGGCCCAGGTTTCCAGTCCCCGGCTCAGCCGGTAACGCAAGCCCCCCGCGCTGGCGGTGCCATGGTCCACCGCCGCGTCCTCCCACGAGGCCCTGACTTCGTAGACCACCGGGATGCCTAGCCGCCGTCCAACGCGCAGCGCAGGAATCGCATTCAGTACCGGGGAGTGGGCGTGCAGGATATGCGGCCGTATGCGCTTCGCCACGCGATCGACCCGGTAGGTGATCTCACCCATCAACTCGATTTCCCCCAATCCCGGCACACCTTCCAGCAGCCCGCCGGGGGGCGGTGTACGATAGAAATGCCAGCCGTTCACTTGCTCTTCGTTGGTCGGCGGCGCCGGCCCCTGCTTCGGGCCGGTGAGATGAAACGTCTCCCAGCCCAGCGCGCGCTGCTGTTTCAGGATCGCCTGCGTGCGGAAGGCGTAGCCGCTATGCAGCGGGATCGAGTGATCGAGGATATGCAGGATGCGCATGGTCAGGCCGCGGCTTGCGCCTCCCGGACGGCCGGCTCGGCCATTACGTTGCGCAGGAACGACTCGAACATCATCAGCGTCCACAGCGACGCGCTGTAGTCGCTCAGCCCCGACTGGTGATCGTCCACCATCCGGCGCAGGTAGGACGCATTGAACCAGTCGGTATCGGCCAGTACCGGCCCCAGCACGGCGTTCCTCACCGACTGCCGCAACGGCCCCCGGAACCACTTGGCGAGCGGAACCCCGAAGCCCATCTTGGGGCGGTAAAGGATCTCGGGCGGCAGATACGGGTCGAGCGCCTTTTTCAGCAGGTACTTGCCCTCCGCGTTGCGCAGCTTCAAGTCCGGAGGAAGGCCGGAGAGCCATTCCACCAGCGGGTGATCCATTAACGGCTCGCGCACTTCCAGCGAGTGGGCCATGCTGGCCCGGTCCACCTTGGTGTTGATGTCGCCCACCAGATAGGTCTTGAGGTCCAGGTACTGGACCAGCGACAGCGGATGATCCGATGGCGCGCGCGCGGCGTGCCGCTTCAACACCTCGACGGCGGCATAGCCTTGCAGCTCGCTGCGAAAGGGCGCGCTGAACAGCTTGCTGCGCATCCCGTCGTGCAGGATCGAGACACTGTGAAAATACGCCTCGACCGAGTTGCGCGCGAGCGACTCGAGGGTCGCCTTGGCCCGGAACACCCGCGGCGCCCAGTCCGCCTTGGGATAGAGCCTGCCGAGCAGCCCGAATACGGGCTGGCGCAGCTTCAGCGGCAGCAGCGAGCGCACGCGTTCCTCGTTGACATGCCAGCGATAGCGCCGGTAGCCGCCGAAGCTCTCGTCGCCGCCGTCGCCGGAAAGCGCGACGGTCACGCTCTTGCGCGCGAGCTCGCACACGCGGTAGGTCGGCATCGCCGAGCTGTCCGCGTACGGCTCGTCGTAGAGTCCGGCAAGCCTGTCGACCAAGCCGAAGTCGTCCGGATCCGCCTGCTCTACGCGATGCCGCGTGTGGTATCGATCCGCCACCGTCTGCGCGTAGGCCGACTCGTTGAATGCCGGGTCGCCGAACGAGATCGAGCAGGTATTGACCGGATCGGACTGCAATCCCGCCATCATCGCCACCACCCCGCTCGAATCCACGCCGCCGGAAAGGAACGCGCCGAGCGGCACTTCCGACATCAGCCGGATCCTCACCGATTCGCGCAGGCGCGCGGTCAGTTCCTCGATCGCGTCGCGTTCGGACAAAGCCGGCCCAGGCTTAAATGGAACGTCCCAGTATTCACGCGGCTCGCGCAATTGCTCGCCGCGCCTGAGCGAAAGCATGCATCCGGGCGGCAGCTTCAATGCGCTGCGGAAAATCGTGCGCGGCTCGGGCACGTAGCCGTAGGCGAAATAATCCTCGACCGCGGCCGGATCGATCACACGTTGAAGACGCGGATGCACCAGCAGCGCTTTCAGTTCTGAACCGAACAGCAGCATGCCGTCGTCCAGCATCGCGTAGTAAAGCGGCTTCACTCCCAGCCGGTCGCGCGCGAGGAACAGCGTCTCGCGGTTGCGGTCCCACAGCGCAAACGCGAACATGCCGCGGAAACGCAGCACGCAGGCTTCTCCCCAGGCTTCCCAGGCGTGGACGATCACTTCGGTGTCGCTGCGGGTACGGAACACATGTCCCAACGCCTGCAGCTCGGGCACCAGTTCCTGGTAGTTGTAGATCTCACCGTTGAACACCACCACCACGCTGCCGTCCTCGTTGAAGAGCGGCTGCTGTCCGGTCGAAAGATCGATGATGGACAGGCGCCGGTGGCCGAGCCCGACCCCGGGCTCCAGGTGCAGCCCGCCTTCATCAGGGCCGCGGTGGAACAGGGACTGGTTCATGCGCTCGAGCAGGGGCCGCGGGATTTCGCTCCTTCCCCTGGCGTCGAACAAGCCGGTAATGCCGCACACGATCGATGGTCCTACCGGCCGATGCCGGAATACTCGAAACCGAGCCCGCGTAATTCCGCCGGGTCGTAAAGGTTGCGCCCATCGAAGATGATCGGCTGTTTCATGCGCTTCTTTAGCACCCCGAAGTCGGGATAGCGGAACGGCTTCCATTCGGTCACCAGTGCGAGCGCCACGACATCGTCGAGCGCGTCGTACTGGTGTTCAGCGAGAGTCAACCGTCCGCTTTCGAACCATTGCGCAGGTAGCATCCGGCGCGCGACCTGCATTGCCACCGGGTCGTAGGCTTTCACACGGGCACCGGCGTCGATCAACTGCTGCAGCAGCACCACCGACGGCGCCTCGCGCATGTCGTCGGTGCCGGGCTTGAACGCCAGCCCCCAGACCGCGAATGCGAGCCCGTCGAGGTCGGCGCCAAAGCGTGCGGTGATCTTCCCGAACAGGCGCTGTTTCTGCGCCTCGTTGCGCGCCTCGACTGCGTTCAGGATCATCGGCTCGAGGCCGTAACTGCGCGCGGTGTGAACCAGGGCCCTCACGTCCTTCGGAAAACACGAGCCGCCGTAGCCGCAACCGGCGTAGATGAACGAATAGCCGATGCGGCCGTCCGACCCGATGCCTTTGCGCACGTTTTCCACGTCGACACCCGCGCGTTCGCACAGATTCGCGATCTCGTTCATGAACGAGATGCGGGTCGCCAGCATCGAGTTGGCCGCGTACTTGGTCATCTCCGCGTCGCGCAGGCCCATCACCAGGATCCGCTCGTGATTGCGCGTGAACGGCGCGTAGAGCTTGCGCATCAGCTCGGCCGCGCGCTCGCTGTCGGTGCCGATGACGACGCGGTCAGGCCGCATGAAATCGTCGACCGCATCGCCCTCCTTGAGAAACTCCGGATTGCTCACCACGTCGCAATCGACTTCGGCGCCGCGCCGCTCGAGTTCGGCACGGATCGCCGCCTTGACCTCGTCGGCGGTGCCGACCGGCACCGTGGACTTGTCGACCACCGTGCAGTGCCCCGAGATCAGCCGGCCCAGCTCGCGCGCAACCTCCAGCACATGGCGCAGGTCGGCCGATCCATCCTCGTTCGGCGGCGTGCCGACCGCGATGAAGTACAGCTTCGAGGCGGCGACCGCTTCGGCAAGCGAGGTGGTAAAACGCAGCCTGCCTTCGCGGAAATTGCTCGCGACGATGTTGTCCAGCCCCGGCTCATGGATCGGCAGCTCGCCATTCTTCAGGCGATCTACCTTGGCAGAGTCGTTGTCAACGCAGGTGACGGTGTTGCCCATTTCGGCAAAGCACGCGCCGGTCACCAGCCCGACGTAACCGGTCCCGATGATGCTGATGTTCATGTCAGCGCCCCTGCGTCATGGCCGACCCGGTAGTAGTCCCGGTACCACGCCACGAATTTCGCGATGCCTTGTTCCACCGGCGTGTTCGGCCGGAAACCGGTTGCTTTGGCGAGCTCGGTGACATCGGCCAGCGTCGCCTGCACGTCTCCTGGCTGCATCGGCAGCATCTGCAACTGCGCTTTGCGGCCCAGGCATTGCTCGAGCACCTCGATGTAGCGCATCAGGTCCACCGGCTGGCTGTTGCCGATGTTGTAGATGCGCCATGGCGCGAAACTCGCGGCGGGGTCGGGTGCGTCGGCGCTCCAGTGCGGATCGGCGGCGGCGGGCCGGTCGATGACCCGAACCACGCCATCGACGATATCGTCGACATAAGTGAAATCACGCACCATCATGCCGCCGTTGTATACCGGAATCGGCGTGCCTGCGATGATGCCGGCGGTGAACTTGAACAGCGCCATGTCCGGGCGCCCCCACGGCCCGTAAACGGTAAAAAACCTCAGACCGGTGCAGGAAAGGCCGAACAGGTGCGCATAGCTGTGCGCCATCAATTCGTTGGCCTTCTTGGTGGCGGCGTACAACGAAACCGGATGATCGACATTGTGGTGCTCCGAGAACGGCAGCCGGGTGTTGCCGCCATACACCGAACTCGAAGACGCAAACACCAAGTGCCCGACGCGCGAGTGCCGCGCGCCTTCAAGCACGTTGCCGAAGCCCACCAGATTGGCGTCGATATACGCAGCCGGATTCTCAAGCGAATAGCGCACGCCTGCCTGTGCGGCGAGATGCATGACCGCGTCGAAGCGTTCGCCGGCGAAAAGGTCTGCCATCGCCGCGCGGTCGATGATGTCGAGTTGCGAGAACCTGAATCTGGAATGTTTCGTCAAAAGCGCCAGCCGCGCCTGTTTGAGGCTGACGTCGTAATAGTCGTTCAAGTTGTCGATGCCGTGGACTGTGTCCCCGCGCTCGAGCAGGCGCGCGGCCAGCGCAGCGCCGATGAAACCTGCGGCGCCGGTGATCAGGATGTGCAATTCGCGCTCCCTGAAATATGTCGTCGTTCCAACATGCGGTCATAGATAGCGAGGTAGCCGCTCACCATCGCTGTCATGCTGAAACGCTGTTCCGCGATCCGTCGGGCCTCGCGTCCCTGGCGCCGGCATTCGGCCGCATCGGTGTAGTAGCGCAGCATGGCCTGCGCCATCGCTTGCGGGTCATCCGGCGGAACGAGGGTGCCCGTGCGCCCCTCGTCCACCAGTTCGGGGTTGCCGCCCACCGCGGTCGCGACCACCGGCAGAGCGCTCGCCATCGCTTCGAGGATGGTGTTGGAGATGCCTTCAGCGAGTGAGGGAAGCACGAACAAGTCCAGCCCCCGCATGATGCGCGGCACGTCGTCGCGCTCGCCGGCAAGCCAGGCAAGCCTGCCCGCGCCGGCTTGGTCCAGGACGTCGGCAACCTGCTTGCGCAGCGGCCCTTCGCCGACCATCACCAGCCGCAACCGCTGCCGAGCCTGCGGTGCGATCTCGAGCAGAAGCACGAACGCGCGAGCGAGCGTGACCTGGTCCTTCACCGTCTGCATGCGGCCGACAGTGCCGATGACGAACGCGTCGGGCGAAGCGAAATCGGCCGGGGTCGAAGCGTGGACTGGCAGCGGCTCGCGCCCGCCGTGCGCCGGATGGAACAACTCGGTGTCCACCCCGTTGTAGAGTTGCGCAACCTTCGCGCGGGGCACCCCGATCTTCTCGAGAAGGTAGCGCTCCAGGTCCTTCGACAGCGCGATGTGCTGGTGCACGAACGGCTTGAACAGGCGACGCAGCCACTGGGCCTTGGGGCTGCTGCCATCAAGGTCCCCGACGTCGCGGCCGTGCTCGCCGTGGATGCGCACCGGCACCCCGGCCAGCGCCGCCGGCAGCGTTCCCTCGAGCGCGGCGAGGTTGCGCGTGTGGACGATGTCGGGGCGAAGCTGCCTCAATAACCGCCACAGCTTGAGAAGGGTGATTGGGCTGTTGCCTGCAGGCTTGTCGAGTGCGAACACCGGAACGTCGCTGCGCCGGATGCGCCGGCGGAACTCCGAGTAGCCGGTCAGGCAGATGATCGCATGACGGAAGCGCTCCGCGGGAATGCGGTTGATCAGGTTCACCAGTCCATTCTCCAACCCTCCCACGTCGAGGCGATAAATCACGTGCGCGACCAGGGGCACGCCCGGCTTACTGTTCAGCTTGGCGCGCATTGTCCAGAGTCCGGGTGATGGCGGGCAGCATGGCATTCGCAAAATCCTGCATTGCCTGCGTCGCGGCCTCCGGCCGGTCGCTGTAGGGCGCGTAGATGATCACGACGGCCCCGTCGTCCCCGCGGCCAAGGAGGGTGGACTTCGCCTGCAGCAGCTTCGCCCAGTACGGGTTCACCGTGTACTGGCCGTCCAACCAATACCAGTGCCATACGAGCAGGTAGTGGGATCGGCCTCGTAGTTTCGTCTCGATCGACGGAATTGTTTCATTGCTGAAAACCAGGGCGCGGCGGGTTTCACCGATGTTGCCCCATTCTCTGTCGGTGCTGGAGACGAGCTCGCTCTGCGAAGAAATGAGCTTGGCCCCTTCACGCTGGTTGCGGTAATACCCGACATAGAGCCCTGCACGCGCTGCGTCCTTGGCGTAGGTCTGGTTGATCTGAACCCGGGGTTTCAGGAAGTGCGGCGTCCAGCCGGTCAGGTGCCCGGCAATCGGTTGCCAGCCTCCAACCGGCGGCGGTGCCTGGAGCACCGGCGATTGGCCGGGGCCCGTACCAGCCAGGTGCGCGGCAGCGACGGGCCACACCGCGACGATCACCGCCGCCGCGATGGTCGCCGTCACAATCCTACCCAAGAAAGGATCGTCTCGTTGCGCAAGCTGCACGGAACCTGGCGCCGCCCCGCGCGGCACGAGATCTTCGCGCCAGAAAGAGCCCACCCAGAACAGGATCAGCATCACGACACCGAAAAACAGCCAGCCGTAGATCAGGTGATCGACGCCAACCGCGTATTTCATGCTGCTCAGGTGGCCGATCATGACGATCATGTAGGCACGCAACCAGTTGGCGACGATCGGCACGATCACGGAAAGTGCGACGAAGATCGCGCGCCGCGCCAGGCTCCGATAAGTCAGATACGCGTAGAGTAGGCCCAGCGTCAGGGACGCGATCAGATAGCGCAGCCCGCTGCACGCCTCGACCACCGACCAGCTTCCGCTCGGGATGGTGAAGAACTGGCCCTCGCGGTAAACGGGGATGCCGGTCAGCCTGAGCGCGAAAACCGTGAAGTCGGCGGTTTGCTCCATCAACATCGGTTGCAGGACCTCGCCGAATGGCACCGCCAACAACAGGAAAAAAAGCGGGAATGCGAGTGCCCGGACGACCTGGCCGCCCAGAATGGTCAAGACCAGCAGCTGGATCATGACGACAAGACCGTACTGCTGCACGATATCAGCCCCTGCCAAATGCCCCAGCAGCCAGCCGAATCCCGCCAGCGCCAGCGCCAGCAGCGCCAGAAAATTGGGCCGGGGGTTGAACGCCGCCAGGTCGTGGCGCCGGCGCCAGATCAACCACACGCTGATCGGCACGATCAGAAAACCGTGGGTGAAAGTCTCCGAGCGCAGCCAGATGGCGACCACTGATTGCGCCGTACTCCAGTACCAGGCGAGCAGCCAGAAAATCGCACTCAGCACGAGGGCCATCGCATACCACCGGCCGGGAAAGAGCAAGCGCTGCATGGAAGCCCTCTGCTAACCCAGGCTCTTTACGATATGCGGGCCGATCAGATTGGCGAGCGGCAGCGGCATTTGCTGCCACAGCTTGATGAGCAGGCGGTATTTCGGGTTGAGCGGATTGTGCGCGGCGACGTGCTTTCCCTTGACCAGCAGGAACTCGTAGTGCAGCGGCTGCGGCTCGAAGCCCCAGTTTTTCTTGAAATCGAACGAGCCGGTGCCGCGCTTGCTGCGGCCGTAGTCGAACACGCGGAAGCCGCGCTCGCAGCCGTCGCGCATCAGCTCCCAGTACTTGAAGTCGTTCGCGGCAACGGCGCGGCCCGCGACTGCATCGCCGGCGTAGTAGGGCAGTACTGCATCCCGCCAGTAGAACGTCAGTACGCTCGACACGGGCGCTCCCTGCGCATCGACGACCGTGAGTACCCGGCAATCGTCTCCGAACACTTGGCGCAGCAATGCAAAATAGCGCTTCGGCAGCGCAGGCGTACCGTGCCGATGGACGTTATCGGCGTAGAGCGCGAAGAAGCGTTCGACGCCGTTGTCGAACTCGCTCTTCAGGCCTGCCTTGATTCCCTTGCGCACCATGGCCCGCTGCTTGCGCGGGATCGCCAGCAGGTTGCGCTCCAGGTCCGGATCGATCGGTTTGCGGAACGTGACGTAGAGATCCTTGCTGACCCAGTCGGAGTGCTGCGGCGCGAGGTTGCGGTATTCCAGATGATCGACGCGCAACTTTTCCGCCAGCGCCCGCGCGGCCGCATCGAGGGCACGCCGCGCCCGCTCGGTCCTGGCCGCAACGCCCCCGTAGACGCAAAAAGGCAGCGATACCAGCGTATGCCCGAACAACAGGCTGCTCACTTCGGCAAGCGGCAGCACGCCCTCGATCCGGCCACCGGTTTCGGCGTAGAGAAAATACGTTCGGTGCCCAAATGACCGTTCGATAACGCTCTTCCAGCCCGCGCGGTGAAAGAACGTGGCTTCGCTGCAACCGGTGATGAACTCGTCCCAGCGAAAAACATCAGCGGGTCGCAACTCTGCGACCCGCACGGTTTCCACCAACGCAGGATCAGACGCGAGCTGGTTCATCTTTCGCATCCAGAAACAGGTGATCCAGACGGCCCCAATGAAAATCCTTGCACAGCGCCCGGATGCGCCGCTCCATCGAGGAGAGGTTGACGTAGTGCCGGAATCGGGTCTTCAGGCCGATGCCCCTCTGGCGCGGCTGATCGGGGTCGATCTCCCAGGGATGGAAATAGAAAATGCAGGGCTGCCGATCGACCGTGTTTACGCGATTCAGGCACCAGCGCGACACGCCGTAAGGCAACAACCGGAAATAGCCTCCGCCACCCGCCGGCAAATTGCGGTTGAACAGGTTTACCGTGGTGATCGGCAACTCGAGCAGCCCGCCGCCGCCTTCCGGATAGAAGGCGAAGCGCGGCGCGTCGTGCATGCCGTAGTGATCGTGCCGTATCGGATAGATGCTCGAGCTGTAGCGGTAGCCCGCTTCGCTCAGGCACTGCTGCGCCCACAGGTTGCCCCGGCCGATGGAGAAACTGGGCGCCCGATAGCCTTTAACTTCGACACCGCCGATATCCTCCAGCAGTCCTTTAGCGCGCGTGATGTCGCGCGAAAACTCCGCGTGGCTCTGGTCGGTCGCCCGCTGGTGGGCATGTCCGTGGCTCGCCAACTCGTGGCCCCGCTCTACGATCCGGCGTACCAGGCCGGGATATCGCTCCGCGATCCAGCCCAGGGTAAAGAACGTTGCGTGGACGCCGTGCTCATCGAGCAGCGCAAGGATCAGGTCCACATTGCGCTCGACCCGGCAAGGCAACTGATCCCAGGTATGGGGTGCGATGTGCGACGCAAAAGCCGACACCTGGAAGTAGTCTTCCACGTCTATGGTCAATGCGTTTCGGATCGGTGTGGGGCTCATGGGAATATCTCCGCGTTCCGCTTTCGGCGAACCGCGGATCACTCAGCTTGCGGGGTTACGCGACCAGCCGCTCGGCCGCGCCATCCAGCCAGTCGCGCATGACGGCCGCAATGCGCTGTGAAGCCCGGCCGTCCCATAGCTCGGGAATCCTTCCGGCTTTTCCCGCGTTGCGTAAGACGTCGTCCACCACGGCAAGAATGCGTGCCGGATTCTGTCCTGCCAGGGTATTGGTGCCTTGCTCGACGGTAATCGGTCGCTCGGTGTTGTCGCGCAGCGTGATGCACGGGACACCCAGTGCGGTGGTTTCCTCCTGGATGCCGCCCGAGTCGGTCAGCACCAGCCGCGCCGCCTGCATCAGTCCCAGCATTTCCAGATAACCCAGCGGCGGGAGCTTGAGGATCGAGCCCTCATCGAGCATGCTGCCCAGTCCGTGCTGCTCGATCTTGGTGCGGGTCCTGGGGTGCATCGGGAAGACCACCGGAACCCGGCGGCTGACGTCCCGAATCGCACCCAGCAGCGAACGCAGCGTGGCGGCGTCATCCACGTTGGAGGGTCGGTGCATCGTGAGTACAGCAAAGCCGCTTCGCCCCCAATCCCCCGGAGCGCCGTGCCGGTTGAAGGTCTGCGTGGATGGCACGGCCCGCTTCAGGTTGTCGCGCAGCGTGTCGATCATGACGTTGCCGGCGAAGTGGATGCGCGATTCGGAAATGCCTTCGCGCAGCAGGTTTTCGCGCGCGCTCTTCTCAGTGGTAAACAGCAGATCCGAGATCTGATCGGTCAGCACGCGGTTGATTTCCTCCGGCATGTCCCGGTCGAAGCTGCGCAGTCCCGCTTCGACATGAATCACCGCCACACCTTTCTTGGCCGCCACCAGCGCGCACGCGAGCGTCGAATTCACATCCCCCACCACCAGCACCGCTGCGGGCTGCTCCTGGTCCAGGACCGGTTCGAAGCGCCGCATCACCTCGGCGGTCTGCACCGCGTGAGAGGCCGATCCCACGCCGAGATTGATGTCCGGGTCCGGTATTCCAAGCGCCTCGAAGTACTGGCTGTTCATCTCCGCGTCGTAGTGTTGCCCGGTGTGCAAGAGCCGCACCGGCAAAGGCGGCGTAGCGCCCTGCATCGCCCGGATGACCGGGGCGATCTTCATGAAGTTCGGTCGCGCACCCACCACGCAGAGAATGCGGGCGCCACGATTGCGCGATCGCATCAGCCCGCTCCCGCGCGGCTGGCCTGCAGCATCGGGGGCGCAAACTCCTGCAGCAGTTCGTCGACCACTTCGGCTACCTGCTTTCCGCTGAACTCATGCTTCTTGTCCAGGCGGCCCAACAGCAGCAGGCGGTCGCAGAGAACGTTGATCTTGCGCGGAATGCCTCCGCTGTATACATGAATGGCAGCGAAGGCATCCTCGCTGAACGAAGGATCGCCGCGCCAGCCAGCCGTCTGCAGCCGATGCACGATATACCCTTGGGTTTCCGCGGCGGCGTCCAGCGGACCCAGGTGGCATGAGGCGATGACCCGCTGCCTGAGTTGCTCCATCGAGGCGTCCTGCAGCGTTCTGCGGAACTCCGGCTGGCCCAGCAGGAAGCTCTGCAGCAGCGGCTTTTCGCCGCTCTGGAAATTCGACAGCATGCGCAATTCCTCCACCGACCTGGGCGGAAGATTCTGCGCTTCGTCCACCACCAGGAGCGCGCGCTTGCCCTGGGAATGTATGCCGAGCAGACGCTGCTCAAGCTTTTTCAGCAACACCGCCTTGCTGTTCTCGTCAGGCAGCCCGAACCCCGCGGCGACCATGCGCAACATATCGTCGGCTTCGAGCTGGGTGCTCACCACCTGGGCCAGCACGACGTTGTTCGCAGCTTCCAGCTTGCGGGCAAGGGTGCGGGCGAGCATCGTCTTGCCGGCGCCGATCTCTCCGGTGATCACGATGAACCCTTCGCCCTGCTGCACGCCGTACTCCAGGTAGGCCATGGCGCGTTTGTGGCCCTTGCTGGAGAAAAAAAACCGCGGATCAGGGCTGAGCTGAAACGGCTTGATGCGGAGGCGGTAGAAAGCTTCGTACATGAAACGTCAGTACCTCAGGTTGACTGCCGCCGTAACTGCATTTTCCCTGTACGCGGCGCTGCTCACGCTGGAATCATTTCGCAGACTGCGGTAGTTCAGAGATCCGGACACTCGCGGCAGGAACTGCCGGTTGACGCTCAGCAGGACGGATTTCACATCGTCCCTGCGGTCGAGGCCTGGAAACTCGTTGCGGATATAGCTTGCGGTCAGGTTGGCGGCCGTCTGTGTCCCGACGCGCCAGTTCCAAAGAGCGCTCGCCCCGGTCTGCTGGACGTTGTTGCTGGATGCGAAGTCCCCCTGCCCGGACAGCGACACGCCGGCAGCCAGCGATTCGCTGGTCTGCCTGAATACGTTGGTCAGCACCGTGTTGCGGATTCCCTGGATGCCGACCGATGCCTGCAAGCGTTTCGTCAGGATCGTCTGGGTGGTGAGGAAATTGAGAGGAACGCTCAGGCTCGGCGGAAGCGCGTTCTGCGCGATAAATGCCTGAACAGCCTTCTGACGTTCTACCGGATCGGGAACACTGGACAAGAACAACGTGTCGAGATAGCCCGCCGTGCTGACGCTCGAAGGCACTAGGGCCTGCCCCAGCGTAGTGGTGATGTCCTCGCTGTAGCCGGCGCTCCACGTCGTGAGCCGCGAGCGGTGGCTGAAGTCGAGAGAGCGGGTGCTGCCGAAGTAGCGATGGCCGATGCCGGCGGCGAGACGCGTGCGAGGCGTCGGAGTCCATTCGAGCCCCGCATTCCAGAACGATCCGCTGGGCGCATTTCCAATCGCCACGTAATCGCTTTTCTCGTAGCCCGTGCTAGCTGTCAAAGCCACCTGGGGGGTGATCAGCCGCCGTCCACCCGCTGTGAACGTTTCGGTGGTGACCGGCGGTTGACCCGTGGAATCGATGCTGTTCCTGCTATAGGAAACATTCCACGTGTATAGCTTGAACGCCGGGCCGCTTGAGACCCGCATGTTGAGCCCGTTCGACTGGGTGCTTGCGAGGCTGGTGGTGTCAGAGGTACTCGCTGTGCTGTGCGTGAGCCGCAACTCTCCTTGCGCGCTGTAGCCGAAATCCTGACGCAGATACGGACTTACAGAAAACACCCGCACGGTCGCGCGGTTTCCCGTGTTATTGATGTTGCTATCGGCCTGCGGGCCAAGCAGGGAAACGTTTTGCTGCGAGACCGAACCGGTGGCGTCCACGAAGAGGACCCGCTTCACCAGCTCCGCGTTCCCGCTGCCGCTGAATTGGTGGTTTACGCCACCGCCTCCGGTCTCGGCGCGGTTCAGAAACTGCGCACCGTAGGTGGCGTTGAACCGCAGCTGGGCTCCGGTGGCATTTACCGAAATCCCGGGCGTGACTTGTGTGACCCAGTCGCGTTTTTCCGACCCGGCAGGTGCAAGCGCCACGTTGTCCGTATAGGTCGCCTCCGTCGACAGCGTGGGATGGATCTCCCACTTGGCCGCCCAGATCGGACCGGCGACCAGTGCCGGTATGGCCGCAGACAACGAAAGGAGCAGGGTCCTGCTATGCGCCATAGGCGCCATAGTAGTACCCCAAGTTCGGGGCCCCTCCTTTGTTGAGCAGCACGCCGACGATGTCGCACGACTCGATACGGCGCAGCGCGTCCTTGAGGTCGTGCTCGGTCGTCTTCCCCGCCTCCACGACCATGACGATCTGTCCCATGTAGCTCGCCAGGACGCCAGCCTCGCTTGCGGCCAACAGCGGTGGAGAGTCGAATATGATGACTCGGTCGTGGTAGCGCGTCGCCATTTCCGTGAGCAGCGCACGCATCCGTTCGCTCGCGAGCAACTCGGTGGCGCGCCGGTGCCCTGTGCCGGCCGGAAGGATCGACAACTTCTCGATGTCGGTTCGCCACATGACATCGGCCAGGTCGATGCTCGGGTCGAGCAGCACGTCCATCAATCCCTTTCCCACCTCGATGCCGAGCGTCCGTGGAACGGACGGCTTGGCTACGTCAGCGTCCACCAGCAGCACCGTGCGGTCCATCTCCATGGCGATGCTGATCGCAAGATTGCTAGCGCAAAACGTCTTGCCTTCGCCCTCGAGGGAACTCGTCACCATGACGAGGTTGGTGGGCGCGCCAGCGCCAAGGTTGGCCACGTTCGCAAGGATCTGCCGCTTGACGCGCCTGAAACTCTCGCCGATCGCGGTTCGTTCGCCGGCTGGCGTGACAATGCTTTGCTGGCGCAGCCAGTCCTGATTGATCTTGAGGATTCGGGGAGCCTTCCGGTTGGATCGCTCGGCTACGGCCTCAGCCGTCGATCTCTTCGCGAGGTTCCGGTCGTTCGCCGAATCGGGGCGCGGGCTCTTGCTGCTCACTGCCCGCTCGATCAGGTCCGGCGCCGCGGGAAACGGCGCGCGGATTTCTGCCGCTCTTTCAACGATACTCATGCTAGGTCCTCGCTGTCGACAGCATAAGCACCGCCATGATGGCGCCATAGGCCGAAAGCAGGCTCACAACGGAAAGCGCGAATCCGATCAGCCCTTTCTTCAATTTCGCCCGCTGCGCATCCGTCCAGGCCATGATCACTGAACCGAGCACGGGCAGTCCGCTGATCTCGCGCAGTCCGCGCTCGTCCTGAATCGTCGGCTTGAGCTGGCTGATCAGAAAGGCAAAGGCGATCCCGCCTGCGAGCGCGGCCAGCAAAACCAACGACATCAGCAGCGGGCGATTTGGCGCAACGGGCGTTGACGGCACTTGGGGCGGATCGATCACGCGGAAGTCCATGACGCTGGTATTGGCTTCCATCTCCCCCGAGATCTGGGCAGATTCGCGCCGCGACAACAGTTGCTCATAGTTTCTCTTGGTCACCTCGTAATCCCGCGTGAGTTGTTTGAACTCCGCTTCGATCTGGGGTAAGGAGTTGACCGACGCTTTCAATTCGTTGTAGCGTTTTTCGTATTCCGCCACCCGGGCCTTCATGGCAGCCACCCTCGCTTCGACCTCCGCCACCGCGAGGTTCAGTTGCTGATACAAGGGGTCCCGGGCCTCAGTCGGCGTCGGGGCTGGCTTCCCGGGCTTTGCTTCCGCCCTCTTCTTCTCTTTCAATTCAGCCTCTGCCTTTTTCTGCTCTTTCAACTGAGCGATGGTGCGCAGGATGGCGACGATATCCGGATGCTGCTCGGTGTAGTTGAGCCGCAGGATGTCCAGCTTCTGCTGGAGCCCCAGGACGCGGCCATCGATCTCGGGGCTGGGTGCCTCGGGCGCGGCGGCGCCCGGATCGCTCAGGAGCGACGGCGTCTCGCCGGTAAGCTGTTTCTTGATTGCGTCGCGCGCGTTCTCAGCTTCCTTGAATTCCAGCATGGCCTGTTCCATGGCCACCTTTGCTTGCACCAGTTGTCCATAGTAGCCCCCGCCTTCGCCGGGCATCAGCCCCAGATGCTGGCGCTTGAACTCGGTCACGGCAGACTCGGCGGCCACGAGTTTTTCACTATAGGTTTTGAGTTGTTCGTCGATAAAACGGCGCGCCGAGTCGGAGTCCTTGCGTTTGTCGCCGAGGCTCCCTTCGACGAAGATCGTCAGCAGCGACTGCACAACCCGCTTCGCCTCCTGGGGGTTCGGGTTGCTGTAGGAGATGGTGTACAGATTATCGCGGCCAGTGCCTCCGATCGTGAGACCCTTGGCCAATTGGTTGATCATTTGCTCGCGGTCTTCAGGGGTCTTGAGCTTGATGTCCATGTCAGCCATCCGGATCACCTTCTCCAGGTTCGGGCGGCTGATCAAGGTCCGGCTCATCATTGAGACGATCTGATCGACGTTGGGCTGCACCGCAAGACCTGCAAGCAGTGGTCTCAGCACGGACTGAGTATCCACGTAGACGCGGGCAGACGCTGCATAGCTGTCTGGCATCTGTTGCACGGCAATCCAACCCGCGATTGCAGCGACCCAAGCGAAGACTACGGCGTGCCACCGGTACCGCCAGATCGCCCTCAGGTGGGATAGAAGTTGGGCGGCCAGTTCGTGCATTTTCAAATCCTCGGGCTGTTATATCGTCTAAACGCGACGAAGCTTAACCAAGCGTGGTAAGCAAGTTCCATGCCAACCACGGAGTCCTACTCGCTGGAGTGAGAGTCCGCAAAGGCGTCAGAGTTCGTCGGACCTGCTGCGCTCTCGCGAGCGGCTGGACCTGAACATCGGTTGGAAACTCGTCGGAACTTCCGATTTCTCGCCACGCCGGCCCGATCCTGACGTCTAGAAAAAGCTTTGTGGAATGATGAGGACATCGCCGGGGCGCATCGCCACGTTCGCCGACAGATCGCCTCTCCTCAGCAGATCTCTCAGCCGCACCCCGAGCCGCTCGGTCGTGCCTCCGGCGACGCGCAGGATGCTTGCCCTGTTCCCGTCCGCGAAATCGGTGATGCCGCCCACAACGATCATGACATCGAGCAGCGTCATGTTCTCCTGGTAGCTCACGATCTGCGGCTTTGCCGCCTCTCCAACGACGCGAATCTGTTCGCTGTAGGGACCAAGGAAGCGGGTGACCATGACCGTGACCACCGGGCTTTGAATGTACTTTGAAAGGGCCTTTTCGATTTCCCTCGCAAGCTGCGTAGGGGTCTTGCCGCTTGCCGGCACGTCCTCCACCAGTGGAGTCGTGACCTTGCCATCCGGCCGGACGAAAACTAACGGCATCGAAAGCTCCGGATTGCGCCAGACTTGGATGTTGATGGTATCCCCCGGGCCAATCAGGTACTGCGGTTCGAACTGCTCGATCTCGGCCGGCGCTGGCGGATAGACCGCGGCGCACCCTCCCAGACCGAGCATCAGAGCCATCAACCCCAAACCCGCCAAGCGCTTGACACTCACGGCATGTCCCCCTTCAAAAATGATGTCGCTCGCGGCGATTCTAGACTTGCCCAGGTCGGCCAGCCATCGGTTTAGGGTTCCCGACCTGCCGCGACACTAACTGCTTGGATAAATTAGCACAAAAACGTAGTATTATGCAACTTGCCTAAGAATCAACTTTAATATGGCTTTGGTGCGACCTGGCACGACTTTTTGGTAACGCGTAGAACCTGCCAGAGACCGAATCGACGCGGGCGGCTTGAGGATCCCAGCCGATAGATTGAAGCGAATTCGATCGGATTGAAGCCGCCCAAACCATCGGCCTGAGCGTCGGTAGCGCCGCGGGCGCTAGGTGTCGTTGAAGCTCCCATGGCGCCCCTTGCCCGATGCGAAGCGCTGCGCGCCCTGCACGCCCTCGACCGCGAACGCTGGAGTCCCGTTCACCCACTCGTAGCGCATCGCTTCGCGCTGCGTGAGCCCCTGCTGCATGTACGCCGAGCGCCGATCGGCGCGCATGCAGACCTGCGGAAAGCGCGCGACGTCGTGCGCCATCGCTTCGGCGTACACGCGCGATTCGCCATCGGGAACGACTTGCTCGCAGGCCCCGATCCGCATCGCCTCGTCCGCCGGCAGCTTGCGTCCCGTGAGGATCAGCTCCATCGCGCGACCTATACCGACGATGCGCGGCAGGCGCACGGTGCCGCCATCGATGAGCGGCACGCCCCAGCGCCTGCAGTACACGCCGAAGTAGGCCGAGATTTCCATCACGCGCACGTCGCACCACAACGCCAATTCGAAACCGCCCGCCACGGCGGGCCCGGCGATCGCCGCGATCACCGGCTTGTCGAGCTCCATGCGGGTGGGCCCCATCGGACCGCGAGCGGCCCGATTCCACTCCGGGCCGCGGCGCAGAGGCGTACCATCGTCGTCTGGATACGCAGGCGCATCGAGCGGGCGCTCGGCGCCCTGCAACGACCCCGCGTGCTTCAGGTCGAAACCGGCGCAGAATGCGCCACCCTCGCCCCATAGCACCGCCACCGATGCGCCCGCGTCCTCATTGAACTCATTGAACGCCGCGACCAGAGCCTCAGCGCTCGCCGGGTCCATCGCGTTCCGCGCTTCCGGACGGCTGTGGATCACCGTCCACACCGCGCCGCTCTTCTCGATGCGCACCGTCATCGCTGTCTCCTTTTCCTGGGGTGAAGATCACGAGCATCCGGTATCGGCTTGCCGCCGTCGCGCCACGCGACGGCGGCATGAAATCCCTTTGCCTCCGCTTCGCGCTTGAACCACATGCCCTCGGGCGAGTGGCGCGTGATGCCGTCGAACAGCGTTGCGATCATCTGCGTGTTGGCGAGGCCCATGTTCTCGTAGGCCTGGTTGATCATCAGCTTCTGCATCATCAACTGGCTGCGCGGCACCGAGGCGATGCGTTCGGCGAGCGCCTCGACCGCCGCGTCGAGCTTTTTCGCCGGGACCGCGTCGTACACCAGCCCCCATGACTTCGCGGTCCTGCCATCGATAGTGTCGCCGGTAAGGAGCATGCGCTTGGCTTTCTCCGCGCCGAGGCGATACACCCACATCGCCGTGGTCGGGCATCCCCACACTCTTGCCGGCATGTAGCCGATTTTCGCGTCCTCGGCCATCACCACGATGTCGGCGCACAACGCGATGTCCGAGCCGCCGGCGACCGCGTAGCCCTGCACCTTGCAGATCACCGGCTTGTAGCTGCGCCAGATCGAGAAAAAATCGTCGGTATTGGCCTTCATGCCGCGATAGTCACGCATCGGATCCCACGGCATGTCCTGGGTCCAGCGGTTCGTTGCATCCCCCTCGGCAAACTTCTTGAGGTCGTAGCCGGCGCAGAAGGCCCGCCCCGCGCCCGCGAGCACGATCACGTGCGCCGCGTCATCTGCGTTCGCGGCTTGCACCGCGCGGCGGATTTCGCCAGGCATTCTGTCGTCGATCGCGTTCAGCCGCTCCGGCCGGTTCAGGGTGATGCGCGCGATACGGCCCGAAATCGAATATAGCAGCGTCTTGAACTTCATGCACCCCTCCCTCTGCGCCCTTGCGCGGGTGAATAATGCGGAACCGTGGAGCAATTCTGAGGCTCAACCGTGCGTGCCGCCACCTGGTATTTCGATTTCGTTTCGCCGTATGCCTACCTGTGCTTCGGACGCCTCCGTGAACTGCCCGCCGACCTTGCGATCGAACTCAGGCCCGTGCTTTTTGCCGGCTTGCTCGGGCACTGGGGGCAGAAAGGGCCAGCGGAAATCGCGTCAAAACGCCGCTGGACCTATCGCGCGTGCCAATACTGGGCCGACGCGCATGGCGTGCCGTTTCGGTTCCCTCAGGGCCATCCATTCAATCCGCTGCACCATCTGCGGCTCGCGATCGCCGCTGGCGGTACGCGCGCTGATGTGTCATAGATCTTACGCGCGCTTTGGACGACCGGAGGAGTTGATGTCGTTTGGCGTATCTTT
>JBGOTT010000001.1:0-41472 GCA_041476585.1 Gammaproteobacteria bacterium | reverse complement strand
GGCGAAGAAGGAGGCGCTCGGCGTGCAGCGCGAAATGGACAAACTGCTGCGCAGCCTGGGCGGCATCAAGGACCTCGCCAGCCTGCCTGACGCGCTGTTCGTGATCGACGTCGGCTACCACAAGGGCGCGAGTACCGAGGCCAGGAAACTCGGCAGTCCGGTTGTGAGCGTGGTCGACACCAACCATTCTCCGGAAGGAATCGATTTCGTGATTCCCGGCAATGACGATTCGAGCCGCGCGATCCGGCTGTACGCGCGCGGCGTCGCCGACGCCGTGCTCGAAGGCCGTTCGCAGTCGATCGAAGAGGTGGTTGCGGCCTCGCGCGACGAGTTCGTCGAGGTCGATGAAGAGCGGGGCGCCTAGGCGCCGCCGACGGAAGATCGGGAAAAGGGGGGCTGTGAGCCCCTTTTTTTGAACCTGCAAGCGAGCGAAGGAGCGGTACATGGCGGAAATCGGCGCGAGCCTGGTGAAGGAACTGCGGGAGATGACCGGGCTCGGGATGATGGAGTGCAAGAAGGCGCTGGCTGAGGCCGGCGGCAACCTCGGCAAGGCCGAGGAGCTGCTGCGCATCCGCAGCGGCGCGAAAGCCAGCAAAGCGGCAGAACGGATCGCGGCCGAGGGCGTGATTGGCGCATGGCTCGCGCCCGACGGACGCTCGGCGGCGATGGTGGAAGTCAACTGCGAGACCGATTTCGTCGCCAAGAACGAGGATTTCCTGGCGTTTGCCGCATCGCTCGCTGGAATCGTCGCGCGCGAAAATCCCGCCGACGTGGCGACGCTGACGGAGCTGACGCTCGGCGGCGAAAAAATCGAGACCCGGCGGCAGGCATTGGTCCAGAAAATCGGCGAAAACCTCAGCATCCGCCGCTTCCGCCGTATGCAGACCGACGCAAAGCTGGCCCAATACCTGCATGGCACGAAGATCGGCGTGACCGTCGAATTCGAAGGCGCGGACGAAATCGGCAAGGACCTCGCGATGCATATCGCGTTTGCCAGGCCCCGTTACCTCGGAAAGGGCGAGGTCGCGCCGGAAATCGTGGCGCGCGAGCGGGAAATCCTCGCTGCGCGGGCCAGCGAGTCCGGCAAGCCCGCCGAAATCGTGGCCAAAATGGTCGAGGGCGGGCTGAACAAGTTCCTCGGCGAGATCACTTTGCTCGGCCAGCGCTTCGTCAAGGACGACAAGCAGACGGTGGAGAAGATGCTCGCGGCGCGCAAAGGCAAGGTGCTCGGCTATGCGTTTTTCGTGGTGGGTGAGGGCATCGAGAAGAAGTCCGGCGACTTCGCGGCCGAAGTGAAGGCGGCGGCCGGAATGGGTCGCTGATGGCAGCGGGGAAAGAGCGGCCAGCACAGTGACACCCAAGTACAAGCGCATCCTGCTCAAGCTCTCGGGCGAAGCCCTGATGGGCGACGATGCGTATGGCATCAACCGGCAGACCATCGAAACCATCGTCGCCGAAATCGCCGCGGTCGCGCGCATGGGTGTGGAGATCGGGGTGGTGATCGGCGGCGGCAATATCTTCCGCGGTGTGGCGCTGGGCGCGGCCGGCATGGATCGCGCGACCGCCGACTATATGGGGATGCTCGCAACCATCATGAACGCGCTCGCACTGCAGGACGCGATGCGCCACGCGGGAATCGCCAGCCGGGTGCAATCCGCGCTCAATATCGAGCAGGTGGTCGAGCCGTATATCCGCGGCAAGGCGATCCGCTATCTGGAGGAAGGCAAGGTGGTGATCTTCGCCGCAGGGACCGGCAATCCCTTCTTCACGACCGATACCGCTGCCGCGCTGCGCGGCAGCGAGATGGGCGCGGAGATCGTGCTGAAGGCAACCAAGGTCGATGGTGTCTATACGTCGGATCCGAACCAGGACCCCGCCGCGCAGCGCTATTCACGCCTGAGCTTCGACGAGGCGATCGCCCGCCACCTCAAGGTGATGGATGCGACCGCGCTCACGCTGTGTCGCGACCAGCGCCTGCCGGTCAACGTATTCAGCATCTTCAAGCCGAACGCGCTTCAGCGCGTGGTTGCCGGCGAGGACGAAGGAACGCTGGTGCACTGTTAGGAGGGGGTAACGGGGGCGCCTGAGACGCCCCTGTTCCGAACCTGAGGAGACGGAGATGATTGCGGACCTGAAGAAGAACACCGAGCTGAAGATGAAGAAGACCCTCGAAGGGTTCAAGGCCGATCTCGGCAAGGTGCGCACCGGGCGGGCGCACACCGGTCTGCTCGATCACATTACGGTGGACTATTACGGCTCGCAGACGCCGATCAACCAGGTCGCGAGGATCACCCTGATCGATGCGCGTACGATCGGTGTTTCGCCGTTCGAGAAGAAGGTCGGTCCGGCGATCGAAAAGGCGATCCGCGACTCGGACCTGGGGCTCAATCCGGCTGCCGCCGGCGAGACCATTCGCGTACCCATGCCGATTCTCACCGAGGAGCGGCGCAAGGAACTGATCAAGGTGGTGCGGCATGAGGCGGAGAATGCCCGGGTGGCGGTCCGCAACCTGCGCCGCGAGGCCAATCATGTGCTCAAGGAAGCGCTCAAGCAGAAGACGGTGTCGGAAAACGACGAGCGGCGCTCTCAGGACGAGGTGCAGAAGCTTACCGACCGGCATATTGCCGAAATCGACAGGATGCTCGAGCTGAAGGAAGCCGAGTTGATGGCGGTATGAGCGAAATGCCGGAGAGTTCGACGCTCGAGGTTCCGCCGCAGCGCAGTGTGCCGCGCCATGTCGCGATCATCATGGACGGCAACGGCCGCTGGGCGAAGCGGCGGCATCTGCCGCGCATTGCCGGACACAAGCGCGGCGTGGAGGCCGTGCGCGACATCGTCAAGGCGTGCATCGAGCGGGGGGTCGAATACCTGACTCTGTTCGCCTTCAGTTCGGAGAACTGGCGGCGCCCGGCCGAAGAGGTCACGTTGCTGATGCAGCTGTTCGCGTCGGCGTTGATCGGCGAGGTTGAAAAACTGGGTCGCAACGGGGTGCGGCTGAAAGTGGTCGGGGATCTGTCGCGGTTCGATGCGCGCATCCGCACCCTGATCGGCGAGGCCGAAGCGAAGACCGCCGCGAACGGGCGACTGACCCTCACCATCGCTGCCAACTACGGCGGGCGCTGGGACCTGATGCAGGCGATGTCGCGGCTGCTGCGTGAGCAGCAGCCGTTGGCGGGCGGCGATTTCACCGAGCAGCAGCTCTCACCGTACCTGGCGATGAGCTACGCGCCCGAGCCGGATTTGTTCATCCGTACCGGCGGCGAGCAGCGCATCAGCAATTTCCTGCTCTGGCAACTGGCGTACGCCGAACTATGCTTCACGCCCACGCTGTGGCCCGATTTCGACGCCAGCGCGCTGGATGCGGCATTCGCGTCCTACCGCAAGCGCGAGCGGCGCTACGGCCGCACCAGCGAACAGCTCGAGGAGGAACGGCGCCGGCTCCGAGCCGCAGGCGAGCACTCCGAGGCGACCGCAGGCGAGCACTCCGAGGCGACCGCAGGCGAGCCATCCGAGGGGTCCGTAGGCGAACCCTCTGAAGCGGCCGCGCGCGCGCGCGCGAATGCTTAGATCCCGCGTCCTCACCGCGGTCGTCCTGCTGGGCGGCTTTCTCGCCTGCGTGTTTCTGCTGCCGCACGCCGCGTTTGCCGCGCTGGCGGGTTTGGTCGCGACCCTTGCCGCCTGGGAGTGGGCCCGGCTCGCGTCGTTCGGGGGTGCCGCGCGCTATGCGTTTGCCGGGGCGTGCGCTCTGGTCTACGTGCTGCTCGGCTCGACGCTCGGTGCGCAGCACGTCGATCAAACCGCGTCCGCCGCGCTGTACGGCCTGGCGACCGGTTTCTGGCTGTTTGTCGCGCCCGCCTGGCTCGCGCGCGGCGTACGGCTCGAGTCGCGCCTGCTGGCGGTGGCGATCGGTGCGCTGGTGATCATCCCGGCCGCGCTCGCCCTCGCGGGGCTGCGCGATTACTCCCCGGCGCTGCTGCTGGCGTCGCTGGCCCTCGTCTGGATTGCGGACTCCGCCGCGTACTTTGTCGGGCGGCGTTTCGGCCGGCGCAAGCTCGCCCCCGCGATCAGCCCGGGGAAGACCTGGGAAGGGGTCGCGGGCGGACTCGCCGCGAGCGTTGCCTACGCTATCATTCTCGCGCTGGCCGCTCCGTCCGGCCTGCCCGCGGTGCAAGGCTTTGCGTGGGCCGGGTACGCACTGATCGCCGTGCTGCTGTGCGGGCTCGGCGTGGTGGGTGACCTGTTCGAATCCGCGCTCAAGCGCCGCGCCGGAGTCAAGGACAGCGGGTCGCTACTGCCCGGACACGGCGGCGTGCTCGACAGGATCGACAGCGCGACGTCGACATTGCCTGCGGCAGCACTGGCGTTGTTCGTTTACTCGAGGTGGGCATGACACGGCCGTTGTCGCTATGCGTGCTGGGAGCGACCGGGTCGATCGGGGCGAGCACGCTCGATGTGGTGGCACGCCACGCGGAGCGTTTCTCACTGTTCGCGCTGACCGCCAACGGATCGTCCGAGCGCCTGGTCGAATTGTGCGTCAAGCATCGCCCGAGGTACGCGGTGCTGTCGGGCTGCTCATCGGATGAGCCGGCCGCCCGACAATTGCGGCAGGCCGGCTGCCCGACCGAGTTGCTGTTCGGGCAAGCGGGGCTGGTGGCGGTGGCCGCTGCGCCGGAATGCGACGTGGTGATGGCGGCCATCGTAGGCGCGGCGGGTCTTGCGCCATCGCTCGCTGCGGCGCGGGCCGGCAAGCGCGTGCTGCTTGCGAACAAGGAAGCGCTGGTCATGGCCGGCGCGCTGTTCATGCAGGCCGTGCGCGACGGCGGCGCGCAATTGCTGCCCATCGACAGCGAGCACAACGCGGTATTCCAGTGCCTCCCGCGTGATGCCGCGGGGCGCGCGCACACTGGCGAGGTGCGACGTATCGTGCTCACCGCATCGGGCGGGCCGTTTCGCGCCGTGCCGCTCGAGCGCCTTGCGGTGGTCACGCCGGAGGAGGCGTGCGCGCACCCGAACTGGGTGATGGGCCGCAAGATATCGGTCGATTCCGCCACCATGATGAACAAGGGGCTGGAGGTGATCGAGGCCTGCCTGCTGTTCGGCGCGACGCCCGGCAGCGTCGAAGTGCTGATCCATCCGCAAAGCATCGTGCATTCGTTGGTGGAATACGTGGATGGCACGCTGCTCGCGCAGCTGTCCAATCCGGACATGCGCATACCGATCGCGCATGCGCTGGCGTTTCCGCAGCGTTTCGAATCGGGCGCGCGCGCGCTCGACCTTGCGGCGATCGGCCAGCTCAGTTTCGAGCGACCCGACGCCAGGCGCTTTCCGTGCCTGGGCCTTGCCTATGCGGCTTTGCGCAGCGGCGGTACCGCGCCCGCCATCCTCAACGCCGCCAACGAGATCGCGGTCGCCGCCTTTCTCGCGCGCCGCATCCGTTTCAGCGATATTTTCATGGTCGTCGAGGCGACGCTCTCGGGCGTCGCCTGCACGCCAGCCGATGATCTCGACGCGGTCCTGGCCGCCGACGCCGCGGCGCGCGCCGCGGCCGCGCGCCGCGTCGCGCTGACGACCGAGCGTGCCGCGTGAGCCTGATGCAGACCGTTGCGGCATTCGTGGTCGCGTTGGCCGTGCTGATCGTGGTGCACGAGTACGGCCATTACCTTGCCGCGCGCCTTGCCGGGGTGAAGGTCCTGCGTTTCTCGGTCGGCTTCGGCCGCCCGATCCTGGTTGCGCGACGCGGCGCCGACCACACCGAGTGGGTGCTCGCGGCCGTCCCGCTCGGCGGCTACGTCAAGATGCTCGACGAGAGGGAAGCGCCGGTGGCGTCGAACGAACGCGACCGCGCGTTCAACCGGCAGAGCGTTTGGAAGCGATTCATGATCGTGGCGGCGGGGCCGGCATTCAATTTCATGTTCGCCATCGCGGTGTACTTCGCGCTGTACCTCCACGGCGTCCCTGAGGCACGACCGGTGGTGGCCGAACCGCCGGCAGGCACACTCGCGCAGCGCGCGGGGTTCGCCGCCGGCGATCGCGTGCGCAGCATCGACGACGAGGCGATCGAGACCTGGCAGGAACTGCGCTGGCGCGTGCTGCAGGCCGCCCTGCAGCGGCACTCGCTCAGGATCGAAGTGATCAGTCAACGCGACGATATCCGGCAGTTGGGCCTCGACCTCGGCGCGGTTCGCAGCGAAGAGGTGGAGGGCGACATCCTCGAGCGGCTGGGTCTGCAACTGTACCGGCCGCCGCTGGCGCCCGTGCTGGGCAAGGTGATCGAAGGCGCGGCAGCGGAACGCGCCGGACTGCGCTCCGGAGACCGGATCGAGACCGCAGGCGGGCGCGCGGTCGAAACATGGGAGGAACTGGTTCGGGCCGTGCGCGCGCGACCCGGCGCGACGCTCGAGCTCGGTGTTCTGCGCGACGGTGCGCGCATGCAGATCAGCGTCACGCCGGACGCGGTCGGCGCCGCCGGCGAGCGCATCGGGCGCATCGGAGCGGCGCCGCAGATCCCGCCGCATCACGCCGACCGGATGCTGGTGCAGGTCGACTACGGCATCGTTACGAGCCTCGCAAAGGCGGTGGCGAAGACCTGGGACATCTCGATATTCAGTTTGCGCATGCTCGGGCGGATGCTGCTGGGCGAGGTGTCCTGGAAACACCTGTCGGGCCCGCTGACGATCGCGGACTACGCCGGACAATCCGCCCAGCTGGGATGGTTTTCGTATCTCACGTTCCTCGCGCTGATCAGCATCAGCCTCGGCGTGCTCAATCTGCTGCCGATCCCGTTACTGGACGGCGGGCACTTGATGTATTATTGCCTCGAAGCAATCAAGGGTAGCCCGGTCTCGGAGCGAGCGATCGAGTTCGGACAGCGCGTCGGCCTCGCGCTGCTGCTGGTAATGATGGCTTTTGCCTTCTACAACGACCTCAATCGCCTGTTCTCCGGCTGAAATGCTTCAGCGCCATCGTTTGCATCGACTGATCGCCTCGACGGCGGCTGGTCTGATCGGCGCGACGCTCAGCGTCGCCGCGCTGGCTTTCGATCCGTTCGTGGTGAAGGACGTCCGCGTCGAAGGACTGCAGCGCACCGAAGCAGGCACGGTGTTCAGCTACCTGCCGGTCAAGGTCGGCGACACGCTCACCGAGGAGAAGGCGCAGCAGGCGATCCGGGCGCTGTTCGCGACGGGCTTCTTCAAGGATGTCCGTCTCGAGGTCGAAAACGGCGTGCTGGTGGTGACGGTGGAGGAGCGGCCGGCGATCGCGCAGATCGACTTCTCCGGCATCAAGGCGTTCGAAACCGACCAGTTGCGCAAGATCCTGCGCGAGCAGGGCATCGCCGACGGGCGGATTTTCGACCGGGCGGCGCTCGAGAACTCGGAGCAGGAGTTGAAGCGCCAGTATCTTGGCCGCGGACTGTATGCCGTCACGGTGCAGACCACGATCACGCCGCTCGAGCGCAATCGTGTCGGCATCAATTTCACGGTCAACGAAGGGTCGGCGGCGAAGATCCGCTCGATCAACATCGTGGGCGCGCAGGCATTCCAGGAAAAGGCGCTGCTCGACGAAATGACGCTGCGCACGCCCGGCTGGCTCACCTGGTACACCAAGCACGACCAGTATTCGCGCGAGAAGCTCTCGGCGGACCTGGAAACGTTGCGCTCGTTCTATCAGAACCGCGGCTACCTGGATTTCGCCATCGATTCCACCCAGGTATCGATCACCCCGGACCGGAACGACATCTACATCACCATCAACATCTCCGAGGGCGAGAAGTACACCGTTTCGGAGGTCAAGCTTGCCGGCCAGATGCTGGCTCCCGAGGAGGAGCTGCGCAAGCTGGTCCGCCTCAATCCGGGCGACGTGTTCGCGCGCGACCGGCTGACCGAATCGACCAAGGCGATCGTCGAGCGCCTGGGCAATGACGGCTATGCGTTCGCCAACGCCAACGCCGTGCCGGAAGTGGACAAGGAAAAGCGCACCGTAGCCTTCACCATCCTGATCGACCCGGGTCGCCGGGTCTACGTCCGGCGCATCAGTTTCGGCGGCAACACGCGCACGCGCGACGATGTGATCCGGCGCGAATTGCGCCAGCTCGAAGGCGGTTTTTACGACGCATCGAAGATCCAGCTTTCCAAACAGCGCATCGACCGTACCCAGTATTTCAAGGACGTCAACGTCGAGACCGCGCCGGTCTCGGGCAGCAGCGACCAGGTCGACGTCAACTTCACTGTCGAGGAGAAGCCGACGGGCGCGATCATGCTCGGCGCCGGATTGTCTTCGGTGGACAAATTCGTGGCCCAGGGCTCGGTTTCGCAAACGAACTTTCTCGGCAGCGGCAAAACCATCTCGCTCGACGTGAACACCGGCAGCGTCAACAAGGTGTACTCGCTGTCGTACACCGATCCGTATTTCACCGTCGACGGCGTCAGCCGCGGGTTCGACGTCTACCACCGCAACGTCGACGCATCGACGCTTGCGGTCGGACCGTACAAAACCAGTTCGACCGGCGGCGGCGTGCGTTTCGGCATTCCTCTGGCCGAACGCGTCGGAATCAACTTCGGACTGAACGCGGAGAAGGTCAATCTCACGACCTTCGACACCAGCCCGTTGTCCTACATCAATTTCGCCAACACCTTCGGCAACGACTATACGTATCTCGCAGCCACTGGCGGCTGGGCGCGCGATACGCGCGACAGCTTAATCCAGACGACCAAAGGCTCGCTGTACAAGGTGTACAGCGAAGTCTCCCTCGGCAATCTCAAGTATTACAAGCTCGGCTACCAGCAGCAGTTCTACACGCCGCTCACGCGCAGCATGACGCTGTTCCTCAATGGCGACATCGGCATCGGTGGCGGTTACGGCGGCAGGCCGATGCCGTTCTTCAAGGGCTATTACGCAGGCGGCCCGGGGTCGGTCAGGGGCTATAAGGCGTTTTCGCTCGGGCCGCAGGACGATCAGGGCAACTCGCTCGGGGGAACTAAGCGCGTCGTCGGCTCCGTCGAAGTGCTGTTCCCTTTTCCGGGCGCGGAGAAGGACAAGTCGCTTCGCCTGAGCGCTTTCCTGGATGCCGGCCAGGTGTTCGCGCAAGACGAGAAATTCTCGCTCGGAAATCTGCGCTACGCCGCAGGGATCGGGGTCAGCTGGGTCTCGCCGTTCGGCCCTTTGCGCGTCTCGATCGCGCAACCGCTCAACGCCACGAGCAATGACAAGGTACAGAGGTTACAATTCACGTTCGGCACAAACTTCTGAGCGCTTTCCGACCAAAACTCATGGTTCGCGACATTCTGCCACTCATCCTCGGCGCCACGCTCGTCGCCGTCAGTCCCCTTTGCGCGGCGCAGTCCGAAAGCAAATTCGGGTTCGTCAATACCGAGCGCATCCTGCGCGACGCGGCTCCGGCGGTGCGCGCCCAGAAGAAGATCGAGGCCGAGTTCGCCAAGCGCGACCAGGAACTGACCCGCACCGCCGATCAGATCAAGCGGCTCCAGGAGGAGATGGAGAAGAACGGCCTGACCATGAGCGAGGCCCAGCGCCGCACCAAGCAGCGCGAGATCAGCGAGCTGGACGTGCAGTTCCAGCGCAAGCGGCGCGAATTCCAGGAAGACCTCAACCAGCGCCGCAATGAAGAACTCGCCCAGGTCGTCGAACAGGCGAACCGGGTGATCCGCCAGGTCGCCGAGGCGGAAAAATACGACATCATCTTCCAGGACGCGGTCTATGCGAGCCCGCGCATCGACATCACCGACAAGGTGATCAAGGCGCTGGAGGGGGGCAAGCCTCCGGCGCGCTAAAAGGGAAGCGCGTGCAGCGCCATACCCTCGCCGCGATCGTTGCCCGCCTTGGCGGACGGATCGCCGGCGATCCGCAAGTCGAAATCATCCAGGTGGGCACCCTCGAGCACGCGGGTCCGCTCGAGATCGCGTTTCTGTCCAATCCGCGCTACAAGTCCAGGCTTGCCACGACGCGAGCCGGTGCAATCGTCGTGGCGCCCGACGCCGAGCACTTGACGGCGTCGCCGCGCATCGTCTGCGACGACCCCTATGCCTATTTCGCACGGCTGTCGCAGTTCCTCAACCCGCAGGGGCCGCCGGCGCCGGGCATCCATCCGGGCGCGCACGTCGCCGCGGGCGCGCGCGTTGCGGCGTCCGCCCAGGTGGGTCCGGGCGCCGTGATCGGCGCAGGCGCGGTGGTCGGGGAACGCTGCATGGTCGGCGCGGCCTGTTGCGTGGGCGAGCGGGCTTCGATCGGCGACGATTCGCGGCTCTATCCCAGCGTGGTGGTGTATCCCAATTGCCGCATCGGCGCGCGCGCGATCCTGCACTCGGGGGTGGTGATCGGCGCGGACGGATTCGGCATCGCGCCGCAGGCCGGCCGCTGGCTGAAGATTCCGCAGATCGGCAAGGTGGTGATCGGGGAGGATGTCGAGATCGGGGCCAACACGACCATCGATCGCGGCGCGATCGACGACACGCTGATCGGCGACGGCGTGAAGCTCGATAACCAGATCCAGATCGGCCACAACGTCCAGGTCGGCGCGCACACGGCCATGGCCGGCTGTGTTGGCGTCGCCGGCAGCGCGAGGATCGGTAGCCATTGCACGATCGGCGCCGGGGCTCTGATCCTGGGCCACCTCTCGATCGCGGACCATGTCGTGGTCTCCGCAGCGACCGTGGTGACCCGGTCGCTGCGGCAGCCGGGCACCTATACCGGCCTGTTTCCGATTGACGAGCACGCCGCATGGTCGAAAAACGCCGTGCTGCTGCGCCACCTCGATGAACTGGCCGAACGCCTGCGCCAGCTTGAACGCCGCCTGTCGGCAATGGAGAAGTCGAATGGCTGATATGGACATCCGCGCAGTGCTCGAGCACCTGCCGCACCGCTACCCGTTCCTGATGATCGACCGCGTGCGCGAATGCGAGCCGGGCAAGCGCATCGTTGCGCTCAAGTGCGTGTCGATCAACGAGCCCTATTTTCAGGGCCATTTCCCGAACCGTCCGATCATGCCGGGCGTGCTGATCCTGGAGGCGATGGCACAGGCCGCGGGCATCCTGGTATTCCGCACCGAGGGGAAGAAACCCGACGGTGATTCCGTGTACTACTACGCGGGGATCGACGACGCGCGTTTCAAGAAGCCCGTGGTTCCGGGCGATCTGCTCGAGATCGAGGTGACGCTCGAGCGCAGCCTGCGCGGTATCTGGAAATTCGGCTGCGCGGCACGGGTCGATGGCGCAATCGTCGCGGAAGCAAGGATCCTCTGTTCGATGCGCCGCATCGATCAGGCATGAAGCCGGATATTCATCCGACGGCGATCGTCATGCCGGGCGCCCGGCTCGGCGCCGGCGTCACGGTCGGTGCGTACTCCATCATCGGGGAGCATGTCGCGGTGGGCGAGGGAACCTGGATCGGCCCGCACGTGGTGATCGACGGCCGCACCACGATCGGGCGCGCCAACCGCATCTACCAGTTCGCTTCCATCGGCGGCCCGCCGCAGGACAAGAAGTATTCGGGTGAGCCGACCCGGATCGAGATCGCCGACGCAAACACGCTGCGCGAATATGTGACGATCAATTGCGGCACCGCCCAGGATGCCGGGGTGACTCGCGTCGGCAGCGACAACTGGGTCATGGCCTACGTGCACTTCGCGCACGACTGCCAGATCGGCGACCACACCATCTTCGCCAACGCCTGCGAGCTGGCCGGGCACGTGCACGTGGGCGACTGGGCGATCCTCGGCGCAACCACCCTGGTGCACCAGTTCGTCAAGCTCGGCGCGCACTGTTTCACAGGCATGGGTACCTACCTCGATCGCGATCTGCCGCCCTACGTGAAGGCTGCCGGCAACATGGCCAAGCCCTACGGCATCAACGGCGAAGGGCTGAGGAGGCGGGGTTACACGCCCGAGGCGATCCACGCGCTCAAGCGGGCGTATCGCACGATTTACCGCTCCGGGCTCGGGCTGGAGGAGATTCGCCACGAGCTCAGGATCCAGTCGGAGGAGTGCGCCGAGGTCGGTTTGCTGGCCGATTTTCTCGAGCATTCGGTGCGCGGGATCATTCGATGAGCCGCGCCGCGCCGCGGATCGCGATGGTCGCGGGCGAGGCTTCGGGGGACCTCCTCGGCGGACACCTGCTCGAGGCGCTGCGCGTGCGCATGCCCGGCATGGTGGCCGAGGGCATCGGCGGCGCGCGCATGCAGGCAGCAGGCTTCGAAAGCCTGTACCCGATGGAAACGCTGTCGGTGCGTGGCTACGTTGAGGTGCTCAGGCACTACCGCGGGATCATGGCGATCCGCCGCCGGCTGCTCGAGAGGTTTCTCGAACGCAGGCCGCAGCTGTTCATCGGCGTCGATGCCTCGGATTTCAATCTCGAACTCGAGCGCCGCCTGCGCAATGCCGGCCTGCCGACACTGCATTACGTCAGTCCGTCGGTCTGGGCTTGGCGCGGATGGCGCATCCGGCGCATTGCGCGGGCCGTGTCGCACATACTGGTCTTGTTTCCGTTCGAGCTGCCGATCTACCGCAAGGCCGGAATTCCCGCGACCTATGTCGGACATCCTCTCGCAGACGACATCCCGATGCAGGTCGACAAGGCGCAGGCGCGCGAGCAGCTGAAGCTCGGCGCCACCAGGACGATCGTGGCGCTGCTGCCCGGCAGCCGCAACTCGGAGCTGCGCTACATGGCGGACCTGTTCGTCCAGTCCGCGCAGCGGCTGCATGCGGAACTCCCCGACATCGAGTTCGTATGCCCGAGCGCATCGCGCGCCACGCGCGATCTGTTCGAGGCGGCGCTAGAGCGCAATGGCGCGCGGGAACTGCCCCTCAAGCTGCTGTTCGGGCACTCGCACGACGCGCTGGCGGCCGCGGACGTCGCGCTGGTCGCCAGCGGCACCGCAACGCTCGAGACCGCGCTGTTCAAGACGCCGATGGTGATTGCCTACCGCCAGGCCACGCTCACCTGGCAGCTGATGCGGCGCATGCTCTACCTGCCGTACATCGGCCTGCCGAACATCCTTGCCGGGGAGCGGCTGGTCGACGAGTTCCTGCAGGACGACGCCACGCCGGAATCGCTGAGCCGCGCGCTGCTCGCCCTGCTCAACGACCATGAACGGCAGCGCCGCCAGATCGAACGCTTTCGCGAGATTCACGCGACCCTCCGGCAGGGCACTGCAGCAAAGGCCGCGGACGCGGTGCTAGCGCTGCTCGGGGGCGCCGATGGCCGGCGTGCCGCCTGAAGCGCGGCTGGTTTGCGGCGTCGACGAGGCCGGCCGCGGGCCGATCGCGGGCCCGGTCTATGCGGCAGCGGTGATCCTCGATCCCGCACGTCCGGTCGCAGGTCTGCGCGATTCCAAGCAATTGAGCGCGCGGCGCCGCGAGACCCTGGCCTCAGAGGTCCGGGAGCGTTGCGTGGCCTGCGCGGTCGCATGGGCAAGCGTGGAGGAGATCGACCACCTGAACATCCTGCAGGCCACGCTGCTCGCGATGCAGCGGGCGGTTGCCACCCTAATGACGGACCCGGACGAAGTCTGGGTCGACGGCAACCGTGCTCCGGTATTCGCGCGTCCGGCGCGCGCGATCGTCGGCGGCGACCGCCTGCATGCGCCGATTTCCGCGGCTTCGATCCTGGCCAAGACGGCACGCGATGCCGAAATGGTCAGGCTCGATGCGCTCTATCCGCAGTATGGTCTCGCGCGCCACAAGGGCTATCCGACCCGCGAGCACCTTGCGTTGCTTGCGCATCATGGGGCCTGCGAGATCCACCGCCGGTCGTTCGCGCCGGTGCGGGCCGCGGACGCCGCGCGTCGTCAACGCTAGAGCCAGCGCGATTGTCCATGGCCGAGGTCCTCAGTTCGCGCGCCAACCCGAAGGTTCGCGCGTGGAAGAACCTTCAGAGCGACGCGCGCGAGCGCCGTCGCGAGCGACGCGCGCTGCTCGAAGGCGTGCACCAGATCACGATCTACCTCGATCGGGTCGGTGCTCCGCGCGAGCTGATCGTGAGCCAGCAGGCGCTTGCAAACGCGGAGATTTCCGCGCTCGCCGGACGCATCGCGCGTCGGCCGATCGTCGTTTCGAATGCGGTATTTGCCGCGTTCGCGGATACCGAAACTCCCGTGGGCGTCGCGGCCGAAATCGATCTTCCGGATGGGAACGCGGACCTTTCGCGCTCGTCGCACTGCGTGCTGATCGAATCCGTGCAGGATGCCGGCAATCTGGGCGCGATCCTGCGCAGCGCCGCGGCATTCGGCGTCGACAGCGTGGTCGTCGGCCCGGGCAGCGCCGATCCATGGTCACCCAAGGTGCTGCGCGCTGCGATGGGCGGGCATTTTTTCCTGCGCATCGCCGAGGCGAAGGATCTCGCGCAGGCGATGTCGGGATTCAACGGCTTGAAGGTGTGCACGGTGCCGCGAAGCGGCAGGACCCTGTCGCGGCTCGACTTGGCCGGACCGGTCGCGTGGATATTCGGTTCGGAGGGCGCCGGTGTTAGCGCGCCGCTGCGTGCGCGGGCCGACGTCCGCGCTTGCATCCCGATGCGAGGCGGCACCGAATCGCTCAACGTCGCCGCGGCGGCGGCGATCTGTTTCTACGAGAGGTCGCGCCAGCTCAATACACCTGCCGTTCGATCTTGATGTCGCGCAGGATCGTGATTGCGATCTCTTCGATCGACCTGGCGGTGGAATTGATCCACCGTATGCCTTCGCGCCGCATCAGCGACTCGGCGCGCTCGATCTCGTACCGGCAGTTTTCGAGCTTCGCATAGGCGCTGTCGGGCCGGCGCTGCTGGCGGATCTCCCGCAGACGCTCCGGCGCGATCGTCAGCCCGTAGAGCAGAGTGCGGTGCGCTCGGAGGACGTCGGGGAGGGCGTCGCGCTCGAAATCCTCCGGTATCAGCGGATAGTTCGCTGCTTTGACGCCGAACTGCAGCGCCAGGTACAGGCTGGTCGGGGTCTTGCCGGTGCGCGAAACGCCGACCAGGATCACGTCGGCCTGGTCGAGGTCCCGGTGCGAGGCACCGTCGTCGTGCTTGAGGGAAAAATTGATCGCCTCGATGCGGCGCTGATATTCCGGTTTGTCCTTCGCGCTGTGCGAGCGGCCGATGGTGTGATTGGATCTCAGGCCGAGGCCGGCTTCCAGGGGATCGATGAAGGTCTCGAAAAAATCCAGCACCAGACCGTCGGCCGCGCGAATCTCCGCTCGCAGGTCGCTGTTGACGAGCGTCGAGAACACGATCGGCCGGCCGTTGCCGCGCGCGGCCTCGACCGCGATGCGCGCGCGGCACTCGTGGGCTTTCTTCACGCTGTCGACGAAAGGCACGGTGACCTGGTTGAATTCGACGCCTTCGAACTGGGTGAGCAGGCTGTGCCCGAGCATCTGAGCGGTAATACCGGTGCCATCCGAAACGAAGAAGACGGTGCGTCGCTGAGACATGGATACGCCCGGATTTGTGCTGTGCAACAAAGGATGAAACGCTACAATAAGACGTTTATTTTCGCGCGGCAACCGGGATCCCGGACATGAGTGGCTACGTCGTCTGGCTGATGGACCAAGGCATCGACAGCCTTTCGCTCAACCCCGATACCGTGGTCTCCACGTGGCTCTCGCTTGCCGGCAGCGCGGCGCGGCCGCTCAAGGCTTCAGCGGCTGCGTAGGACCCGCTGCTTTTCGCGGTTCCACTCGCGTTCGCGTTCCGTGGCGCGCTTGTCGTGCTGGAGTTTGCCTTTGGCAAGCGCGATCTCGGCCTTGATGCGCCCCTTGCGGTAATGCAGGTCCAGCGGAACCAGCGTATAGCCTGCGCGTTCGACCTTGCCGATCAACCGGCGAATCTCTTCGGCATGCAGCAGCAGCTTGCGCGTGCGCGCGGGATCCGGCTGGATGTGGGTCGATGCCGTGGCGAGCGGGCTGATGTGCGCGCCGATCAGCCACAATGCACCGTCCTTGACCAGCACATAGGCCTCCGCGATCTGCGCGCGCCCCGCGCGCACCGCCTTCACTTCCCATCCTTCCAGCGCAATCCCGGCTTCGCAATGCTCCTCGATGAAATAATCGTGCGGCGCCTTGCGATTCTGGACGATCGACATGGGGGCGGGATTGTAGCAGCGGGGCAACGCGCATGAAGCGGGTATGAAACGGATCGCGCGCACGGCGATCGTCGAGTCCACGGCCGGGGAACTCTACGCGCTGGTCGAGCACATCGAGGCCTACCCGGAATTCCTGCCGTGGTGCGTTTCGGCCAGGGTTCTGGAGCGGACCGCCGGTGGTACTCGCGCAACACTGCAGATCGGATTGAAGGGCGTGGCGCAGTCTCTCACCACTGAAAACCTCAATCGCCCCGGCGAGTCGATCGAGATGCGGCTGGTGCAGGGTCCATTCCGGAACTTCTCCGCCGTGTGGCGCTTTGCGCCGCTTGACGCGGCGGCGGCGAAAATCGAGTTCGAGATGTGCTACGAATTCCGCAGTCAGGCGCTCGCGCGCCTGCTCGAGCCGCTGTTCAGACACATCGCCGATACGATGGTGGACGCGTTCACCCGGCGCGCGCGCGCAGTGTACGGGACCCAAGCGTAACCAAAATGCGCGTCGAAGTCGTGTACGCAACCCCTGTGCAGCAAGACCTTGTCACGCTGGATCTGCCCTCCGGTGCATCCGCGTTCGCGGCGATCCTGGCAAGCGGGCTGCTCGAGCGTCATCCCGAAATCGACCTTGAGCACGGAAAGATCGGAGTATTCGGGAAGATCGTCGCACCGGATACTTCGCTTGCGGACGGCGACAGGGTGGAGATATACCGGCCGATGGCGGTCGATCCGAAGCTCGCGCGAAGCGCGCGGGCGCGCCGGCGCTAGCTACGCGCCTATTTGCTGCTGCACCAGTCCGCCGCCGCCTTGCGCGCGTTGGCAAGTTCCGTGGCGCGCTGGTCATCGTCGAGGTAATAGCGCTCGCCTTTCGCATCGGTGCGCGCGATGCGTTGCCCGCTTTCGATCTGGCGCACGTTCTCCTGTGCCCGGTCGCAGTTCTGCTTGCGGCCCTGTTCGGCTGCGAGCGTTTCCTCCTGCTTCTTGCGCGCGTCCTCTTCTTCGAGTTTGCGCTTGCGGAATGCCTGCTCCTGCTCCGCCGGGGTGAGCGGGCCTTTCTTGGCGTCCTTTGCGGCGTCCTTCCCGGCTGCGGGGGGTGCAGCCGGGGGCGCAGCCGACGGGGGTGCCGGCCTGAGCGTGGTCACCTTGACGCCGGGTGGTGGAACATCGCCGTAGACCACCTTGCCGTCCTTGTCGATCCATCGGTAGCTCTGCGCCGATGCCGCGGCCATGGCCAAGCACAGCGCGAACGCGAAAAACCTGGGTTGGATCTTCATCGGCTGCTCCTGGCGGACCTGCTCCCGATTAAACGCACGCAGCGGGTTTCGGATGACTGCGACGGTAGCCAGTTTCGCCGGTTGCGTCAACGCACGCCCACCCACTTTGGTCGTCGGCAGCCAGCTTTGGAAGCCGCCTCGGCTCGCGTATAATGTGTATTTGCGAAAGGAACAATCGATGCGCGTCATTCCCAAGGCGCTCACCTTCGACGACGTACTGCTCCTTCCCGCCCACTCGCGCGTCCTGCCCCGGGACGTGTCCCTCAAGACCCGCATCTCCCGCAAGCTTGAGCTGAACATTCCGCTCGCTTCTGCCGCCATGGACACGGTGACCGAGGCGCGACTGGCGATCGCGATCGCGCAGGAAGGCGGCATCGGCATCGTGCACAAGAACCTCACGGCCAAGGAGCAGGCGGCCGAGGTCGCCAAGGTGAAGCGTTTCGAGTCCGGCGTGCTACGCGACCCGATCACGGTCACGCCCGACATGAAGGTGCGCCAGGTGATCGCGCTTGCGCGCGAGCGCAAGATCTCCGGCCTGCCGGTGGTGAAGGACGGGCGGGTGGTCGGGATCGTCACCAACCGCGATACACGATTCGAGACCAAGCTCGACCAGCCGGTCTCGCGCATCATGACGCCGCAGTCGCGGCTGATCACGGTGCGCGAGGGCGCCAGCCTGGAGGAGGCGAAGGTGCTGATGCACAAGCATCGCCTCGAGCGCGTGCTGGTGGTCGACAAGGACATGCGCTTGCGCGGGCTGGTCACGGTGAAGGACTTCCTCAAGGCGACCGAGCACCCGCACGCGGCAAAGGACCAGCACGGCAAGCTGCGCGTGGGTGCGGCGGTGGGCGTCGCGCGCGGCACCGAGGAGCGCATCGAGCGGCTGGCGGAGGCGGGCGTCGATCTGATGGTGGTCGATACGGCGCACGGCCATGCCCAGGGCGTGCTTGACCGCGTCAAGTGGGTCAAGAAGCATTATCCGAAACTCGAGCTGATCGGCGGCAATGTCGCCACCGGCGAGGGCGCGAAGGCGCTGCTCAAGGCGGGCGCCGACGGCGTGAAGGTCGGCATCGGGCCGGGCTCGATCTGCACCACCCGCGTGGTCGCGGGCGTCGGCGTGCCGCAGATCACGGCAATCATGAGCGTTGTTCAGGCGCTCAAGGGAAGCGCAGTGCCGTGCATCGCCGATGGCGGAGTGCGCTATTCCGGCGACGTGGCCAAGGCGCTTGCGGCGGGCGCGTCCTGCGTGATGCTGGGCTCGATGTTCGCCGGTACCGACGAATCGCCCGGCGAGCTCGAGCTCTACCAGGGGCGCTCCTACAAGGCCTACCGCGGCATGGGCTCGCTCGGCGCGATGAAAAAGGGCGCGGCGGACCGCTATTTCCAGGATCCCGAGATGAACGTCGACAAGCTGGTGCCCGAGGGGGTCGAAGGCCGGGTGCCGTACAAGGGCAGCGTGGTGTGGGTGATCCAGCAGATCATCGGCGGCCTGCGCGCAAGCATGGGCTACACCGGCTGCGCCTCGATCGAAGACGCGCACGCTCGCGCCGAGTTCGTCGAGATCACGTCGGCCGGCATGCGCGAGTCGCATGTGCACGACGTGCAGATCGTCAAGGAAGCGCCTAACTACCGGGTCGAATAGGGCGGGATGCACGACAAGATCCTGATCCTCGATTTCGGCGCGCAGTACACGCAGTTGATCGCGCGCCGCGTGCGCGAGGCGAAGGTCTACTGCGAGATCCATCCCTGCGACGTGTCCGATGACTTCGTACGCGGCTTCGGTGCGAAAGGCGTGATCCTCTCCGGCAGCCACCTGTCGGCCTATGACGCGGCGACAGAGAAGGCACCGCAGGCGGTGTTCGAACTGGGCGTGCCGGTGCTCGGGATCTGCTACGGCATGCAGACGATGGCCGCACAGCTCGGGGGCCGCGTCGAGGCCGGACGGGTGCGCGAGTTCGGTTATGCCGAGGTGCGCGCGCGCGGGCACACGAAACTGCTCGACGGCATCCAGGATTTCGCCACTCCCGAAGGCGACGGCATGCTGAAGGTGTGGATGAGCCACGGCGACAAGGTCGTCGCGATGCCGCCGGGGTTCAAGCTGATGGCTTCGAACGACGCCTGCCCGATCGCGGGCATGGCCGATGAGGCGCGCCGCTTCTACGCCGTCCAGTTCCATCCCGAGGTCACGCACACGTGCCAGGGCAAGGCGCTGCTCGCGCGCTTCGTGCTCGATATCTGCGGCTGCAAGGCCGACTGGTACATGCCCGATTACGTTGCCGAGGCGGTGGAGCGCATCCGCGCGCAGGTGGGCAAGGACGAAGTGATACTCGGGCTGTCGGGCGGCGTGGACTCGTCGGTCGCCGCGGCGCTGATCCACAAGGCGATCGGCAAGCAGCTGACCTGCGTCTTCGTCGATCACGGCCTGCTGCGCCTCAACGAAGCGGAGCAGGTGATGGAAACCTTCGCGCGCCATCTCGGCGTGAAGGTGATCCACGTCGATGCTTCGGCCGAATTCATCGCCAAGCTCGCCGGCGTCGACGATCCGGAGACGAAACGCAAGATCATCGGCGGCGAGTTCGTGGCGGTGTTCCAGCGCGAGGCGGCGAAAATAAGGGACGCCCGCTGGCTCGCGCAGGGGACGATCTACCCGGACGTGATCGAATCGGCGGGCGCGAAGACCAAGAAGGCGACCAATATCAAATCGCACCACAACGTCGGCGGTCTTCCCGAGACGCTGCACCTCAAGCTGCTCGAGCCGCTGCGCGAGTTGTTCAAGGACGAGGTGCGCGAGCTGGGCCTCGTGCTCGGCCTGCCGCGCGAAATGGTTTTCCGGCATCCGTTTCCGGGTCCGGGATTGGGCGTGCGCATACTGGGCGAAGTCAAACGCGAATATGCGGACTTGTTGCGCCGGGCGGACGCGATCTTCATCGACGAGCTGCGTGCCGCCGGCTGGTATGACAAGACCGCGCAGGCATTCGCCGTGTTCCTGCCGGTAAGGTCGGTCGGCGTGATGGGAGACCTGCGTACCTACGAGAACGTGGTGGCGCTGCGCGCGGTGCAGACCACGGATTTCATGACCGCGGACTGGGCGCCGCTGCCGCACGAGCTGCTGGCGCGAGTGTCCAACCGCATCATCAACGAGGTGCGCGGCATCAACCGCGTGACCTACGACATCTCGTCGAAGCCGCCGGCGACGATCGAGTGGGAGTGATCCAGCGCCGTTTATTGCCGTCTGTCGTGGTTCAGACCTAGAATCGGCCTGAAGGCTCATCCATGTCTCTGACCAAGTGCCAGTATTGCGATCACGGCAACCCGGCGGACGCAAAATTCTGCAACGCCTGCGGTGCGACATTGACCCTGGCGCCGTGCCCGCGCTGCGGGGCGGTGAACCAGATCAAGGCGACGTCCTGCTACCAATGCCGCGGCGCGTTGCCCGGGGGCAGGACAGACGAGCTCGCCGCTGCAGTGCCCGCCGCTGTAGTGCCTGCCGCCGTAATTTCTGAACCGGTGCCTCGCCGGCCCGCGCGAGCGATCGTCGGGATCGTAGTGCTTGCGGCCGTCGGCATGCTTGGTTACTACGCCTACCGCAAACAAACCCCGGTTGGGGTGCTTGCACCTCCGACCGCCAGCAGTGAGGCAAAGGCTCGCGGCAGTTCCGTCGACGCCGGCGCGATCAACAAGGCGCAGGCGAATGCCGTTGCGCGGGATGTGGCCACTGCGACCTCGCCATTCTTGATCCCGCCCGCGGGTACAGTGCGTGCGCCGGCAAAACCGGTTGCCGCTGCGGCGCCGCCTGTCGCGCGTCCCCGGGCGACCGACACCGGCAAAGGCCCAGAGCAGGGACCGCCTCGCCTCGGACCGTGCACGGAGGCGTTTGCGGCCCTCGGGCTGTGCACGCTGAAACCCGTTCCGAGGAACGAGGCAGCGCCAGCCGCCGCCGCTGCGGCGGCCAGTGCGCTTCCGCAGGCGAACATCGCCGGAGAGCCGTGCACGGAGGCGCTCGCGGCCCTTGGGTTGTGCACGTTGAAACCAAATCAAAGGAGGGAGTGACATGGCAAGGAAACTTATCGGCACGCTGGTTGGCGCGTTCATGGCGGCGGCGCTGCTCGAGAGCGGGGTCGCCGTCGCGGCGGCCGAGTACAAGATCGTGACGGCCAACGAAAAGGGCACCTATTTTGCGATCGGCGTCGATCTCGCCAAGTTCGTCGCGCCCGATGCCGATATCCAGTTGGAGGTCCTGCCCACGGCGGGTTCGGCCGCGAACATCAAACATTTGCGCTACGACCCGGGCGTGAAACTCGCGGTCGTGCAGGCCGACGTGTATCAGGCCTTCCTGGACAGGGCGGCCGCGGGCAACAGCGAAGCGAGCACCATCATCCGCCCCCTGCGGGTGATCCTGCCGCTTTACAACACCGAGATTCATTACATCGTCAGAGCCGACTCCCCGCTGAATTACCTGCACGACATCAGGAATGCGAAGATCAATGGCGGTCTGGTCGGAAGCGGCGCAGCCCTCATCACCCACACCCTGTACCGCATGATGTTCAATGGGCCGATCCCGGAGGCGAACGACAGCTTTCTTTCGAACGAGGAAGCGCTGGTCAAGTTGATCGGCGACAAGTCGGTCGATGTCGTCGTCGTCGCCGCCGGCCAGCCGGCCCCGCTGATCGCCAACATGAAGCCCGAGGCGCAGAAGTTCATCAAGCTGCTGAAGTTCGATCCCAATCACCCTTCGAGCAAACTTCCGCTGACGGTCTATTCGCACTCCGTCGTCAACGTGAGCAGCTATCCCAACCTGCTGCAGGAAAACTTCACCACCATCGCAGTGGGCGCGTTCCTGGTCACTTACGATTTCAACCTGGAGGGCACCGTCAATCACCTGGCCAAGTTCGCGCGATCGCTGTGCCAGAATTTCTCCACGCTGCAGGCGCAGGGGCATCCCAAATGGCGCGAAGTCAACATGGCGCTGCCCAAACTCAGTCCGGGCTGGACCTATTACGCGCCTACGGCGAGAGAGATCCGCGCCTGTCTAGCCAAGACACCGGCAACAATGAGACCATCGACCCGGCCCGCCGGAAAAGCATGCTCGGCGGAGGAGCGTATCCTCGGGTTCTGCAACTGATTTTCACGCGCCGGGGCCGTTGTTGACGCGGCTTGAGGGGCGCGCCTAGACTATGCTTTTGAATGACAACGGGTCGGGGAGGATCCTCATATGAACGCTTTGCGCCGCGTGATCGTCGTGCTGCTCAGCCTGTGCGTGCTTTGTCCGCTCAATGCCTCGGCGTGGGACCGTGGCGAGGTCGAGACTTTTGCGACGTTGCCTGCCGGAAACGGCAATCCCGAGGGAATCACCGTTGACAAGCAGGGCAATGTTTATGTGACGACGTTTGCCGTCACCGCCAGCGGCGGGCCCGGGCAGTTGTTCGTGTTCGGCAAACACGGGAACCTCTTGCGACAGGTCAGCGTCGCCGGATCGAGCAATCTGCTGCTCGACCTCGCGTTCCATCCGAAAACCGGAGATCTGCTGGTGCTCGATTTCGGCAACTCGAAGGTGTTGAAGGTCAACCCCATGACCGGCGCGTCTTCGGTGTTCGCCACCGTCACGGGTTCGGCGGGGCTCAACGTGCTGACCTTCGACAAGGACGGCAATGTCTATGTCTCGGACTCGTTCCAGGGCGTCATCTGGCGCACCGGCCCGGCCGGCGGCGCCGCCACGCAGTGGGTCAACGACGCGCTGCTGCGCACCACCGGCACGCCGGGGTTCGGCGCCAACGGCCTCGCGTTCAACAACGATCACAGCGCATTGTTCGTCAATAACACGGGCGATGACCGGATCATCCGGATTCCGGTGACCGCCGGTGTGCCGGGTACGCCCACGGTCTTCGTCAACAGCGTGAACGGCGCCGACGGGCTGATCATCGATGATGACGACAACCTGTGGGCGGCCGCCAACCAGGCCGACGAGATCGTGGTGCTCGACAAGACCGGCAAGGTGATTGCCAAACTCGGCGATTTCGATGGCATCGACAAGCACGGCGCGCCCAACGGGTTCCTGTTCCCTGCGAGCCTGGTGCGGTCGGGCGACTGGATCTATGTCACCAACCTGGCGCTCGATCTGCGCCTAATCGGCGTGCCGCAGGCAGTCGACAGCCAGTGGGCGGCCCAGGTGACATCGCATACGGTTTCGCGCATTCGCGCCCGCATTCCGCGCATGCCGCGCTGATCGACAAAGGGTAGTGCCGGCCGGCCGCACCGGTGGTGCAACGCAACAGGCAGGGTGGTAAATGACACTCCATTGGAGCCCGATGAAATCCCTTGCCGCCCGCCTCGCGCTGTTTCTCGTACCGATTGCGAGCTTTGCCCAGACGCCTGCGGCCCCGCCTGATGCCGCGGCGAGCGACCCGCGCACGCTGGGCCTGATGCGGGGTTTTCCGCCGCCACCCGAGAAGACCATCAGCTTCGGCGACGGCAGCGGCTACCGGTTCCCCAATACGCGCTGGTCCTTCTCGCACCAGCGCGAGCTCGTGCCGACTGCCAACGTCTCGCGCGGGCCCGACCCTGTCTCGGCGCTGCCGCGCGCGGAACGGAACATCGACGATGTGGCGTTCAAACTCGCCGATGGCAAGAGCATGACCTGGGCCGGCATGCTGGCCGCGACGTGGACGGACGGCGTCGTGGTCACGCACAAGGGTCGCATCATCTCCGAGAAATACTTTGGCGCGCTGGATGCTCAGACCCCTCATAGCGCGTTTTCGGTGACCAAATCCTTTGTCGGTACGCTGGCCGCCGTGCTCGCCGAGCAGGACAAACTGGACCCTGCCGCGCTGGTGACGAAGTACGTCCCTGAACTCAAGGACGGTGCCTACGCGGACGCGACGGTGCGCCAGGTGATGGACATGACCGTCGGCGTCAGGTATTCGGAGGTCTATGCCGATCCGAAAGCCGATGTGTGGGATTACGCCCGCGCCGGCGGCATGCTGCCGGCGGGCCCCGATTACCAGGGGCCGCGGTCGTTTTATGAGTTTCTCGGCAAGCTACCAAAGGAAGGAGAGCACGATCAGGCCTTCGCCTACAAGACGTCCAACGCCGAGGTGCTGGCCTGGATCGTCAAGCGCGCCAGCGGCAAGTCGCTCGCCGCGCTCTTATCGGAAACCGTCTGGCAGAAGATGGGCGCGGAGTTCGACGCCTATTTCACGGTCGACAGCGTCGGCAGCGAATCCGGCGGCGGCGGATTCAACACGACGCTGCGCGACCTCGCGCGCTTCGGCGAAACGATGCGGCTGGGAGGTCGCTTCAACGGTCAGCAAATCGTTCCGGCGGCCGTGGTGGCAGATATCCGCAGGGGCGGTGACCAGGCGAAATTTGCCAAGGCAGCCCTCGCGACACTGCCCGACTGGAGCTATCGCAACATGTGGTGGGTATCGAACTACGGCGCCTACGCCGCACGCGGCATCCATGGCCAAGCCATATACATTGACCCGAGGGCCGAGATGACCATCGTTCGCTACGCCTCTCACCCGGCCGCGGGCAATGCAGCCAACGACCCGGTGAGCCTGCCGGCCTACCGTGCGATGGCCGCGTGGCTGATGAAAAACGACTGAAGTTGCGCGGCGGCCCGAAGCGCGCGGATGACCTCCAGGTTTGAGCAGGCGATTGCGCTGTTCCATTCTGAGGATCCCCGCAGCGAAGTCGTCGACGGCGCCGCGCAGCCAAGGGAACTCGTCTACGTGCGTCGAATGAGCGCATAGCTCGCGAACCTTGCGCTGGAGGCTTCCGAGCCGCTCAGGCTCGCGGTGCGCTGCCAGCACATCCGGCGCTGGTCGATCGCGCGCAGCGACTACCCGATGAATGTCGAGGGCTACCGCAAGTGGCGCGCCGACGAGGCGAGGTCGCACGCGAAAACCGCCGGCCGCGTCCTGAAGGAGGTCGGCTACGACGAGGAGACATCCTGCGCGTGCAGTCGCTGGTGAGGAAGGAACGGCTCAAGCAGGATCCGGAAGCGCAGTTTCTGGAGGATGTCACCTGCCTTGTGTTCCTCGAGAATTACTTCGCGGAGTTCGCAGCCAGGCATGACGAAGCAACGCTGCTCCGCGTCCTGCGCAAGACGTGGACGAAGATGTCGGCCACTGGACATCAGGCCGCGCTCGGCCTGGAGCTCGCACCCGGGCTGCGCGCGATCGTCGAGAAAGCCGTCGCTACATGATCTGATTCACCACTCCGCCGTCCACCCGCAGCGCCGCGCCAGTGGTGCCGGATGCCCCCGCGCCGCACAGGTACACCGCGAGGTTCGCCACTTCCTCCGCAGAAGTGAAGCGGCGCAGCAGTGAGGTCGGACGATAGATGCGGAAAAAATCCGCCTCGATTTCCTCCACCGTCTTGCCTGCCGCCTTCGCCCGCTCGGCGCGCAGCCGGTCGGTGGTCTCCGTGCGTGTAGGGCCGGGCAGCAGCGCGTTCACGGTGACGCCGGACGCGGCGAGTTCCATCGCGAGCCCGCGCGAGATCGCCAGTTGCGCGGTCTTGCTCATGCCGTAGTGAATCATTTCCTGCGGCACGTTCAATCCCGATTCGCTCGAGACGAACAGGATCCGTCCCCAGCCCTTCTTCTTCATCGCCGGCGCGTAGCGGCGCGCGAAGCGCACGCCGGAGAGCACGTTCGTCTCGAAAAAGCGCAGCCAGTCGTCGGGAATGTCGAAGAACGGCTTGCGCTCGTAGATGCCGAGGTTGTTGACCAGGATGTCCATTTCAGGGACCCGTGCAAAGACCGCCTCGGCGCCTGCGGCGCTCGCGCAATCCGCCGCGACGCCGTCCGCTTTCGCCTTGGGCAGCGACTCGCGCAGCCGCGCGAGCGCTTCGTCGACCGAGCCCTGCTTGCGCCCGGTGATCACCACGCGCGCGCCTTCCGCGGCAAGGCCGTGCGCAATCGCGTAGCCGATGCCTGCGGTAGATCCGGTGACCAGCGCCGAGCGGCCGGTCAGTTCCAGGTTCATGGTGCATTCTCCTTCGGGATCATCGCAGTGTAATTCAGCGCAATGGCATAATCATCGGCGTTTCAAGGAGTCATTCGATGCACGATCTGAAGGGAAGGGTTGCTTTCGTCGCGGGGGCCGGATCAGTGGGGCCCGGCTGGGGCAACGGCCGCGCGACCGCGGTGCTTCTGGCGCGGCAGGGTGCGAAGGTCTACGCGACGGATCTCAACCAGGAGCCGCTGCAGGAGACGCACGCCCTGATCGAGAAAGAAGGCGGCAACTGCGCGGTGCGCGTTTGCAACATGACGGTTGCGCGCGAGGTCAGCGAAGCGGTCGACGATTGCGTCCGGCAGTTCGGAACCATCGACATTCTCGTCAACAACGTCGGCGGCTCCGCGCCCGGCGGACCGGTGGAAATGTCCGAGGAAGTGTGGGATGCGCAGATCGATCACAATCTCAAGACCGCGTTCCTCGGATGCAAGTATGTGCTCCCGATCATGGAGGCGCGTGGCAAAGGCACGATCGTCAATCTGAGTTCGGTTGCGGGCCTGCGCGAGCATGTGGGCCGCACGCATGTCGCTTACGCCGCAACCAAGGCCGGCATCATCCAGTTCACGCGCTCGACTGCGATCAAGTATGCGGCCAAGGGTATCCGCTGCAATACGGTGGTGCCCGGCCTGATGCATACGCCGCTGGTCGAACACCGCCTGGCGCGGCAGCTCGCCGGGAACGACGTTGCCGCGCTGATCGCCAAGCGCCACGCCCAGGTGCCGATGGGGCACATGGGCGATGCCTGGGACGTGGCAAATGCCGTGTTGTTTCTTGTTTCGGACGAAGCGCGCTACATCACCGCGACCGAGATCGTGGTCGATGGCGGAGTGATTGCGACGGCGGCGTGAGGATATGAACGCGGACGCGGAGTTCATGCGCCGCGCGCTTGAGCTGGGCCGCCGAGGCGGAGGCGAAGGCGAGGTGCCGGTGGGCGCGGTGGTGGTTGCTGACGGGAAAGTGGTGGGCGAAGGCTGGAACCGGCCGATCGCTGCGCACGATCCCACGGCGCATGCCGAGATCCAGGCCTTGCGCGCCGCGGCAGCGGCGCTGGCGAATTACCGGATCGCTGGTGCGACTTTGTACGTGACGCTCGAGCCCTGCGCGATGTGCGTCGGCGCGATGTTCCATGCGCGCGTTGCGCGCGTGGTGTTCGGCGCTGCCGATCCCAAGAGCGGCGCCTGCGGCAGTGTCGTAAACCTGTTCGCTGAAACGCGGCTCAACCATCATGCTCAGGTGGAGGGCGGCGTGCTGGCGGAGGAGTGCGGTGCGCTGCTGCGCGAGTTCTTTGCGAGCCGCAGATGAGAATCGAAATTAGTGCTGGGTCGCAGAAGCTGACCCTATTCGATGACTCGGGTGAAGTCGTCAGGCGCTACGCCGTTTCAACTTCGAAAAATGGGCTGGGTGAGAAGAACGGCAGCTACTGCACGCCGCGCGGGCGGCACATTGTGCGGGCGAAAATCGGAGCGAGGTTGCCCGAGGGGGCGGTGTTGGTGGGGCGCCGTCCGACAGGGGAGGTCTGGACGCCGGAGTTGGCGGCGGAGTTTCCCGGGCGGGATTGGATGTTGACGCGGATTTTGTGGCTGTCGGGGTGTGAGGTCGGGTTCAATCGGTTGGGGGAGGTGGACTCCATGCGGCGGTATGTCTACATCCATGGGGCGCCTGAGACAGCGGAGATGGGGAAGCCGGGGTCGATTGGGTGCGTGCGGATGCGCAATGCAGATATCGTCGAGCTGTTTGATCTTGTTCCCCCTTATACCGTAGTGGATATCGAGGATTGATCCGGGCTCATCGCTCCGTTCGATCGCGCCGTCTGCCGCGCCGGATCGCTTCGGATACCAGCCACGCCAGCGCCGCCAGGATCAATAACGCCATCAGCCAGCGCATTGCGCTCGCGAGCGAGGCGGTGTCCAAGGTGGGCCACGGAAACTTGCCCAGGCGCTCGCCGCGCTCGAGCATCCAGTGCCACGCCGTGTGGCCCACCAGCAGGGAAATGATGATCGTGATCATCCTTTCGGCTTTCACATTCCTGAAAATCGAATTCAGGATCGGCACCAGGATTGCGAGAACCAGGACTTGCCCGAGCTCGACGCCGACGTTGAACGCGAGCAGGGACGTGACCAGGTGGGAGCCTGCGAATTGCAGAAGCTGCTGGAGGCTGAAGGCGAAGCCGAAGCCGTGCACCAGGCCGAAGGCGAGCGCGAGAATCCAGCGGCGCTGAAGGCGGGTTCCCAGCACGTTTTCGATCGCCATGTAGAGGATCGAGACGGCAATCAGTGTTTCGATCAAGGGCGGAAACCAGAGCGCGTCCGGACCGTAGCCCAGCGCGGTTGCGATCAGCGTGATGGAGTGCGCGACGGTGAACGCCGTGACGATCGCGACCAGCGGCCCGAACCTGCGAAATGGGATCACCAGGCACAGCAGAAACAGCAGGTGGTCGAGCCCCTCGAGGATGTGGATGAATCCCGACTGCACGAATCGCAGCGCGGCCTGGTGCCAGCGCGGGTCGAGCCGCACCAGGCCCGGATCGCCGTGGAACTCAAACGCCCGGGTTTCTCCACCGGGCGGCAGGAAGCGAAGCACGGTGCTGACGCGCAGCCCGAGCCGCTCGAGGCGTGGCCGGATCGACAGTTCCGAGCGCTCCGAGCGGATCGGGAAATCGAGCAGCACGTCGAGCAGCCCCTGGTTCCAGTAGAGCTCGGTGTCGTTCGTGAGCCGCGGGTCAGCGAAGTGCGCGAGCGCCTTTTCGTAGGATGCGAATGACCGGTCCGACTCGAGCGAAACGCGCGCATCGATCACGCGGGGTTTGGCGAGGCGGACGTCGTTCTCGTACAGCTCGAGTTCGTCGGACAGCCACAGCGTGACGGCATTGCGCAGCGCGGAATCCACGCGCGAGAAGTCGAGAAATCCTCCGCTGCGCTGCGGCACGTCCACATCACGCATCGCCTTGAGCGGCACGCGGACCAGCAGCTTCAGCGACTGTCCTTCCGGCCTCGCGAATGCCTGGATGCGGACTTCATCAGGGATGTCGTGCGCGTGCACACCTGACCAAATTGTCAGGAGCGCCCCAGCAAGAATTAGAATGCGATCCAATCAGTTCAAGTATTGCAGAGTTTGCCTATACTCGCCTTTGTCTCGCAGGGACGGGGAGCGAACATGAAGAATCACAAGGCTTACGTCGGCGCGGGCTTCATCGCGCTACTCGCGGCGCTGGGTTTCGGACAGGCGCTGCTCGAACGGCAGGCGATCGCGCAGGCCGACACGGTCCAGGCGCCGATCTTCGAAGTCGACCCGCTGTGGCCGAAGCCCCTGCCCAATCATTGGCTGCTCGGAATGACGATCGGCGTCTGGGTCGACGAGCAGGACCATGTCTGGATCGTCCATCGCAGCTCCGCCACGCTGAACAACAACGAAAAAGGCGCGGAACTGAACCCGCCGACGGGCGAGTGCTGCCGCGGCGCACCGCCGGTCCTGGTGTTCGATCAGGCGGGCAATCTGGTGCGTCACTGGGGCGGTCACGGCATCGGATACGAATGGCCGGAGTCGAATCACGGCATCTTCGTCGATCACAAGGGCAACGTCTGGATCGGTGGCAACGGGGCGAAGGACGCGCACATCCTGAAGTTCACCAAGGACGGCAAGTTCCTGCTGCAGATGGGGCGCCTCGGAAACAACAAGGGAAGCAACGACCTCGAGAACTTCGGCCGGGTGGCGAAAATCTTCGTCGATGCGACGACGAATGAGGCGTTCATCGCCGACGGCTACGGCAACAGGCGGGTCGCGGTGCTGGATGCCGACACCGGCAAGATGAAGCGCTACTGGGGTGCCTACGGAAACAAACCGGACGACAAGGACCTCGGTCCGTTCAACCCGGATGCGCCGCCCGCGCAGCAGTTCCGCAATCCGGTGCACTGCTCGGACGTCTCGAACGACGGCCTGGTGTACGTCTGCGACCGGCAGGCCAACCGCCTTCAGGTGTTCACGAAGGAGGGCAAATTCGTCAAGGAGCAGTGGTATGCGAGGCGCAGCTTGAGCGAAGGCGCGGTGTGGGACATCGCATTCTCGAAGGACGGGCAGCAGCGCTACATATTCATGGCCGACGGCCGCAACCAGAAGGTGCGCATCATCCTGCGCGAGACGCTCGATGAGCTGACGAGCTTCGGCGACGGCGGACGCCAGCCGGGGCAGTTTTTCGGCGTGCACAGCATCGCCACGGATTCGAAAGGCAATCTCTACACGACCGAGACCTACGAAGGAAAGCGCCTCCAGCGCTTCGTCTACAAGGGCATCGGCCCGGTGCGCCGCGGCAGCCAGGGCGTGGTCTGGCCGGGGCGTAGCTAGGAGATTGCGATGATCCGTGCCATCACTGCATTGCTTGTTGCCGCCCTATCTGCTGCCGCCATCGCTCAGGCTCCGGCGAATCCGCCCGTGAGAATCCGCGGGACGGTGGAAAAGCTCGATGGCCAGATGCTGACCGTGAAGGCCCGCAATGGCGAGACCATGACCGTCAAGCTGGCGGATAACTTCGTGGTCATGGGGATCGCGAAAGCGAGCATCGCCGATGTCGCGAGCGGCAAGTTCATCGGCACCACGACGGTCGGCGAACGCCAGGGCGCGCTGGTCGCGCTAGAGGTTCACATTTTTCCCGAGAACATGCGCGGCACCGGCGAAGGGCATTACGACTGGGACTTGAGGCCCTCAAGTAAGATGACCAATGCGAACGTGGCTAACGTGGTCAGCATGGGCAAAGACCGAATCCTGACGGTGCAGTACAAGGGCGGCGAAAAGAAAGTCCTGATTCCCGAGGATGCGGCCATCGTCTCCTACACGCCGTCCGATCGCAGCGAACTCAAGCCCGGCGCCCCGGTGTTCGTGAGTTCGCAGCGCCAGGCTGATGGGAGCCTGACCGCGCCGCGCGTCAATGTCGGACTGAACGGCCAAGTGCCGCCGATGTAATGAAAACAACACCCGGCGGCTATTCAGCCACCACCCCGGCCCGCTTCACCACCGGCCCCCACTTCTCGAGTTCGGCCTTGACGAAATTGTAGAAGCTCTCCGGCGTGCCCTGAATCACTGTCGCGCCGCGCGAGACGAGGTTGTCGTTGATCTGCGGGTCCCGTGTGGTGTTGTTGAGCGCCTGGTTGAGCCGCGCCACCACCTCGCGCGGCGTTCCGGCCGGCGCGACCAGCCCGAAATACGACGTCACCTGATAACCCTTCAATCCAATCTCGTCGAGCGTCGGGATGTCGGGCAGCGCCTTGGAGCGCTCGAGGCTGGTGACCGCCAGCGGGCGCACCTTGCCGGCCTTGATGTGCGGCAACTGCGGCGGGATGTTGTCGAACATCAGTTGGGTCTCGTTGGCAAGGATCGATGCCTGCGCCGGGCCGCTGCCCCGGAAGGAGATGTGCACGATGTAAGTTTCGGTCATTCCCTTGAACAACTCCATCGACATCTGCGGCGAAGTGCCGAACCCGTTCGAGGCGTAATTGAGCTTGCCGGGATTCTTCTTCGCGTATTCGATCAGCTCCCGCGCCGACTTCACCGGCAGGGACGGATTCACGACCAGCACGTTTGGCACCGTGCCGTAAAGCCCGACATAGGCGAAGTCCACCAGAGGACGATAATTGAGCTTGGGATAGATGTGCGGGCTGATCCCGAGCGATGGGTTGGCAAGCAAAAGCGTGTGGCCGTCCGGCGAGGCGCGCGCGGCTGCTTCGGCACCGACATTGCCGCCCGCGCCGGAGCGGTTGTCGATGATCACCGGCTGGCCGAGTTCGACGGTCAATCTCGGCTGAATGATGCGCGCCACCAGGTCGATCAGTCCGCCCGGGGGATACGGCACGATGATGGTGACCGCGCGGGTCGGGAAGCTCTGCGCAAGCGTGGGCGGGGCGAGGACCAATCCCGCAACCAGCGCGAGCATGGCGCAAAGCGGCGACGATGCGTTTCTCATGCGTCCCTCCTTGGTATTTTTGAGCAACGGCATATATTAATGCAGTAAGGGGAGGCACTGGGGACGCTGCTGCAGCACGCGTGCTTCGCTCCGGTCGACGGCCGCGAGCCCGTCCCGGTCGCGCGCGTCACGTTGGTGCCCAGAGGCGGGATGCCGTTGAAGGTCTGGGCGAAGTGATGCATTGCCGGAACTGGGTTATTCTCGACCGCATCCTCTGCCCTCCGCGAGATTTCAGCATGATGATGACCGCCGAAGAAGTGAAGCAGTACTGGCGAGACTTCTGCGAGCGCCACGATCTGGGCGCCGAGGTGATCGCCAAGGGCGAAGCCAAGATCGAAAAGGACCCCGAATATTGGGCTGATCAGACGATGCAGATCCTGCTCGATTCACTGTGATTTTGCTACACTGGAGCCTGGCAACTACAAAAGGAGGTGATCCAGTGAGAGACAACCAAGGCAGTGCTGGCGGGCTGGGCTCAATCGGCGGATCAACTCGCAGGTCAAGGAGCATCGCCAGCCACTAAGCCGGCATGCCGTAGCACCAAGCGCCCCGAAGCGCGAAAGCGCCCGGGGCGTTTCATTTTTCAGGCGAACGGTGTCCACCTCAATGCGTCGCACCACTGGCCGAGCGGCCTTCCTGCAGTTGCTGGTCGACGAAGGCGTTACCCACCTGTTCGGCAATCCGGGCACCACCGAACTTCCGATCATGGAAGTGGTCCCCGATTTCCCCCAGTTGCAATTCGTGCTCGGCTTGCACGAGGCAGTGGTCGTGGCGATGGCCGACGGATTCTGCCGGGCCTCCGGGCGCCTTGCCGCGGCCAATGTTCACGTTGCACCGGGGCTCGGCAACGCGATGGGCGCGCTCTATAACGCGAAATTTTCGGGCTCGCCGGTCATCCTCACGGCGGGCCAGCAGGAGCAAGGACACGGGCTGTTGGAGCCGCTGCTGTACGACCCGCTGGTGCCGATCGCACTGCCGATGGTCAAGTGGGCGGTGGACGTTACGCGCGCCGAAGACCTGCCGCGCATCCTGCATCGCGCGGCCAAGGTCGCGCTGACGCCGCCGACCGGTCCGGTGTTCATGAGCCTGCCGGGCGACGTTCTCGACCAGACGCTCGACCTCGAGATGGGCCGCCCGGTGCGCGTGGATGCCTTCACCCGGCCCTCGGATGCGACGCTCGAGCGGCTCGCCGAGATGCTGCTCGCGGCACGACGCCCGGTGATCGTCGCCGGACAGGAACTCGCCACGCACGACGCGTTTGGCGAGGCGATCGAACTGGCCGAGTTGCTGGGCGCCCCGGTCTACCAGTCGCCGGTCCCCTACAGCGCGCAATACCCCAGCGAGCACCCGGCGTTCATGGGCTCGCTCACGCGCGCGCAGAAACAGGTGCGCGGCGTTCTCGAAGCCTACGACCTGCTGTTCTGCGTCGGCGCCGATCTGCTTCGCATGTCGGTCTACAGTCCGGTGGAGCCGCTTCCAGAAAACCTTCCGGTGATTCATCTTTCGGAGCGCAGCTGGGAACTCGGCAAGAACTACCGCACGGATCTGGCCGTGCAGGCGAACGTCAGGGAAACGCTGCGCGCCCTGCTGCCGCTGCTGCGCGCAAGACGCTCGGCCCGCCACGCCGCCGGTGCCGAACAGCGGCTCGTTGAAATCAGGCCCCGCAACTGGAGCGCGCAGCGCGACACGGCGCGCATCGAGGCCATGCTCGCGGCGGAGACGGCACCCATCGATCCGAAATACCTGATGCTGCGCTTCACCGAGACACTGCCGGAGGATGCGGTGGTGGTCGAGGAGGGACTGACCTCGACCGTTTCGCTGGCCGGATTTCTGCCTTTGCGCGATCCGAAGTCGTTCTTCGGACTGGCGAGCGGAGGCCTGGGCTTCGCGATCCCCGGCGCCATCGGCGTGAGCCTGGCATTGCCCGGACGGCCGGTGGTTGCAGTAGTGGGCGATGGCAGCGCAATGTACGGCGTGCAGGGTTTGTGGACTGCGGCGCACCACAAGCTGCCGATCACCTACATCATCGCCAACAACCGCAGCTATCGGATCATCAAGGAGCGGCTGGTGGCGATGCGCGGCACCAGCAATTTCACCGGCATGGACCTGCGCGACCCCGAGATCGATTTCGTGCATCTCGGTCGGTCGTTCGGACTCGCCACACGGCGGGTCACCGATCCGCAGGACATCGCTGCGGCGTTGCGCGAGGCCTTCGCGAGCGGCAAACCAAACCTCGTGGACATCCGCGTGGCGGACGGCTTCGGCGCCTAGGCTTGACCCGGGTCAGGCCTTCACGAACAACGTCACCAGCGGGTCCGGGCCGCGCTGCGCGCTCCAGTGGCCGTGCAGCTTGGGATCCGGGGTCGCCCCTTCGGGAAGCACGTCGGCGGAAAAAAAGTGCTCCCCCGGCTTGAACAGGCGCGAGCTGCCGTCCTGCAGGCCGATCTCCATTTCTCCGGCGAGGATGAAAACCCACTGTGGCGCGGGCGTGCAGTGGAACTGGCTGCGAAATCCGGCCGGGCTGTGGCGCAATTGATAGCCGGCCGAGGGGTATACAGCCGAGAGCATGGCCTGCGGCGTGCCTTCGGGCAGCGGCACCTGTTCTTCGCGGAACTTCGCGCGACCGTCGCGATCGGTGTACAGCACAATTTTCGTGAACGCCGCCATGGAAGCCTCCCTCATCCACTGACCCGGGTCCACACCCATGACACCGCATCGAACGGGTCGAAGCGGCTCGCGCGCCCCCCGATGCATCGCTGCAGGAAGTCCTCGGTCCGGCGCATGACCGCGAGCCGGTGCACCCACCATCCCATGCCGTGGCCCATGTCCTCGATCGCCAGATACTCGACCGGCTTGCCCGCGCGGCGCAGCGCGTCCACCATGCGCTCGGCCTGCTCGATCCTGACGCGCACATCCTTCGCGCCATGCACGATCAGCACCGGCCGCTGCAGCATCTGCGCATGGGACAGCGGTGATTTGAGCGTCATTTCCTTGCGGTCTTCCGGATTGGCCGGGTTGCCGACATAGTCGTGCCACGTCGACAAATCCACCGTCCAATAGGGCGGGAACGCTTCGACCAGTGACGCGAGATCCGTCGGGCCGCCGAGCGATACGCCGCAGGCGAACACTTCCGGTGTCGTGGTGAGTCCGACCAACGCGGCGTAGCCGCCATAGCTCCAGCCCATCACCGCAACGCGCGCAGGATCGGCGATGCCGCGGTCCACCGCCCAACGCACGGCATCGAGCAGGTCGTCCTGCATCTTGCCCGCGAATTCGCCAATCGCGGCGGTGAGAAAGCTGTGCCCGTACCCGGTCGAGCCGCGGAAGTCCACCTGCAGCACCGCGTAGCCGCGATTGGCGAGGAATTGCGCGTCGGCCGCATGTTCCGATCGCATCGGGTCGCCCCAGCTGGTGTGCAACCACGGACCGCCGTGCACGATCAGCACCATGGGCAGCCGTTTCGGCTCGACGCCGCGGGGCAGCGTGAGATAGCCGTGCAGCAGCAGTCCATCGCGGCTCGCAAACGCGACCGGTTGTATCGGCACCAGCGCCTGGGCGAGGTCCTGCGCGACGCTCTGGGCGAGCAGCGCGTAGCTGCCGCTCGATCGGTCGACCAGGTAGTAGCTTCGCTGGGCATCGGTGTAAACCGATACGACCATACGATTCTCGGATTCGTCCGTGCTTACGATCTCGAGCCCGAACGGGCGGTACCCCTGCGCCTTTACGAGCCCGTCGAGGTCCTCGCGCAACTTCGCATCGAGGATCGCGGACCGCGGGTAACCGGGCTGCGCATACGCGATCAGCGGGTCGTGCGTGATGCGGCTCATCAGTACACCGCTCACATCCACGTTCGGGTCCTCGAACACGACCCGCTCCCAGCCGAGCGTCGGGTGCGCGACGACCAGCGCGATGCGCTCGCGCCCGCGGTTGGACAGCGCCCATACGAACGAGCGGTCCGCGCTTGAACCAAGCACGCGGAAGATTTCATCGGGCTTTTTCACGAGCGCCGGCCGGCGCACCGCAAGCGGTTGGCGCCGTTCCTCGGCGGGGCGTTGCGCCTCGCGCGACTTCTGCCAGCGCTGGAGGCTGCCGTCAGCTGAGGTGACCGGTGAAACCGCGTCTCCGGGATTGCGCCCGACCAGCGCCTCCCGATGCGTATTGAGGTCGATGCGGTACAGATCGTTCAGTTTGCGGTCGCGCCGGTTGTGGTAAACGAGCACGTGATCCGGATCCCCGGCGACGATCTGGTGGATGCCGGCCCTGACGCCGGGATAGGGCGTCAGGTCCACCGGCTCAGCCGCCGCATCGGCGAGGTCGAGCATATAGACGTGCGGGTTTTCGGCGCCTGAGGTGTCGCCGCCCCCATACAAGAGCCGACGGCTGTCGGGGGTCCAGCGGAAATCCCCCGACAGGGCGCGATATTTCTGCACTTCGTTCGTTCGAAGGTCGCGCACGAACAGGGCGCTGCGCATCAGCGATGGTCCGATCCAAGCCAGTTTCAGGCCGTCGGGTGAGAGCTGATAGCCGCCATTTACAGTGCCGTGATAGGCGAAGCGGTGCGCCTGGATGAGCGCAGGCAACGCCGCGTCCTTGAGCGCCGGATGATCGGCCGAGACAATGCAGCCTGCGACGAATGGCAGCAGACAGAAATTCGCGCAGATCCGGATCAATTGCATCGTCGTCACATTATGGCAATCGAGCGCTGGGTCGGCGCGCGGCGGCTGGTGGTGTGGCATCAGGGGTGAGCTTCATCAAGCGTTCCCGGCAAGCAGTGCCGCAACGCCCGCGCGGTCGGGGCGCTGCAGCACACCGCGCTCCGTAACGATCGCGGTGATCAGTCCGGCCGGCGTTACATCGAATGCAGGATTGCGCACGCGCACACCCTCGGGCGCCCAGCGCGTCCCGCGGTATCCCAGTACTTCTCCGGCAGGGCGCTCTTCGATGGGGATTGCGCTGCCGTCGGCGATGCTCGCGTCGAAAGTCGAAACCGGTGCCGCAACGTAGAACGGCACCGCATGTCGTTGGGCGAGCACGGCGAGCGTGTAAGTGCCGATCTTGTTGGCCGTGTCGCCATTGGCTGCGATGCGGTCGGCGCCGACGATGACGAGGTCCACCTCGCCTCGGCTGATCAGGTGGCCGGCCATGTTGTCGGTGATAAGCGTGGCCGGAATGTTTTCCTCGATCAATTCCCAGGCGGTGAGGCGCGCACCCTGCAGGTAGGGGCGCGTTTCGTTTACCAGCACCGAGACCTTCTTGCCTGCATCCCGCGCGGAGCGGATGACGCCGAGCGCGGTACCGTGACCGGCCGTCGCGAGCGCGCCGGCGTTGCAATGGGTCATGATGCGCGACCCGTCCGGGACCAGCGCCGCGCCAAGTTCGCCCATGCGCCTGCACGCGGCAAGGTCTTCTTCGAAGATGGCGATCGCCTCTGCTGTCGCGTTCGCAACGCCATGCATGCGCTCCAGCGCCCAGAAGAGATTGACCGCGGTTGGACGGCTGGCAGCGAGGGTTGTCTGCGCTGCGGCGAGGTCGCCCCCGCGTTTCGCCTCCAGCGCGAGGCCGAAGGCCGCCGCGCAACCGATCGCCGGCGCGCCGCGTACCACCATGTCGCGGATCGCCTGCGCGACGTCGCCCGCGCTCCTGCACGTGACGTAGATCTTGCGTTCGGGCAGCAGGCGCTGGTCGAGCAGCTCGAGCGTGTCGCCCGTCCAACGGACGGCCTGGACGGCGCTCACACCAACTTCTCGGTGCCGCCGTCCACCGGCACCTGCGCCGCGGTGGTCTTGGCGAACAGCGCTCCGCACATTTCCGCTGCGAGCTCGGCCACGTCCCTGGCGGACACTTCGGTCTTGAGCAGGTTGTTGGTCTTGTACTGCGCGACGCTCATGCCGTAGGCCTTGGCGCGCGAGGCAAGCACTTCTTCCGTCCACAGCGCGGTGTCGTACACCGCGTTCGGGTGAATGATGTTGACGCGAATGCCGTCTTTCGCCCATTCCAGCGCGGCGACGCGCGCGAGCTGGTTCATCGCCGCCTTGGACGCGGAATACGCACCCGCGCCCGGGCCCGGGGCGGGAACATTTTTCGAGCCGATCACCACCACGCGTGCGCCGCGCGGCGCAAGCCTGAGCAGCGGGTGACATTCGCGCATCAGGGCCATCGGCGCCTCGACGTTTACCGCAAGCGCATTTCGCAGCGAATCGTCGGGCAGGCTGGCAATCGGCGCGGAGGAGGGGAAGATACCGGCGTTGAGCACCAGCATGTCCACCCCGCCGAAGCGCTCGACGGCAGCATCCAGCGCGCGCCGTACGGCGAGCACGTCGGTGAGATCGCAGGTCACGCCGAGAAAATCCGGGCGCTTGAACAGTGTTTCGATCGCGCGATTGCGGTCGATGCCCACCAGCGCGGCGCCACGCTTCAGGAATGCTTCCGCGCATGCTTTGCCGATGCCGGAAGCCGCGCCGGTCACCAGCGCAATCTCTCCGGCGAATGCGGGTGCTGCACCGGCTTTGTTCAGCTTGGCCTGCTCCAGATCCCAATACTCGATGTCGAAGATGTGGTTGTCGCCGAGCGCCTTCCATCCGCCAAGCGCCTCGGCGCGCAGAATCACGTCGATGGTGTGATCGTAGAGTTCTTCGACGATCGCGCTGTCCTTCGCGCTGCGCCCGAAAGCGGCGAATCCGAACTCCGGGTCGAGCGCCATGCGTGGCGCCACGTCGAGGATGGTTTTCTTTACCTTCGCGCGCGTGGCATGGCGGTCGAAGTATGCGCGATAGCCTTTCGCAAAGATGTCCACGTCGCGCCCGAGCATCGGCAGCGGCTTGGTGCGGATCACATGGTCAGGCGTCGCCGGGCCGCGCTGCGACAGCTGCGCCACGTCGCTGCGGGCCGCAAATGCCCGGAATTTCGCCGAATCGTTGATCCTGGCGACCAGTGGAAATCCGGCGCTGTCGCTGACCGCGCGCCGCAGCGCGGCGATCGCATTGCGATCGATGTCCCTGGCTTGCTCCACCGGCCGCGGCAGGCTCCACGCCTTCTTCGCAGCGAGGTAGTCTTCCGCCATCGACACCAGCTTGATCATCCGCTCGTAGGACTGCCGCGCATCGATGCCGAACGAAAATACCCCATGCGAGAGCAGCACCATGCCGATGGTGCCGGCGCCGGCCTGTTTCGGGAACTCGCGCGCACAGTACGCCGCAAGATCGAAGCCGGCCATGATGTACGGAATCACCACCACCTGTTCGCCGTAGATCTCGCGGATGCGGTTCTCGCCGTCGGGTGAATTCGACACCGACAGCACCGCGTCGGCGTGCGTGTGATCGACGTACTGGTGCGGCAGGATGGCGTGCAGCAGCGTCTCGACCGAAGGCGCAGGCGCGCTCGCGCGCAGCATGTGCGTTGCGAGCTCGTTCACCATTTGCGGATCGGACAGGCTCGGCAACCGCGCGAGCCGTTGCACATAGCCGAGTTGAACCGGCGCGAATCCGGCCGCCTCGATGGTCTCGAGGTCCCAGCCGCTGCCCTTCACGTACAGTATCTCCTCTTCCTCCCCGAACAAGTTCCTTTCGCGCAGCTTGACGGAAGTGTTGCCGCCGCCGTGCAGGACCAGCGTTTTGTCGCGGCCGAGCAGACGGGAGGTGTAGACGCGCGGGCCGAGCGGCGCGGTGAATTGCGCCGCTTCGGTGTCGTTCCAGAGGCTTTTCATGAAGCGAATTATACTTTTCATATGGTGCGGATCGAGCTTGTTTCCTGGAGCGAAGCGAAGGAAGAGGCTACGCCGATTCGTTTCGCGGTGTTCGTCGAGGAGCAGAACGTTCCGGTGGAGATCGAGAATGACGAAAACGACGCCGTTTGCGTGCATGCGCTCGCGCGGACCGAAGGCCGAACAGTGGTTGGCACCGGCAGATTGTTGCCTGACGGCCACATCGGCCGGATGGCGGTGCTGAAGGAGTGGCGGGGGCAGGGAGTTGGAGCCGCAATTCTCGAAACGCTGATCAATGCGGCGCGCGAGCGTGGCGACCGGGAGGTGATGCTCTCCGCGCAGACTCATGCACTCGGGTTCTACCGACGACATGGTTTTGCGGAGGAGGGGAACGTATACCCGGACGCGGGCATTCCGCACCAGGCGATGCGCCGGAGACTCGTGATTGATTCGCCGAGAAGGTGATCAAATGAACTCGCGCCGCCAATTCCTCGCCGCGCTCGGCCCGGGCGCGCTCGGACAATCTGTATAGACCGCCAGCATTTTTACCGTCAAAATGCCGGCCATGTATACAGCCGGCTGCCGCTTCCCGCGTGCTCGCCGCCGCGCGGCGCCGATGATGCGAATATTGCGCCGACGCTGAAGAAAATTTTCCCGACGTTCTTATCTGAGTCCCAGCTCGAAACGAACCGTATCTCCTTCAATGCCGCCCGCATCGTATTCCCGTTCCGCGAACTGCAGCCGGCCGTCGCTCCCGCGGATCAGCACAGTCGAGCAACGCGTGCCGTACTCAGGCGCCACGATCCTCGCCGCCGCAAGCACGCCGAACAGCGGCTCGACGGAAGGCGCCGTTTCGATCGAACGCGCGAGCTGCGCCTTGTTCTCGGAAACCTCAGGCGTATCGAGCAGAAAATTCCCGAGCCCGTAGATGCCTGGCTCGAGGCGCCGCGGCTCGCCGCCGCGGTTCGAGCACCACCACAGTTCGTCTCCGTCATCTGCGAGCAGGTTGAATCCACTGTAATCGCTTCCGCGTCGCGCGACATTGGTCACATATTCGCCAGCGGAAACACCATCCTCGAGAAACCGCGTCACCAGCAACCCCCGCGACTCGGCCGCATTCGCATCGCGTCCGCCGCGATAGTTCGTGACGGCGGCGAAACGGCCCGCGCGCGAGATGCCCGTCCACGTGCCCATGGCCTGCAGGTCCCGTCCGGCGAGGATCCCGGGATAGTCCTTCCAGAACGCGGCGCGCTCGGCCGGGCGCGCGTGAAACTCATCGCGATTGGCTGCGACGATCAACGGGTATTCGGGATGAACGCGAACCGCAACCAGGATCAGGCACATACGAAGCGCTCGGTCCTGCGCGCCACGCCGAGCATTGCCGCCTCGCGGTAGCAGACGTAATAATTCGTCACGCAGCGTAGGGCAGGGGCAGGGGCCTGAGCAACGGTCCGTTCGCCGCGCCCAGATGCAAAG